>JBCBWF010000353.1:0-5208 GCA_039817245.1 Pseudomonadota bacterium | reverse complement strand
GCGCGCCTGCCTGCGCGCCGGCGACATCGCCGCGCTGTCCGACTTCATCAGCTATGGCACCAACGACCTCACCCAGATGATCTACGGCCTCAGCCGCGACGATGCCGGCCGCTTCATCCCGGACTACGTGGCCCAAGGCATCTTCGAGCGCGACCCCTTCCACAGCCTCGATGCCGAAGGGGTGGGCGAGATCATGGCCATCGCCACGTAGTCCGGGATGAAGCGGCCGGCATCGTCGCGGCTGAGGCCGTAGATCATCTGGGTGAGGTCGTTGGTGCCGTAGCTGATGAAGTCGGACAGCGCGGCGATGTCGCCGGCGCGCAGGCAGGCGCGCGGGGTCTCGAGCATGACGCCCACGCGGTAGTCCACCATCGCGGCGCGCTCGCTGCGCAGGGCCTCGGCGACGGCGTCGATGCGCTCGCGCAGGAGCTCGAGCTCGCGCACGGCGGAGACGAGAGGGATCATGATCTCCGGCACCACCGGCTTGCCGGTCGCCGCGGCGGCCTCGATCGCGGCCTCGAGGATGGCGCGGACCTGCATCTCGTAGATCTCGGGATAGGCGATGCCGAGGCGGCAGCCGCGCTTGCCGAGCATGGGGTTGAACTCGGCGAGCTCGCGCGCGCGGGCCTGCACCTCGTCCGCGTCGAGGCCGAGGGTGCGGCCGAGCTCGGCGATCTCGGAGGCGGCATGGGGCAGGAACTCGTGGAGCGGCGGGTCGAGCAGGCGGATCACCACGGGCAGGCCGGCCATCTCGGTGAAGAGATCGGTGAAATCGGCCTGCTGCATCGGCTGCAGCTCGGCCAGCGCGGCGCGGCGGTCCTCGGCATTGCCGGCGAGGATCATGCGGCGCATGGCCCCGATGCGCCCGCCCTGGAAGAACATGTGCTCGGTGCGGCAGAGGCCGATGCCGCCGGCGGCGAAGTCGCGCGCCACGCGGGCATCGGCGCCGGTATCGGCATTGGCGCGCACGGCGAGGCGGCGGGTCTCGTCCGCCCAGCCCATGAGGCGGGCGAAGGCGCCGGTGATCTCCGGCGGGCGGGTGGGCACCGCGCCGGCGATCACCTGGCCCGAGCCGCCATCGACGGTGACGATGTCGCCCTCGTTGAAGACGCGCCCGTCGGCGGCGATGAGCTGGGGCGTGTGGCGGCCGAGGCGCAGGGTCTTGGCGCCCACGACGCAGGGCGTGCCGAGGCCGCGGGCGACGACGGCGGCGTGGCTCGTCATGCCGCCGCGCACGGTGAGAACGGCGGAGGCGGCGTGCATGCCGCGGATGTCCTCGGGGCTCGTCTCGGTGAGCGCGAGGATGGCGGCGCGGCCGGCGGCGGCGGCCTGCTCGGCGGCGTCCGGCGTGAAGACGAGGGCGCCGGAGGCCGCGCCGGGGCTCGCGGGCAGGCCGCGGCCGATGATGTCGCGCACGGCCTCGGCGTCGATGCTGGGGTGCAGATGCGCCTCCAGCGCGGCGGGGTCGATGCGCAGGAGGGCGTCGTCGCGGCCGATAGCGCCGGCATCGGCGAGGTCGACGGCGATGCGCACGGCGGCGCGGGCGGAGCGGCGCGCGCGGCGGAGCTCGGTAATCCAGAGCCGGCCGGCCTCCAGCGTGAAGTCGATGCCATAGGCGTCGCCGAGGCCTTCCTCGATGCGGCGGGCCTCGTCCCGGAGGGTAGCGAAGGCGGCGGGGGCGGCCTCCTCCAGCGCGGGCTCGGCGAGGCCGTGGCCGGCGCGCTCCTCGGCGGTGAGCAGCATGGGCGTGCGCAGGCCCATGAGCGCCTCCTCGCCCTGGGCTGCGGGCAGGAAGCGGCCGGCGAGGCGGGGGGCGCCGGTTTCCTCGCAGCGCGGCGTGGCGAGGCCGGCGCCGGAGAGCGCGGCTGCGCCTTCGCGGCTCGTCTCGGGGCCCGCCCCAGGGCCCGCCTCGGGGCCCGCCTCGGGGCCGAGGCCGATTGCCATGACCTGGACGATCAGCGCGAGCGGCGCTTCGGCGCGCCCGCCGCGGGCCTCGCGGCGCAGCGCGGCGCGGGGGCTTTGCCAGGCAGCGACGAGGCCGGCGCGGGCGGCTTCGAGCTGGGCGCGCGGGTCGTCGGGGACGGGCGCGCCCTCCTCGGCCGCGATGGCGCGGCAGTCGGCGGCGAGGCGGGCCAGCGCCGCGGCGTCGAGCTCCGCCTCGCTTGCGGAGCCGGCGGCGCGCAGGGCGTCGTCGAGCGCGTAGTCGAAGGCGTCCGCGTCGATGCCGAGGGCGCCGACGCCGAAGGACTGCACGAAGCGCCGGTCGAGATCCTGCGCGGTGCGGGGGCAGAAGCGCGCGGCGAGCGCGGGCAGGCCGGCGGGGGTGACGCCGAGATTGAGGATCGAGGGGGCGATGGCGCCGCCGCTGCCCGCCCCGTCTCCGAGCCCGCCGGGGAGTGCTGCGGGGCGGAGCGCGAGAAGGAGCGGGGCGGCGGGGTCGCCGAGGCGTGCACCGGTTGCGGCCTCGAGCCGGGCGAGGCCCTCCTCGAAGGCGCGCACGGCGGTCTGCGGATCGGCCGCGGCGGCCGGGGTGAGCGCGAAGCCGGGCGGGACCGGGGCGCCGAGGGCGGCGGCGCGGGCGAGCAGCGCCGTCTTCTCGCCGAAGCGCGCGGCATCGGGCAGCGCCGCGGGCGCGCCATCGGGGCCCGGCAGGCCAATCCAGCCGAGCGTTTCGGTGTCGCGCTTCACGGTCCCGTCATGCAGCATGAGCCCGTCATACAGTGCCGCTTCGCAGACGCACAAGCGCGGCGCAGGGCGGCGCGCCGGTCGCGCCGGTCAGGCCGGCCGGCGTGCGGCCAGGAAGCCGCGCAGAAAGCCTGCGAGATTGGGTCCGAGCGCCTCGGAGGGGTAGCCGCCCTCCTGCACGAGCGCGACCGGGGCGGGCAGCGCCGCGATGCGCCGGCCGGCCTCGGCGATGGCGGCGCTGGTGATGGCGAGGCCCGCCAGCGGATCGGCCTCGTGCATGTCGAGCCCGAGTGCCACCACCACGGCGCCGGGGCCGAAGGCGGCGGTGTGGGCGATGGCCGCGTCGAGGGCCGCGAGCCAGTCCCCGTCGCCCGCACCGAGCGGCAGCGGCAGGTTGCGGTTGGCCCCGGCCCCGGCCCCTGCCCCGCGCTCCTCGGCAAAGCCCGAGAACCAGGGGTAGAACCGGTCGGGATCGGCGTGCAGCGAGACGGTGAGGATGTCGCCGCGCTCCCAGAAGATGCCTTGCGTGCCGTTGCCGTGATGCACGTCGATGTCGAGCACGGCGACGCGGGCATGGGCCTCGCGCAGGCGCGCGGCGGCGAGGGCCGAGTTGTTCAGGAAGCAGTGCCCGCCGGCGAGGTCGCGATAGGCGTGATGGCCGGGGGGGCGGCAGAGGGCGTAGGCATCCCTGCCCGCAAGGGCCGCCTCGGCAGCGGCGAGCGCGGTGTCGGCGGCGCGGCGGGCGGCCTCCCAGGTGCCGGGGCCGATGGGGCAGGCCGTGTCCGCCATGTGCCAACCGGCGCGGCCCACCACGCCGCCCGGGTATCGGCCGGGGTGCTGCGGCGCCGTGCAGCGCGGCGGGTGGACATTGGCGATGACTTCCGGCCCGGCGCCCGGCAGCGCCTGCCACTCGGCCCAGGCGGTCTCGAGGAAGGCGAGATAGTCGGGCGCATGCACGCTGGCGAGCGCACCCGCGGGCTCGGCCGGCGGCGTCTCCGCCGCGATGCCGGCGGTGGCGAGGCCGGCGAGGAGTGCGGCGGCACGCTCGGCGCGCTCCTCATTGGCGACCACCTGGCCGCGCATCAGGAAGAAGCGCGGGTCGTGGCGCTCGGTCTCCGGCGCGAAGAAGGCCCTCATGCGGGCTGTGTTCCCGATGCGCGGTTCACCTGCTCGGCGGCGAAGCCCGCGACGCGCTGGTACTGGCCGACGATGGCGGTGAGCTCCTCGGCGCTGGCGACCCGGTCGAGATCGTCGAACCCCTCCGGCGCGCGGGCCTCGACGAGGTCGATCACCCGCTCCGGCCCGCCGCGCCGGTTGGCCTCCACGATCGCGGCGGTGGCGGGCAGGCGCTCGGCCTCGTAGGCGGCGAAGGCGGCGGCGGGGTCCGGGCTCTCGGCGAGATGGCGCGCGAGCGAGACCGCGTCGAGGATCGCCTGGCTCGCCCCGTTCGAGCCCACCGGATACATGGGATGCGCCGCATCGCCGAGAAGCGTGACCGGCCCCTCGGACCAGGCCGCCAGCGGGTCGCGGTCGCACATCGGATAGACGTAGAACTCCGGCGTGGCGGCGATAAGGGCGGGAAGGTCGATCTCGTCGACCGCGAGTTTGCCCTCCACATGCGCCATCACCTCGGCGATCTCGCCGGGGCGCGACCAGTCCTCGCGATGGGGCATGGGCGCGCCCGGCTCGGCGACGGAGGCGCAGACCACCCAGTTGGTGAGCCGCTCGTCCGGCCGGGCGGGATCGGAGGCGATGGGGTAGAGGACGAGCTTGGCGCTCATGCCGCCGGCGATGATCATGCTGTCGCCGCCGAGATAGGCGGGCGCCCAGGCGGCACCGCGCCACATGACGACCCCGTTCCAGCGCGGCGGGCCCTCCTCGGGGTGGCGCGCGCGGCGGAGGGCGGAGTGGATCCCGTCCGCCGCCACCAGCGCCCCGCCCTCGACGCGAACCGGGCCGTCGGCGGTCTCGAACACCGCGGCGATGCCGTCGGGCGTGCGCTCATGCGCGGCGAGCCGGTGCCCGGTCGCCACCGCCGCCGCGCCGAGACGCGCGCGCACGGCCTCGAGCAGCAGCACCTGCAGCCGGCCGCGATGGATGGAGAACTGCGGCACGTCGTAGCCAGCGCCGAGCCCGCGCGGCTGGCGCAGGATCTCCTGGCCCCGCGCGGTGCGGTAGATGAGCGTCCCCGTGCGGATCCCGGCGGCATCCAGCCGGTCCAGCAGCCCCAGGCCCGCCAGCTCGCGGATCGCATGGGGCAGGATGTTGATGCCGACGCCGAGCTCGCGGATCTCGGCGGAGGCCTCGAAGACCTGCGCCCCGATCCCGCGCGCCTCGAGCGCCAGCGCCAGCGCCAGCCCGCCGATGCCGCCGCCCGCGATGATGACCGTCATGCCCGCTCTCCCGCAGCCCCGCCTGCCGGCAACGCTAACGGCCAAAACGGTGCAGGCCCAGCCCCGGAGAGGCCAGGCCCGCGGTTCCGCCGGGCCCGGAACGCAGCCCCCCCTGCGGGGTGCGCCCCGG
>JBCBWF010000163.1:0-10433 GCA_039817245.1 Pseudomonadota bacterium | reverse complement strand
GCCTGATGCCCACCAAGGACAGCCCGAACCAGATCACGGCGCTCTCCGCCGCCGTGGCGATGTTCGAGATGATTGCGCTGATGGCCGATCCCTTCGGCCCATCGCCTCGGTCAGGCCGTACGTCCTGCATCCGCCATCAGCGCAATCATCTCGAACATCGCCACGGCGGCGGAGAGCGCCGTGATCTGGTTCGGGCTGTCCTTGGTGGGCATCAGGCAGACCACGTCGCCGCCGATCAGGTTGAGCCCGCGAACCGCCCCCATCAATCGCTTTACCTCATTGATTCTGAACCCTTCTTCGCCGGGTTCGAGGTTCGAGACCCCCGGCGCGACGGTCACATCGAGACAGTCGAGATCGAAGGTGATGTAGACTGGCCGGTCGCCCAGCGTCTCGCGGATGCGCGCGATCGCGGCCGCCTCGCCCATCTCGCGATACTCCGCCATCGTGACCACCCGGTAGCCGTAATCATAGCTCGGCTGCAGCCAGTCGAGTGTCCGCGGATTGCCGCGAAGACCGATCTGCACGCTGCATCTGGGGTCCACGTGCCCCTGGTCCGCAAGATACGCCCCCCAATGGGCCGCGCTCTTCTTCGCGCCCAGGAAATGGTCGAGCTTGGTGAACACATCCGTATGCGCGTCGAAATGCAGGAGCGCCACCGGCTCGCCCCCCGCCAGCCGCCCGCCCGGGCCGCCCAGCGCCTGCAGCACGCCGCCGGTGATCGAGTGATCCCCGCCGATCGACACGGGCCGCGCAACCGCTGCATCAACCTTTTGAAAATACTCGGTGATCCGCTCGATGCAGCGCTCGTTGTCATTCGCTTCCGGAAGCGGCACATCGCCGAGATCGGCCACGCGGACCGCCTCCCAGGGATCGAGTCCGAAGCCCATATGCACCCGCCGCTGCAGGGCCGAGACGTTGCGCACCGCGCGCGGGCCGAGATGCTGGTCGCGCTCCGTGGTCCCGTTTCCGGTGCTGTGTGGGATGCCGACGAGCGCGATATCGCACCCCGCCGGGTCCTCGATATGCGGGCAGGCGAAGAGCGTCGGCACCCCCCACCAGTAGAGCCCGCGCATCATCAGCGCATCGTCGTGCCCGCTCATCTCTATCTTATCCCCCGGCTTTTTCCGGAGTGAGGATGCGGTGGCGGGCGCGGATCTCCGCATCCGCCGCGGCGCTGAGATAGTTGGGCCGGTGCTCGGCCAGGATCGCCTGCGCCTTCTCTCTAGCGCGCTGCCAGATATCCGGCGCGCCTTTCTCCGCCCAGGTGATCGGCGGGTCGCGATCGGCGAGCTGGGGGAAGATGTAGTCGCGCTGCATCGCATCCATGGTGTGCGATGAGCCGAGAAAATGGCCCTCGCCCATCACCGCGTCGCGGATCGCGGCGACGCCCAGGGTCTCCTCGTTGACCTCCACACCGCGGAGCACGCGGTAGACCGAGCCGAGCATCTCGTCATCCAGCACGAAGGCCTCGAAGCTCGCGCCGAGCAGTGCTGCGGTCATCCCGCAGCTCTCATACACCATGTTGGCGCCCGCGAGCCCTGCCGTAACGGCCGAGAGCGCCTTCTCGGCCCCCATCTGCGCATCCACCGCCTTGGCATCGGCCATCGAGGCCGCGACGCCGGAGGGCAGGTCGAGCCAGTTCGAAAGCTGGGCCGATGCCGCGTTCAGCACGGCACTCTCGGCCCCGCCGCCGGAGAAGGCCCCGGTGCGCAGATCGATCACGAAGGGCCAGTTGGAGAAGATCATCGGGTAGCCCGGCGCGAAGGCGTGCACCATCGCAAGGCCCGCCAGCGTCTCGGCCAGCGACTGGGCCAGAAAGCCCGCCAGCGTCGCCGGCGCCGTCGCCCCCGATTGCGCGGCGATGATGCAGTTGATCGGCAGGCCGCGGCGGATGCTGGCGATCGCCACCTCCACCGCATCGACCCCGTAGCGCAGCGGCGAGACGACCGGGCTGATATGGGACTTGCAGAACGGCCGCTCCCGGAACCGTCCCTCCCCGCCGAGCGCGATGTCGAACATGTCGACGATCGGGTCCACATGGCTGCCGAGCGTGAAGGAGGTGCCCACGGGCTTTTGCGTGTTCTGCAAGAGCGCATAGGCCGTGTTGATGTCGAGCTCCAGATTGTCCGGCACATCCGTCGCCACGCAGCAGCGCGTGAACCAGCTCACATTGGGCAGCCGGTCGATAAGGCGTGCAAAATCATGGAGATCGACCAGCGTCGAGGGCCGATAGAGCCCGGTCTCCATGTCCAGCGTCTGCACCGCGGCCCCCCCGGTGCCGAAATAGACCCGGTCGCCGCCGATCTCGAAATCATGCGCAGGGTCGCGGCCGTAGAGCACGAAGCGCCGGGCCGCGGCCGCGATGATGTCCTCCATCATCGCGCGCGGGAAGGCGAGGCGGCCGAGCGCGTTCACCTCCGCCCCGCGCGCCACCGCCGCCTCCACCAGCATCGGGGGCGCCTCGCCCATGCCGAGATCGGCCAGCAGATCGAGCGCGGTGTCGTAGATCCGCCGGATATCGGCCTCGGAGAGCGGACGATACGCGCCCCCGCGCTGGCCGGGCGGCGCCGGGTTCACCTCCGGGCGCGCGGCCGTGCGCGCAGCGACGCGCGCGCCGCGACCCCTGCGAGCGCTTCTCTGTTCGCCCATGCCGCGACCTCCCCGGTTATCGCGCGATTCTCGTCCGAGCATCCCCGTCCCTCCGGGCCGGGCGCAAGGCCGCGCGGGCGAGGTGGGACAATTCCGAACCGGCCCTTCGGCTTCTTCGAACCGACCGATCCGAGATTGACGCCGTCGCATGCCGCGCCGGACAGTCCCGCAACCTTGGGACAGCGGAGCGGAAGGCATGCGGACAAGCGCGCGCGTGGTCGTGATCGGGGGCGGCATCGCCGGCTGCTCCACCCTCTACCATCTGACGCGGGAGGGCTGGTCGGATGTCATGCTGCTCGAGCGCGACGAGCTCACTTCCGGCACCACCTGGCACTCCGCCGCCCAGGTCACGAATTTTGGCGCCATCCAGGTGATGGTGGGGCTCAAGACCCACTCCATCAACCTTTACAAGGAGTTGGCGGAGGACCCGGACTACCCGATCAACTACCATCACGGCGATGGCGGCCTGCGGTTCGCCACCGAAGCGTGGCATATGGAGGGCTACCGCCATTTCCGCTCCATGGCCCGAGGCATGGGCGTCGAGTTCGAGCTGATCGACGCCGCCGAGGCCGGCCGGCGCCATCCACTGATCGAGACCGACGGGCTCATCGGCGCGCTCTGGGACCCGATGGACGGCGATATCGACCCCGCCCAGCTCTGCCAGGCGCTGGCGCGGCGCGCACGCAAGGCCGGCGCCGAGGTGCACCGCCACACCCCCGTCACCGGCCTCACCCAGCGCGCGGATGGCAGCTGGATCGTCGAGACCGACAAGGGCGCGATCGATGCCGAGCATGTGGTCAACGCCGGCGGCTATCGCTGCAACGAGATCGGCGCGATGATGGGCGTGGAGCATCCGGTCGCCTCGATGGAGCACCAGTACTTCCTCACCGAGCCCATCGCCGCGATCGCAGATGCGGGCCATCGCATGCCGCTCATCCGCTGCCCCTCGGACGATTTCTACAGCCGGCAGGAGAAGCAGGGGTTGCTGGTGGGCTTCTACGAGCAGGACTGCCGGACCTGGGGCATCGGCGGCATCGATCCGGGCTTCACCATGGCGCTCTGCCCGGACGATCCGGACCGCGTGCTGCCGGTGCTGGAAGGGGCCATCGCGCGGCTGCCCTGCCTGGCGGAGACCGGGATCCATACGATCATCAACGGCCCCATCACCTACACGCCGGACGGGGTGCCGCTGGTCGGCCGGATCCCGGGGCGGCGCAATGCCTGGTGCATCACGGGCCTGCGCGCGGGCCTCGGCGAGGGCGGCGGGCATGGCTGGCTGCTGGCCCAGCAGATCGTCCATGGCGAGGCGGAATACGACACCTGGGCGCTCGATCCGCGCCGCTTCGCGCGCTATGCCGACGAGGCCTTCACGGCGCTGAAGGCGGTGGAGGACTACCAGAACGAGTTCCGCTTCCATCGCCCGCACGAGCACCGGTCCGCCGGGCGGCCCCAGCGTACCACGCCGTTGACCCCGCTCCTGGCCGCGAAGGGCGCGGCCTTCGCGGTGGTCAATGGCTGGGAGCGGGCGAGCTTCTACAAGCCCGATGCCGGCTTCGAGGAGGACCATGTCTATGGCTGGCCCAACTGGCACGGCACGGTCGGCGCGGAGGTTGCGGCGGTGCAGGAGCGTGTCGGCCTCATGGAGGTCAACGGCTTCACCCGCATCGAGATCGCAGGCGAGGGCGCGCGGGACTGGGTGGACGGCCTCCTCTGCGGGCGCACGCCGAAGCGGCCGGGGCGCGTCGGCCTCGGCTACACGCTCACCGGCAAGGGCATGGTGCTCGGCGAGGCGACCATCGCCTATCTCGACGCGCGCACGCTCTGGTGGGGCGCGGCCGCGGCGGCGGAGCTGCACGATCTCGACTGGCTGAGCGCGCATCTGCCCGGCGACGGTTCGGTCACGCTGCGCGCCCTGACCGAGACCCACACCATCCTGGTGGTCGCGGGGCCGAAGGCGCCGGCGCTCCTGGCCGCGGCCGCGCCGGAGACCGACTGGTCCGCGGCCGGCTTTCCCTGGCTCATGGTGCAGCCGGTGCGGATCGGGGAGGCCGAAACCGTTGCGATGTCCGTCAGCTTCTCCGGCGAGCGGGCCTGGGAGCTCCATGTGCCGATCGCGGCGGCCGAGGCCGTCTACACCGCGCTCTGCCGCGCCGGCGAGCCGCTCGGTCTCGCCCATTTCGGCCTCTACGCCACCGAAGCGATGCGGCTCGAGAAGGGCTACCGGCACTGGAAGGCGGATCTGATCGACGAGTTCGACCCGGTGGAGAGCGCGCTGGAGCGGTTCGTGCAGCGCGACAAGCCTGCCTTTCCGGGGCGCGCGGCCCTCCTCGCCCGCCCCGCCCCGCGCCGGCGCTTCGTCACGCTGCGGCTCGGGGACGACCGCGCCCCGGTGCAGCCCGGCGCCTCGATCCTCAGCGCGGACGGGGCACACGTCATCGGCACCGTCACCTCCGCCGGCTGGGGCTACCGGGTGCGCGAGAACCTCGCCATGGGCTTTGTGGAGAGCGCGCTGGCGGCGGAGGGCACCCGGCTCGGCATCCTCCGCCTCGCCGAGACGGTACCGGGCGAGATCGTCCCCCCCTGCCGCTACGACCCTGAGAACGCGCGCGTCCGCGGCTGATCCCGTCAGTCGGCCGTGAGCACCACGCGGCCGACGATGCGCCCCGCCTCCAGATCCCTGAGCGTCGCGTCGGCCTGGTCGAGCGGGCGCTCGCTGATCGGCAGGGAGCGGACCTTGCCCGCCTTCACCAGCGCCACCAGCTCGCGCAGGTCCCGCACCGAGCCCACATACGAGCCCCGCGCGGTCAGCGCCCGCATGGGCAGGAGCGGCAGCGGCACCCGGAGCGAGCCGCCATGCAACCCCACCACCACATAGCGCCCGGTCTTGGCCAGCGAGAGGAGGGCAAGCCGCGCCGTGCCCTCCATCCCCACCGTATCGAGCGCGGCGAGAAGCCGGCCGCCGGTGAGCGCGCCCAGCGCCGCCCGCGCATCGCCCTCCGCCGAGCAGAGCGTCGCGTCCGCCCCCATCTCCTCCGCCGCCGGCAGCTTGGCGGGATCGTGATCGACCGCCACGATCCGCTCCGCGCCCATCGCTCGCGCGATGGAGACAGCCGCGAGGCCCAGCCCGCCGGCGCCGATGATGGCAAGCCAGCCGCCCTCCTCCACGGGCAGCGCCTTCTTCAGCGCCGAATAGACCGTGACGCCGGAGCAGGCGAGCGGGGTCGCCTCGCTCGGATCGATCCCCTCCACATCGACCAGAAAGCGCGGATCCGGCACGATCACATGGGTGGCATAGCCCCCGTCGCGCAGCACCCCGATGGGCTTCATGGCGGCGCAGTCGTTCTCGCGCCCGTCGCAGCACGCCGCACAGCCCTCGCAGCCGATCCAGGGATGCACCAGCATGGTCTTGCCGATCGGCGCGTCCTCCGCTTCGGGGCCCGCCGCGACCACCTCGCCCAGCACCTCGTGGCCGAGCGTCATCGGCAGCGCCATCCCCCGATCGACCAGCTCGAACTTCTGCCCGTCCCCGAAATCGAAATAGCCTTTCGAGAGGTGCACATCCGAATGGCAGACCCCGGCGCGGCGAACGCGCACCAGCACCTCGCGGCCCACCGGCTCCGGCGTCGCGCGCTCCTGCGCCACGAACGGCTTGCCGAACGCCACCAAGCTGTACGAGATCATGACCGTCCTCCCTCTCGTGTCGCGGATGGCCAGCCTAGCGGCCCTGCCGGCTCTGGCAACGCAGGCGATGGCGGGTGAGGATGGGGAGCCCAGCGCGGAGCACGCATGAAACTGTCCGATCTCGACGTCTTCGTCGTCGCCAACCCGCCGCCCTCCAAGGGCGGGCGGTACTTCGTGTTCGTGAAGCTGACCACCGCCTGCGGGATCACCGGGATTGGCGAGGTCTATGCCGCGAGCTTCGGGCCGCGCGTGGTGGAGGCGATGGTGCGCGACGTGTTCGAGCGCCATTTCCTCGGCGCCGATCCCCACCGCATCGAGCATCTCTGGCGCGTGACCTATGGGCGGGGCTATTCGCTGCGCCCGGATCCCTCGCTCGTCGGCGTGCTCTCGGGTCTGGAGACGGCCTGCTGGGACATCGTCGGCAAATCCGCCGGCAAGCCGGTCTACGACCTCATGGGCGGGCGCTGCCGCGAGGGGCTGCGCTCCTACACCTATATCTACCCGCCCGACGAGGCGCCGCCGGGCGCGCATCCGGTCTACGAGGAGCCGGCGCGGGCGGTGGAGCGAGCCCTGCATTATCTCGCCCAGGGCTTCACGGCGCTGAAATTCGATCCGGCCGGGCCCTACACGGTCTATGACGGGCATCAGCCGAGCCTTGCCGATCTGGAGCGCTGCGAGGCCTTCTGCCGTGCGCTGCGCGAGGCGGTGGGAACGCGGGCGGATCTTCTGTTCGGGACGCATGGGCAGTTCACCGTCTCCGGCGCAAGGCGGCTTGCGCGCCGGCTGGAGCCCTACGAGCCGCTCTGGTTCGAGGAGCCGGTGCCGCCGGACGCGCCGGAGCGGATGGCGGAGGTGGCGCGCAGCACCTGCGTTCCCGTCGCCACGGGCGAGCGGCTGACCACGGCACATGAATTCGCGCGGGTGCTCGACTGCAGCGCGGCCTCGATCCTGCAGCCGGCGCTCGGCCGCGTCGGCGGGATCCTGGAGGTGCGCAAGATCGCCGCGATGGCCGCGGTGCGCTACGCGGAGCTGGCGCCGCATCTCTACTGCGGGCCGGTGGAGGCGCTGGCCAATATCCAGGTCGCCGCCTCGATCCCCAACTTCCTGATCCTCGAGAGCATCGAGCGGTTCGAGGGTTTCCATGCGGATCTGCTGACCAGTCCGATCCGCTGGGAGGACGGGTACGTGATCCCGCCGACAGAGCCGGGCCTCGGCAGCGACCTCAACGAGGCGCTCGCCCGGGCGCATCCCTATACCGGCGACGCGCTGCATCTGGAGATGGCGGAGCGGGCGCTGAACGACCGTCCGGCGGAGGCGCCCTGAGGGGCCGGCGCTTGCGGCTTCCGGCGCGGCCTCCATCTACCGGTCGATAGTCAGAGCCGCGACGCGGCACGAATTCTGGAGCAGCACCATGCCGCAATCCACATCGGAACGGATCCTCGCCGCGGCCGAGCGCCGGGTGCGCGAGGCAGGCTACAACGGTTTCAGCTTCCGCGACCTGGCGGAGGATGTGGGCATCAAGAGCGCGAGCGTCCACCACCACTTCCCCACGAAGGAGGCGCTGGTCGCCCGGCTGGCCTCTGACTACACGGAGCGCTTCCTGGACGCCGTGGCCCATGCGCCGCCGGGGCATGCGCGCATCGAGGCCTATCGCAAGGCCTTCCGCGCCTCGGTCGAGGCGGACCGGCAAATGTGTCTTTGCGGCATGCTGGGTGCGGAGAGCCTCGGCCTGCCGGCCAGCGTGGTGCTGGAGACGCGGCGGTTCTTCGAGCGCATCGTCGCCCATCTGGCGGAGGGGCTCGAGGGCCTGGCCCCCGACCCGCGCCTCCTGTCGCTCCAGATCATCGCCCAGCTGGAGGGCGCGATCATCCTCGCCCGCGCCTTCGACGACCTGCAGGCCTTCGACGACGCCACGGCACGGTTCCCCGGGCTCTGAGGAGCCTGGCAGGGGCCTGCGAGACGCCGGCGGGCATCTCCAGGATTTCTATCTACTGATAGGGTTGCGCACCGCTACAGGCCTCTCTATCTGTCGCCCATCAGTCAACCGACTGATAGGTAGAATCACACGTCCCCGCGCCGGCGAGGCCGGACGCGCAGCACAAGGAACGAAACGATGTCCGAGACTGTCAGCTACATCATCGGCGGCTCCACCGGCATGGGTCGGGCCACCGCGCGCCTTCTGGCCGAGGAAGGCCGCACCGTCGTGCTCGTCGCGCGCAGCGCCGACAAGCTCGCCAGCGCCAAGGCCGAGATCGAGGCCGAGACCGCGGGCCGCATCGAGACGCTCTCCGTCGATCTCTACGACCGCGCCGCCGTGCAGTCGCTCGGCCAGCGCATCGAGGCCGAGACGCGCCGTATCGACCGGCTCGTGAACGCCGCCGGCGCCTTCGCGCCGAAGCCCTTCCTCGAGCATGACGGTGCGGAGTTCGACAAATACATGGAGCTCAACCGCGCCACCTTCCTGCTGACTCAGGCGGTTGCGCGCAACATGAAGGCCAATGGCGGCGGCTCGATCGTCAATATCGGGTCGATGTGGGCGAAGCAGGCGATCAAGGCGACCCCGTCCTCGGCCTACTCGATGGCGAAGGCGGGCCTGCACAGCCTCACCCAGCACCTCGCGATGGAGCTCGGCGAGCACGGCATCCGGGTGAACGCGGTCTCGCCCGCCGTGGTGGTCACGCCGATCTACGGCGCCTTCATCGCGCCCGACGCGATCGAGGAGACGCTGACCGGCGCCTTCGACGCCTTCCACCCCGTCGGCCGCGTCGGCCGCGTGGAGGATGTCGCGCGCCATGTCGCCTTCCTGCTCTCCGACCAGGCGGGGTGGACCACGGGTGCGATCCACGACGTCGATGGCGGCGTGATGGCCGGGCGCAACTGAGCCCCTAGGACAACTGGGCCCTGAGGAAAGGAGCGGACCGATGCATGTGAATGCCGACTTCTCCCGCCGCGCCGTCGTGAAGGCGGCCGAGGCGGACTGGGTGCCCTCGCCCATGCCGGGGGTGAAACGGAAGATGCTGGACCGCATCGGCGAGGAGGTGGCCCGCGCGACCACCATCGTCCGCTTCGCGCCGGGGGCGGCCTTCTCCGCCCACACCCATGACGGCGGCGAGGAGTTCCTCGTGCTCGACGGTGTGTTCCAGGACGAGCACGGGGACTTTCCGGCGGGCAGCTACATCCGCAACCCACCGACCTCGCGTCACACGCCGGCGACGGCGGCGGGTGCGACGATCCTGGTGAAGCTCCACCAGTTCGACCCCGAGGACCGGACGCATGTGCGGATCGCCACCGACAAGGCGGTGCCGGTCGCGGCCGAGGGCCGTCCGGGCGTCGCGGTGCTCCCGCTCTTCGCGGATGGTCGCGAGGAGGTGCGGATCGAGCGCTGGGCCCCCGGGGCGCGGATCGCGCTCCAGCCGCGCGCCGGCCTCGAGCTCTTCGTGCTCGAGGGCGCGGTCGAGGAAGGCGGCGCGCGTCTCGAACCCTGGGACTGGCTGCGCCTGCCCGTGGGCGCCGACCTCGAGGCCACGGCCGGGCCCGAGGGCGCGCGGGTCTGGATCAAGACCGACCATCTGGGCACGGCCTGACGCGTGAGGGGGCGGTCCCGCGGGGCCGCCCCGGTCTGACACGGAAAAGTCGCCGAACCGGGAGCAATCCTGTTGCACGGCGCGGCGATCATGGCGTGGGGAGCGGCGATCCGCCGCGTCACCCCCAATCCTGCAACCACAGGGGAACGCCATGACCATCAAGACCCGCATCCGCGCGGCGCTCGCGGCCATCGTCTTCGCGGCCGCCGGCGTGCTCGCACCCGCCAACGCCAGCGCGCGCGATCTCACTGTCGCCGTTCAGAAGCTGCCGGACGTGCTCGAGCCCGCGCTCGAGAACTCCAACGTCCATCTGCGCGTGATGTACTCGATCTTCGAGACGCTGGTGAAGACCGACTACCGCGACGGCGGCAAGCTGAAGCCGGGCCTCGCCACCGCCTGGGAGATCGAGAGCCCGACGTCCATCGTCTTCACCCTGCGCGAGGGCGTGACCTTCCACAACGGCGAGGAAATGACCGCCGAGGACGTCGCCTGGGCCTTCAGCCCCGAGCGGCTGACCGT
>JBCBWF010000603.1:0-2270 GCA_039817245.1 Pseudomonadota bacterium | reverse complement strand
GATTTCAACAGCGCGTGACGCTCCGGCGTGAGCGCGACATTGCGCAGCGCACAAAAATCCTCGACCTCGGCGAGCAGGGCCGCGTCGTCCATCGCGCGGATATGCTGGCCGTTGAGATTGGCGAGCTTGACGAAGTCGAAGCGCGCGGCGCTGCGCCCGACCGCCTCCAGGCCGAACCAGTCGATGAGCTGCTCGGTGGTGAAGAACTCGTCGTCCCCATGGCTCCAGCCGAGGCGCGCGAGATAGTTGCGCATGCCTTCGGCCACATAGCCCATCTCCTGATAGGCCTCGACGCCGAGGGCGCCGTGGCGCTTGGAGAGCTTCGCGCCGTCCGGCCCGTGGATGAGCGGGATATGGGCGAAGACGGGCACGGGCCAGCCGAGGGCGCGGTAGATGAGGCTCTGGCGTGCGGCATTGGTGAGGTGGTCGTCGCCGCGGATCACGTGGGTCACGCCCATATCGTGGTCGTCCACCACCACGGCGAGCATGTAGACGGGGGTACCGTCGGAGCGGAGCAGGATGAGGTCGTCGAGCTGGGCGGCCTCCCAGGAGACCTCGCCCTGCACCGCATCGGCCACGGTGACCTTGCCCTCGCGCGGGGCGCGCAGGCGGATGACATGGGCCTCGCCGGCGGCGGCGCGCTCGGCGGCCTCCGCCTCGCGGTCGCGCCAAGGCGACAGGAACAGGGGCGGGCGGCCGGCGGCCTTGGCCTCCTCGCGGAAGGCATCGATCTCTTCCTTGGTGGCGAAGCAGCGATAGGCGCCGCCCGTGTCGAGCAGCGTGGCGGCGACCTCGGCATGGCGCGCCTGGCGGGCAAACTGGTGGATGGCCTCGCCGTCCCAGTCGAGCCCGAGCCAGCGCAGGCCCGCGAAGATCGCCTCGGTCGCCTCGGGCGTGGAGCGGGTGCGGTCGGTATCCTCGATGCGCAGCAGGAACTTGCCGCCGTGATGCCGCGCGAAGGCCCAGTTGAAGAGGGCCGTGCGCGCGCCGCCGATATGCAGGAAGCCGGTGGGCGAGGGCGCGAAGCGGGTGACCACGGGTGCCGGGGTTGGGGTCGTCTCGGTCATGGCGCGTCTCGATGGCTGGAGGGGGCGGCTGCGGGGCCGGTTCTACACGATGTTCCCCGCGCATCAACCGCGGGCGCGGAGGGCGCGGGGGGCGGCGGGATTAACCCGGACTTAACCACGCTCATGGCCCGCTGGGCCGGCTCCGAAGCGCAGTAGGCGCAGTCACGGGGCGCGGTGATGCGGGCGCGGCAATGGCAGTCTGGGTTCAGGGTAGCCGGAATGGCGGGCACCCAGACGGAGCGAGCCGGGATGAGGCACGCCGATGGGGGGCGGCCGGCATGAAGATGCCGGCCGCGGCCCTTCCGGGCCTGTCGCCCTCGGGTGTGTCCGGCACTCTGCCGCGCCGCATCGCCGCCTTTGCGGAGCGCGCGCTGGCGCTGGAACTGCGCCGCGCGATCCTGTGGTTTCCGGTTCTGATGGGGCTCGGCATCTGGGTGTACTTCGCCTGGGAGGCGGAGCCGCCGGCGGAGGCGATGGCGCTGGTGCTGCTGCCGCTCGGGCTTTTCGCCGTGTTCGCGGGGCTTCGGCGGCGGCTGGCGGCGCGGACGCTGCTGCTGGCGCTGATCGCGGTGGTGGGTGGGCATTCGGCCGCACAGCTCTCGGCCTGGCGCGCGGCGACGCCGGTGCTGGCCACGGCGCTGACGGTGCCGATCGAGGGGCGGGTGGCGGTGCTCGACCGCTCCGCGCGCGGCGCCCCGCGGGTCCTGCTGGAGCGGGTGACGCTCTTCGGCTGGGCGCCCGAGCGCAGCCCGCGGCGCGCGCGCATCAGCCTGATGGCGACGCCGCTGGCGGAGGCGCCGCGGCCGGGGGACTGGGTGCAGCTGACCGCAACGCTGCTGCCGCCGGGGCTGCCGGTGGAGCCGGGGGCCTTCGACTTCGCCCGGCGCGCCTATTTCGAGCGGCTGGGTGCGGTGGGTTTCAGCCGCGCGCCGGTGATGCGCGTGCCGGTGGCGGAGGCCGTCGGCGCGGCGGGGGCTGGGGGCGCCGGGGGGGCGGATCCCTGGTTCGTGCGGCTGCGGCTGGGGCTCGCGCGGCTGCGTCTGGAGATCGCCGATGCGATCCGCGCGCGGATGCCCGGGGCCGAGGGGGCTTTCGCGGCGGCGATCATCGTGGGCGATCGTGCGGCGATCGAGGAGGCGGATGCGGAGGCGCTGCGGATCTCGTCGCTCGCGCATCTTTTGGCGATCTCCGGGCTGCATATGG
>JBCBWF010000197.1:0-8946 GCA_039817245.1 Pseudomonadota bacterium | reverse complement strand
TCGGTGCAGCTCTCCGGCGGCGACCCCACGCTCCGCTCCGCCGAGGACCTCGAGGCGCTCTGCCGCGAGATCCGCCGCCTCGGCATGCGCTCCTGCCTCATGACCAACGGCATCAAGGCGACCCGCGCGCTCCTCTCCCGGCTTGCCCGCGCCGGGCTGGACGACGTGGCCTTCCATGTCGACCTCACCCAGGAGCGCGCCGGCTACCCCACGGAGGTCTCGCTCAATACCGTCCGTCGCGACTACCTGGCCCGCGCCGAGGGCCTCGGCCTCCGCGTCCTCTTCAACACCACCGTGCATGCCGGTAACATGGCCGAACTCCCTGCACTGGCGCGCTTTTTCCGCGAGGAAGCGGCGCGCGTCACCCTCGCCTCCTTCCAGCTCCAGGCCGATACCGGCCGGGGCGTGCTGCGTGAGCGAGAGGCCGCCGTCACCCAGACCGGCGTCATGGCCGCGCTCTCCGAGGGCTTCGGCACCGCGCTCGATTTCGACAGCGCCGCGGTGGGGCACGAGCGCTGCAACCGTTACGCCTCCGTCCTCGTCGCGGGCGCGCGCGCTGTCCCCGCCACTGGCGCCCCGGCGCTCTTCGCCGAGGTCTTCGCGGCCCTGGAAGCTGCCGAGCGCCCGGGCGAGGCGCATCTGCCGCTCGCCCGCACCGCCCTTCGCGCCGCCCTCCGCCGACCCGGCCTCGCGCTCCGCCTCGCGGCGCACGGGCTCGGCCGCCTCCGCCGCCTCGGCCCCGGCCTCCGCGCCAGCCGCGGCCGCGTGCACCGCATCGCCGTGCTCGTGCACAACTTCATGGACGCCTCGGCGCTCGAGCGCGACCGCTGCGAGGCCTGCGTCTTCAAGGTCGCGACCGAGGAGGGCCCGCTCTCCATGTGCGTCCACAACGCCCGGCGCGACCATCACCTCTTCACCCCCGCGCGGCTGGAAACCGCCGAGGGGCCGCGCTGGTGGAGTGCTGCCACCGGCCGCGTGAGCGCCGAGCCCGCCCCGGAGATGCCCCCCGCCCTGCCGCCCGACATGCCGCCCGCCGCAGCCGAGCTCAAACGCCTGAAGGGCCGCGCCCGCGCCGCCGCCCTGGCCGCGCGCGCCGACGCACCGCGATGATCCGGCGCCTTCTCCTCCTCGGCCTCGGCCTCCTCGCCTCGGCCTGCGCCAGCATCGAGCGCGCGGCGCTTCCGGAGCCCGCGCTCCTCGCCCCGCGCTGGGCCACCGCGGCCCCGCCGCCCGGCCTCGCCGTGGACCACGACCCCTGGGACACGCTGCTGGCGCGCTATCTCTCGACCGATGCCGCCGGCGTGAACCGGTTCGACTATGCCCGCCTCGGCGAGGCGGACCGCGCAGTCCTGGCCAACTACCTGCAATCGCTGCAGACCACGCCCGTCGTGCGCCTCACCCGCGATCAGCAGCTCGCCTTCTGGATCAACCTCTACAACGCCCAGACCGTCGCGCTCGTCCTCGACGACTTCCCCGTCGCCTCGATCCGCAAGATCACCGACGGCCCCCTCTCCTTCGGCCCCTGGGACCGCAAGGTGGTGGAGATCGCGGGCCAGGCCCTCTCGCTCAACGACATCGAACACCGGATCATCCGCCCCGTGTTCGCCGAGCCGCGCATCCATTTCGCGCTCAACTGCGCGGCCACGGGCTGTCCCAACCTCGCGCCCCGTGCTTGGCGCGCCGAGGGCCTCGCCGCAGCACTCGAGGCCGCCGAGCGCGCCTATGTCAACGACCCCCGCGGTGTCGAGATTGACGCCGATGGCCGGCTCACGCTCTCCAAGATCTATGTCTGGTTCCGCGAGGATTTCGGGCCTGATGAGGCCGCCGTCATCGCCCGCATCGCCGCGCATGCCGAACCTGCGCTGCGTGCCCGGCTCGCCGGCCGCCGCCGCGTCGATGCCTACCGTTACGACTGGTCCCTCAACGCCCCCTGACCATCGCCGCCCGCGCCAGGCACAACCCATGCCGACCCACCGCCCAGCCCGCTCAAGGAGGTCCCGGGTCAAGCCCGGGACCCCGATCCGCGCCTCGAACAAGACTGGCCGGGTGCAAATGTTCACATAACGTTCTTACCTCTGATGCCACAATGACGTGGGTGGGCGCGGGCGCAGGAAGGATGGCGCGGCCCCGAACACTGTCCGTCCGCCGCAACCCGACCATCGCCGCCATACCTCCTGGCGGCGCTCGAGCGACGCGCGGAGACTACTGACGGCGCAGGGACGAACGATAAGGGCTCGACGCCTCGTAATAGGCGTCGAAGCCGATGCGGTTGCGGAGCTCGCCGAAGTCCATCAGATGCGGTGCCCGCGGCGCATCCGCCCGCAGCGCCCCCAGCGTCGCCGTCATTGCCCGCATCGCCGCGGCCATCAGGCTCAGCGGATAGGCTGCGATGGCATAGCCGATCTCGCGGAGCTCCGCATGGGAGAGCTCCGGCGTCTCCCCCCCCTCCACGATATTCGCCATCTTCGGCCCCGGCAGCGCGGCGCAGAGCGCCCGCATCTCCTCCGCCGAGCGCGGGGCCTCCACGAACAGGATATCCGCGCCGAGCTCATGGAACCGCGCCGCACGCTCGATCGCCTCGGCCAGCCCGTGCTCATGCCGCGCATCGGTGCGCGCGAGGATCAGGATGTCGTCCTCCGCCCGCGCATCCACCGCCGCGCGGATCCGGTCGAATGCCTCCTCGCGCCCCACCACCTCCTTGCCCGGCGTGTGCCCGCAGCGCTTCGGCGCGAGCTGGTCCTCGATCATCACCGCCGCCGCGCCGGCCCGCGCCATGCCCCGCACGGTGCGCCGCACATTCATCGCGTTGCCATAGCCGGTATCGCCATCGGCGATCAGCGGGATCGAGACCGCCTCGGTGATGTTGCGCGCCTGATCGGCCACCTCGCCATAGCTCATCAGCCCCAGATCCGGGGCCCCGATCCGCGAGGCCGAGGCGGCGAAGCCCGACATGAAGGTGAGCCCGAAGCCCTCCTGCTCGATCAGCTTGGCGGAGAGCGCATCGAAACAGCAGGGCATCACATGGAGCCGGTTCTCGCTCAGAAGCGCGCGGAGCCGGTCGGCGGCAGCATTGGGCATGGGGCCTCAGACGAAGGTGAACGCGTCCTCACCCGTATCGCCCAGATCGTCGCCGAGGCCAAGGCCGGGCGCCGTCGACGCCTCGACGCTCCCGGTCTCGCTGCTCATGCCGGAGACGGATTTGAAGCCGCCGATGATGCTCGTCGCCTCCACCGCCTCGGCGGCGAAGTCGAGGCTGTCCTCGTCGGTGGAGAAGCGGCGGACATTCACGTAGCGCCATTCTGGATCGTTGGGCATCGCGACGAATCTCCCTGTGGTTGAACGCCCACAGGGATGCGCCCGCGCGCCCGCCCGCGTCTGGAGCGGTTCTCACAGGGGCCGCCTCAGAGTTGGAAGGGAATGTAGAGCGCCAGATCCGGGATCATGTAGAGGAGCGCCACCGTGGCCAGCATCAGCGCCAGAAACGGCAGCACGCCCCGCGAGACATCGGCCAGCGAGGCCCGCGCCACCGCCTGGATCACATAGAGGTTCAGCCCCACCGGCGGCGTGATCAGCGCGCATTCCACCATCACCACCATGTAGATGCCGAACCAGATCGGGTCGAAGCCGAGCCCCATCGCCGCCGGCAGCAAGACCGGCGTCATGATCAGCACCATGGAGAGCGCCTCGAAGACCAGCCCCATCAGCAGCAGCACGGCGCTCACCACCAGGATGAAGGCCAGCGGCGTGTCGATGGTCTGCCCGATGAAGACCGAGATCTCCTGCGGGATGCGGTAGAGCGTGATCGCCTTGCCGAACACCTTGGCGCCGGCGACGATCAGCAGGATCGCGACCGTGGTCGCCATCGCCTCCATCGCCGCCTCGCGAAAGCCCTGCCAGGTGAGCCGGCGGAGCACGACCGTGGTGATCACGAGCGCGGCGGCGAAGCCGATGGCCGCGGCCTCGGTCGGCGTGAAGGCGCCCGAATAGATCCCGCCGATGATGAGGGCCGCGAGCGCCAGGCTCGGTGCCGCGCGCAGGCTCGCCCGCCGCCGCTCCGCCCAGCCGGCCGCTGGCTCGGGGCTGTGCTGGCCGGTCAGCCGCGCATGCACCATCGCGAACAGCACGAAGAGCACCACCAGCGCCAGCCCCGGCCCGATGCCCGCGAGAAAGAGCGCGATCACCGACTCCTCGGTGATGAAGCCGTAGACGATCATCGGGATCGAGGGCGGGATCAGGATCCCCAGCGTCCCCCCCGCCGCCAGCAGCCCGTAGACGAAGCGCTTGTCGTAGCCCCGCGCGATCATCTCCGGGATCGCCACCGTGCCGATGGTGGCGGCCGTGGCGACGGAGGAGCCGGAGATCGCCGCGAAGATCCCGCAGGAGAGGATCGTGGCCACCGCCAGCCCCCCCGGCCAGTGCCCCACCCAGGCATGCACCGCCGCGAAGAGATCCCCGCCGACACCGCCCTTCAGGAGCACGTTGGACATGAGCAGAAAGAGCGGCACCGCGAGCAGGATGAAGCCGTCGAGCGTCGACAGCACCGCCTGCGGCGCCATCAGGGGAGAGAACCCGCCGATGAGCAGCAGCCCGAGCCCCAGCCCGCCGAGCGCAAAGGCCACCGGCACGCGGATGAGCAGCAGCGCGAAGAGCGCGCCGAGGATGAGGACGATGGTCATTCGTGCAGTCCCGTTGCGGGCGGCGGGGCCTCGGCGCGGAGGGCGCGGACAAGCTCGATCAGCGCCTGCACGACGAGGAGGCCGAAGCCGAGCGGCACCGCGAGCTCGGCGATCCAGGAGGGCAGGTCGAGCATCGAGCCGGTGGTGCGCCCGCGCGAGAAGCTGTCGGCGAAGATCGCCCAGCCATACCAGGCGGCCACCGCGGCGAAGGCGGCGACAACGGCCATGGCGATCGCCTCCGTCACCCGCCGCGCCGAGCCGGGCAGGAGCCCCACCACCGCATCCACGGCGATATGCCGCCGCGCCGCGAGCGCCCAGGGCATGGCGAGGAGCGAGCCCCAGATGAGGCAGAGCTGGCTGAGCTCCGCCGCCCAGATCGTGGGCGCGGTGAAGAAGTAGCGCGCCACCACCTCATAGGTCAGCATCGCCCCCGCCGCGACGAAGGCGGCGGCGCTCAGCGCCGCACAGGCCCCCGTGATCCGGTCGAAAACGCTCACGCGCCCGCACGCGCCGCTAGATGCGCGCTCATCGCCCGGCCCATTGGCGCGCCTCGCGCAGGCCCTCGAACGCGAGGGTCGCTCCCATGGCGCCGAAGACTGCGCCGAAGGCCGCCTCCACGAGGCGTGCGGCGCCGGCATAGGCGCGCGTGGCAAGGCCGGTGGAGAAGAGAACCGCATAGCCGCCATAGACGGCCGCCGCCGAGAGCGCGCCGACCGGGCCGAAGGCAAGCACTTCGACCGGCGTCAGCCCCTGGCCGAACAGGAAGGCGGCCACAGCGGCCCACATCAGCGCGGCCTTGGGATTGGTGAGCACCACCGCGAGCCCCCGGCGCCAATGGGCCGCAAACCCGCCTGTCCCGGCGCCGGCAGTGAGCGTCGGCACGCCGCCGCGGATGGCGCCGCGCAGGCCACGCGCGGCGAGATAGAGGAGATAGCCGCCCCCGATGAGCTTCATCGCCGTGACCAGCGCGGGAAAGGCCGCGAGCAGCGCGCCGAGCCCAAAGGCCACGCCCGCCGCCCAGACCAGCACGCCCGAGGCGACGCCGGCCACGACCCCGAAGGCCGCGCGCCGCCCCTGGCCGAGTGCGGCAGCCGCGACCGCCACGAGGTTCGGCCCCGGCGTGGCCTGTGCGAGCACCGTGCCGAGCAGGGCGGCGGCGAACGCCTCGATCATCGCCCGGCCCGCCGCCGGGGCGCGCTCAAAGCTTGCCCGCCGCCTCGAGGAGGGTGGCGCCGAGATCGCCGGCCTTGGCCTTGTAGCCCTCATAGACCGGCGCCGAGACCGCGCGCCAGGCATCGATCTCCGCGGCAGTGGGGGTGTAGATCGTCATCCCCGCCTCCTTGGCCGCGGCATAGGCCTCCGCCTCGATCTCGGCCATGGCGTTGCGCACGCTCTGCTCGGCCGTCGCGGCAGCGGCCTCGATGATGGCGCGCTGCCCGTCCGTCAGCCCCTCCCAGAACGCGGTGTTCACCACGACGATGAACTCGATATCCGCGTGGTTGGTGACGGTGATCGTGTCCATCACTTCCCAGAGCTTGCGCGACTTCACGCCCGAGACACCGGTCATGCCGATATCCACGGTGCCGCGCTGATAGGCGAGATACTGCTCCGAGCCGGAGATCAGCGTCGGCGCCCCGCCCGTGGCCGTGACGAAGTCGCCGAGCGTCTTGCCGAAGACGCGGGCCTTCTTGCCCTCCATGTCCGCCGGGGTCTTGATCGGGCCGCCATTGGAGAGGAGCACGGCGCCGCCATAGGCCTGCCACCAGAGCACGGTGGAGCCGGTGCCGAGGATCGCCTCGTCGATGGGCCCGCGGATCTCGGAGCCGCGCGCGACGGCCTTCTTCACCTTCTCCTCGCTGTCGAAGAGGAAGGGTTGGTAGAAGATGTCCACCGCCGGGATGTCGCCAACATAGCGGGTGAGTGAGGCCACGCCCATCTCGATCGCGCCCGATCCGACCGCGGCGGGCACTTCCTTGTCCTTGTAGAGCTGCGCGCTGTCGTAGATCTCGACGGCGATCTCACCGTTGGAGGCGGTCTCGACCTCCTCCTTGAAGAGCACGAGGTTCTGGCCGAGATGGCTCTTAAGCGGCAGCTGCAGCGAGATGCGCAGCGTGAGCTCGGCCGCGGCGGCCGGCGTGGCGACGAGCGGCTGGGCCAGCGTGGCGAGGCCGAGCAGAAGGGCTGCGGCGAGCGGATAGGCGCGTTTCATGGACGATCTCTCCCCATTGTCGATCAGCGGGGCTGTTCGCCGCCCCTTCCCTTCCCCGATAGCGCGCGGATACAGGGCCTGCCAAGACCCAAGCGCCGCGCCCGACCCGATCGCAGCGGCATATCGCCATGCCGCGGCCGCTCCCACCCACGTCATTCTGGGCAGCGGCCAGTTAACCTCAGGTGACGATCAGCACCCTTCTGCCAGATCGCCCCGAACGCCTATTTGTTCACTTTATGTTCGTGCCTTCCAAACTAAACTGACGTGGGTGGGAGCGGCCGCAAGACGTGCCCCAGCCAGCCGGCTCGTACGGAGGCTCAGCGCTCGCCGGCCGCGACCGGAAACTCAGCCCGGCGCGTTGCGGGTGTAGATCTGGAGGGGCCCGAAGGTCTCGCTCAGCATGTAATCCGCCCCCAGCGCGTCGCGGAGCGCGCCGAACTCCTCCTCCAGCACCTCGCGGCTGCCGCGCGGGTCGCCGAGGACCCAGGGCAGCTTGTCGTTCTCCTGCACCACTATGGCCCAGGGCGGCGCCGCCTCCAGCCCCGCGAGGAACTCGGCGCGCGCGGTCTCCTGCGACCAGCGCGCCCGCATCGGAACGTTGTAGATGTAGCGGTTATGGGGCCGCAGGCCCGAATAGTAGTAGATGATCGGCTCGAACCCCCAGACGAAGAGCGTGCTGCCTTCCGGTGCCTCCGCCTTCAGCCATGCCGCTGCATCGCGGTTCGCCTGCGTGTCGGTGGTCCAGAGCTTGTACAGCTGGGCGTCGCGCCGCGCCGCGTCCTCGGCGGGCATCGTCAGCATCGCCACCCGCTGGCGGGTCTCGATCCAGAACTTCCGCGCCTCGTTGGTGGCCCCCAGCAGGGGCACCGCCAGCACCAGGCAGAGGGGCAGGGCGATCCGGTAGCCTGCCACCCGCTCCCAGACCAGCCAGAACCCCCAGGCCGCCGGCAGCGCGCTCAGCGCTGCCGCGGTCGCGAAATGGTAGTGGAAGAGCTTCGCCTGCAGCGCCACCCCGAGCAGGATCACCGCCACCACGCCGAGGATATGCAGCGTGATCGCCCGCCGCGCCGGGTCGCGCATCCCCAGCACCAGCAGCGCCAGGATCCCCACCGGCGGCAGCGCCCAGGTGCGCACAAATTCCGAGAGCGTATCCAGCACGAGCTGCCCGAAGGAGGTGTCCGTGTAGCTCACCGCCGTATATTGCGGCGCGAACACGAAGAGCGCGTCATAGAACGCATCCCACGCGCCCGAAGCCACGAGATAGGCCGCCGTCGCCCCCAGCATCGACGCGCCGCCGACGAAGAAGGCCGCGGTCGGGCGCCAGAGTGCCCGCCACCCCTCCGCCTGCGCCACCTGCCAGACCACGAAGCCGAAGGTCACGAGAATGCCGCCCCCCAGCGTCGGCTTCAGCAGGGCCGCGAAGGTGTAGAGCGCCGCCGAGCCCGCCCAGGCCGCCATCCGCGCCGGCCCCGGACGCATCGGCATGGCGAGCAGGATCGCGAAGCTCAGCACCACCGCGCCGAAGCTCTCCGGCTGTGTCACATGCCAGAACCCCACGATGGTCAGCCCGAACACCGCGATGGCGAAGGCCAGCAGCGCCGCGCGCCCGTCGATCACCCGGCGAGAGATCAGCCAGAACCCGCCTCCCATGGCGAGGAAGGACAGGATCTCGAAGATCCGCATCCCCGTCTCGCCGATGCCGAAGAGCGCGCGCGCCGCGGCGAACACGAAGAAGATCCCAGGCGTCTTGAAGTCCCAGGCATCCGCATAGGGCGCCCCGCCGTGGAAGAAGGCCTCGGCGACCATCGCGTAGATCCCCTGGTCGCGCCCGAAGGAGTAATGCGCGAGATTCGCGAGGATGAAGGCGGCGAACGCGGCCACAGCGGCCAGCAGCGCCGCCGTCGGCCAGCCGCGCGGGCGCCGAGGCGGTGCAAACGGGGCCGCAGCGCGGTCGGTCGGTCGGGAGGCGGGGTGATGCACGCGTCTTCTCCTTCGGGCGCTGCCGGCGATCAGGACGGCAGGGCGCGTTTGGTCACGCAGGGGGCGAGCCCGTGCTGCAGC
>JBCBWF010000482.1:0-3744 GCA_039817245.1 Pseudomonadota bacterium | reverse complement strand
GAGCCGACAGCGCCCATGGCAATGCCATAGTGCGCCCGCGCCATGGCCGGAGCGTCGTTTACGCCGTCGCCAATCATCGCCACCATGCTGTGACCCGCGCCGAACTTCTGCCCGAAGACAAGGTGACGGCCATTGAGGAGTTGGTCGCGGGTCACAGCATGGTGGCGATGATTGGCGACGGCGTAAACGACGCTCCGGCCATGGCGCGGGCGCACTATGGCATTGCCATGGGCGCTGTCGGCTCGGATGCCGCCATCGAGACGGCGGACATCGCGCTGATGACCGATGACATCGGTCGCATTCCATGGCTCATAGGCCATTCGCGCCGAACCATGGCGATCATCCGCCAGAATATCGGGATTTCCCTTGCGACCAAGGCGCTGTTCGTCGGGCTCACTGCCTTGGGCATGGCCTCGATGTGGGGCGCCATCGCTGCGGATGTCGGCGTGTCTCTATTGGTGGTGGCGAACGCGCTTCGGCTCTTGAACGGCCACCGTGCCGGCGTACAGCCCGTCAGCGACACCTCGATCGCCGGGCAGCCAGCGAATGGCGCGGCGGCCACTGGTCACTAAAGATCAGGCGAAGCGTCGGCGCAGAGCGACATTGATCGCCTCGATCGCGATGACCATCACGATGACGGCCAGTGTCACGCTGGCCGCCTTGTCGTATTGGAATGAGCGGACATAGGTCTGAATGTAGAAGCCGATTCCTCCAGCGCCGACGACCCCGAGGACCAGCGACTCTCGAAGATTCAACTCGAACCGGAAGATCGTGTCGCGCGCGACGACCGGCGCCATCTGGGGCCAGATGGCATATCTGAGCCGCGCGAGCGATCCTGCGCCGGCGCTCTCCAGCGCGGCGATCGGTGCGCGGGACACCCCGTCGATTGCTTCGGCGTAGAACTTCGCCAGCATACCGGTCGCATGGACCGCGATGGCGATAATCCCGGGCAGTGGACCGAGCCCGACGGCGCCTACCATGAGCATGGCCACCAGGATAAGAGGGACCGCCCGAACGAAGGCCAACAGCGTGCGCACCGGACGATGGATCGCGGGCGGAGACATCGTCTCGGATGCGAGAATGCCGAGCGGAACCGACAGGATCACGGCGCCCAGCGTACCGAGGATCGCAATTCTGAGCGTCTCTGCGCTGCCTTTTGCGATCTCCGCGGTTACGGTCGGATCGGGCGGGACCATGCGCCCGAGGAACTCTGCGATACGCGGTCCGGCGGAAATCAGGCGCGACAGTTCAACGTCGGATGTGGCGAAAGACCAAAGAACTGCTCCGGCAATCAGCGCACCCAAGGTGAACCCACCGAACCCGCGCGATCGCATCAGGCCACCACTCTAAGGCCGTTACCAGGCAACGTCGGGACGTCTCGATAGAGGTTTGCCGCTGCATCCTCATCCAGCTCAGAGACCGGCAGGTCGAAGACAACCCGACCGTCGCGCATTCCCACGGTTCGCTCGGCAAACCGCCGCGCAAGATCGGGCTGGTGCGAAGAGAACACAACGGTGGCATGGCGCGAGCGTGCAACGCCAGACAACAGCGTCAAGATCTCCGCAGCGCGGGACGGGTCCAGATTGCTTACAGGTTCATCGGCGAGGATCAGCCTTGGTTCCTGGGCGAGACATCGGGCGATTGCCACGCGTTGCCTCTGCCCGCCGCTGAGGCTGTCGACCCGCCGATCGGCGAGATCCGCGATGCCGCAATCCGCCAGCGCAGCTCGCGCGACCTCGGCATCTTGCAGCGTCGGCGGTCCCAGCAAGGCGCGCAGGGCGGGCATCCGTCCCAGACGGCCGTTCAAGACATTGCGCAGGACAGAGGCCCGCTCGACCAGTGCGAACTCCTGAAACACGAACCCCGTATCCGATCGGCGCGCACGCGGTGGCGGTTGATCGGGTTCGAGCGGCGCACCCAAAACCGATACCCGACCGCGCCAGCCCCGGAGCCTACCGTCGAGGAGCGCCAGGAGCGTCGTCTTTCCTGCTCCAGACGGCCCCAGCAGCGCGACGCTTTCGCCCGCCGGAACGACGAGCGACATCCTCTCGATCGCGGGACGGTCAGTGCCCGGATATGCGAAGCTGAGGTCGTCGATTTGCGCGGCTACGATCATTTCAAGAGCCCATAGTTCCGTGCCATCTCGCGCACGCCGTCGTAGGCGGCGGAATCGGCCCTGACATAGCCATCCGGGCCGTAGAGGTAGCGCAACTTGTCGCGGTTCTCCGGTTCGTTGAGCCGCATCATCGCGTCCACAAACCGATCCTTCAGGCCTGCGTCGAGCTCCGGGCGCGCGATGACCAGATGGCTCGGGATCGGCTCGCTCTCCGCGATCGAGATCACCTCGGCCTGCTGCGAGGGGGTCAGAAGCAGATCAGCATACTCGCTGGCGCCCGCGGCATCGACGAGCCCTTCGGCCATCGCCTGCATTGCCTGCTGATAGCCGCCAGCGAAGAAGACGCGACCGAAGAACGCCTCCGCTTGCCGAGGGCCGTCGATCAGTCCGGCCTTCACGAATTCGGCGAGCGGATAAAGATAGCCAGACTCCGAGATTGGGTCAGCGAAGGCGACGTCCCTGTCGCGCAGGTCGGCGAGGGTCTGGATGCCGCTGTCCCGACGGACGAAGATGCGCCCCGTGTAGCTCGGTGCGCCGCGGTAGACCTCGGAGAGGAGCGGTACCGCGCCAATCTCGACCTCCGCCAGCACGAAGGGCAGAGCGCCCATGAAGGAGATGTCTGCGTCGCCATTCCTGAGCGCCTCGACAGCAGCAGCATGGTCGATGGTCACGAAGCCCTCGACAGGCACTCCGATCTCCTCGGAAAGCCAGCCGGTGATGGCGCCGACATCACCAAGGAGTTTCTCAGGGTTCTCCTGCGGGATGAACGCCAGGCGCAGCGCTTGATCTTGCGCCCCCAGGGAGGCCCCAAAACCGAGTGCGGCTACGGCCGACAGAACCAGAAATGTCCGACGGCTCGGATGGAGCACCATTAGAAAGCCCTCTTCTCGATCGCTTCGGCGTCGATCTTGAACGCTTGCCAGCTTGTTGCCGCAGCCTCCCAGTTCTCCTTACGCACCGCGGCGCCGACCTCCTCCAACCGTCTTGCCAGCGCATAGACCTCGGGCCGTGCGGCAAGGTTCGACATAGTGCTCGCGTCTGCGGAGAGATCGGAGGCGACGGTCTCGGTGAGCAGCAGGATGTGCTCGGCGTCGCGCCGGGGCAGTAGGGTGTCCAGCGTCGATGCGAAGGTGGTCAGTTCAGAGAAGGCGAGGCGGAAGGGCGTATTCTCCGCATTGAATACTTCGTATGGCTCGTCGGCGGCGCCCACGGTTTCCAGGTATGCGGTCAAGTCGGCGCTCTCCGCATCGGAAAGCCCGAGCGACCTCTTGTCGTCGAACCAGTCCACGACAGCTGCCAGGGTCGGCAGCGATCCGTCGTGGAAATATGGCGCCGTGTAAGAGGTGCCGAGTAGCGTTGGTGTGTCCAGGGCACCGGCGCGGGCCCCCTCATAAGCAGGTGCAACCGAGCCAATGTCGTGCGCTTGCCGGTCGAGGAAGTGCGCGTCCGGTACGTGGCAGCTGGCGCAAGAACGGTTGCCAAGCCCTACAAAGGGCCGATTGAAGATGACCTCACCGCGCCTAGCGGCTTCCGGGGCGACGTCAGCCAGTTTGCCATCGGTCGTCAGCATGGAGTTGGGGAGAAAGTCGAACTCCAGCATATAGGCAACCAGCGCGTCCAGCATGAAG
>JBCBWF010000384.1:0-4892 GCA_039817245.1 Pseudomonadota bacterium | reverse complement strand
TTCGCGCGTATGAACGTCACTTGCGCATGGGTCCATGAGTTGCTCGGGCGGGCGTTCTCTTGACGTTCTTATGTCTGTGACTGAGTATCTGCTCGATGTGTCGACAATTCGATCAGTTGGGAACCAACCATGGGCCAGCGCCGATACAAGAGGCGGCCGCCGCCGAAGGGACAGCCAGAGTTCCGCGTTTTGGAAGGCTACGATGCCGAGACCCGCGAGGAGATGGCGGCGATCCTCGAGAAGAAGATCAAGACCAGTCGCACGCCGGACATGCATCGAGTGCAACAAGAGCTGCTCGACCTCATCCACGGCCTGGAGCTTGCGTACCCGGATAGCGAGAGGGCTCGGATCTGGCATGAACTCAAGGCCGAGGAGCCAGATAATGCGGAATGCGCCCATGCGTTCGAGATCGCCGCGGCGGCCGATGATCCGATTGCAGCGGCCCGGGCGGATGATCGTGTTGGCCCTCGCCTAAATGGAATGCTGCGCAATTGGTGGCTCGCAGACTGGCGTCGGAAGGGGCGGAATCTGGAGCCCTCGCTTCGGACCGTCGAGTGGGACCTTCTCAATCAGACCGAGCAGGACGAGGTGCGCGCGATGCTGCGGCACCTTGCCTCCTTCGAACGCCAGTTCGTCCAGCAGGGCACGCCCCGGAAGATGCTTCTTGACGAGGCGCTGAAGAGCCTCGCCGAGGTCTATCTGCGCCACACCGACAACTGGAGCAATGCGGTCCACGAGGTGCCATCCAGCCGGACTGGTCCCTTCATCCGCTTTGCAGTGCTCGCCCTGACACCGGTGGTGCATTACTTCGAGGTCACGCACGCCGCCCTCGGCGAACGGTGGCGTCGCCAATGCGCGGCCGAGGCAGCAATCATTGCCGAGATGGAGACTGCGACACCGTCCTGAGTGGCGGTTCGCTTTGCCCTCCGTGCTTAGCTGTCCGATTTGTGTGTAGTCCCGGGAGACGTCCCGAACGCCCATAACTCGTCCCGGAAGGCCGCCCGTGTCGGGTGGCCAGCATGCCGATCGGCAACGGGGATCATGGGCGAGCAGCGCCGCGACAGGCCAGGAACAGATGCACCGGTGGAGGCAACGGGCTCCAACGCCGATGCCCTGCATCCCGGTCTCGTCGAGCTTGTGCGCCTGTTGGCGTGCCAGGCGGCGCATGAGGCCCTCTCCCCTGCCGATCGGTCTGAGACAGGAGACCGGTCGAATGGCGAAGACGCCTGATCCCCCTTCCCCCTACAACACGGCGATGACGGTGCGCGAGGTCGCGCGCCGGGATGGCTGCAGCGAGAAGTCCGTGCGACGTGCGATCGATGCGGGTCTGCTCGAGGCGATCCGCATCGGCCCCTCTGGGCGTTCGATCCGGATCACCCGCGAGGCCCATGAGCGCTATCGCAGGCTGCGGCGCAGGTGACCGCCTGTGTCCACTCTTGGCCATATTTCTCAATGGGTTGGCTAAGCCTCGGGAAGAGGCCGTGACCGCAAGGAAAAACATTACGGTCGCCCCAACATCCCGAACAGGCAGCTCAGTCCACGCCTGTCCACCCGAGACCGCCAATGACCGCAAAGGAGTGTTCCCGATGACCCCGATCGACCCAAGAAGGCTCGCCACCGCCTTTGTCGACGCCCGAACGCCGACACTGGCCGATGTCCTCGCCTTTGTCGCATCCGAGCCGGATCTGACGCCAACGCGCCGGAGGGACCTCGCCTCCGGGCTCCGCCGCGTAGCGAAGGCCATTGGCTGGGCGGTGGGCGACACACCAACCGATCCGATCTGGCTCAGAACGCGCATCGCCAGAGTCGTACCCGCGGACATCGGGATGAGCCCCAAAAGCTGGGCGAACGCCGTCAGCGATGCCCGTGCGGCACTCGCGGCCTTCGGTATCGTGGAGCGGCGTCGCGCGCCCAGCACGCCGCTGACGGAGGATTGGCAAGATCTCTGGCAAGGCCTCCTCACTCTCGACGACAGATCGCTGACCATCGGTCTCGGCCGCCTTGTGCGGTTTCTCAGCCGCATCGGCGTCGACCCTGCGGACGTCTCCGGTGTCCATGCAGACTGGTTTCGCGAGGCGGTCGAGATGAACGAGCTTCGCAAGAACCCCGCGGAGGCGCTGCGTGCGGCCACCTTCGCCTGGAACCGCGCAATCGGTCGGGTCCCAGGCTGGCCAGCCCAGAGCCTCACGGTCCCGAGGAGCGACTACACCTACGTCATCCCGCTTCCCTGCTACCCACCTTCCTTCGCCGAAGACCTCGAGCGATATGCGCAGAGCCTTGCCCATCCCGATCCCCTCGATCCCGATGCGCGCACCGCCCCGATGCGGCCGGCCAGCGTGGCTAACCGGCGCGGCCTCGCGCACCGCTTCGCGTCCGCACTCGTACATGCGGGCGTCGAACCCGGGCAGATCAGGGACCTCGCGACGCTGGTCCAGCCAGACACCGCACGCCGGGGCCTCACATGGCTGCTCGAACGCAAGGGCAACGAGACCTCGCAGGGCATCGGCGATCAGGCCATCGCCCTTGCCCAGCTTGCCCGTCGCTATGTCAGGGTTTCGAAGACGGTGCAGGACGAGCTCGACGGGTTCGCCCGGCGGCTGCTCCCCGCCCGGGCCCCGGGCCTGACGGACAAGAACCGCGAGCGGCTGCGCCCGCTCGAGGATCCGGCAACCCTGCGGGCCCTGCTCCTATTGCCCGAGCGCCTCGCCGAGAGGGCGAAGATGATGGACGGCGTTGCAGCCGCGCGCGAGATGGAGGTGGCCGTCGCCGTCGCAATCCTGATCGCTGCACCAATCCGGCGCAAGAACCTCGTCGAACTCCACCTCAACCGCAATCTCCGGCGGCTGCGCGGCGGCAAGGCGGTCCTCGTCTATGACGCCTCGGAGGTCAAGAACCGCCGGTCGCTGGAGATCGAGCTGCCCAAGGAGACGGTGGCTCTGATCGATCGGCATCTCAAGATCTATCGGCCGCATCTCGTGCCGGGCGGAACGGACTGGCTGTTTCCGCGGCGGGATGGTCAGGCATCGATCGAGCCGGGCCTCCTCGCGAAGCGGGTCTGCGCGACCATCCGGCGCGATCTCGGGCTCGAGATCAACCTGCACCTATTCCGCCACATCGCCGCGCTGACCTGGCTCAGGGCCAAGCCCGGACATTACGAGGTCGCGCGCCGGCTGCTTGGCCATGCCGAGCTGTCCTCGACCCTCAACGCCTATGCCGGGCACGAAGCCGGTACGGCCACGCGCCTCTTTGCCGAGGTGGTCGACGCCGCCAGACGGGGCGACGCGCGATGAGCCGCAAGCGTCGTGCCTTCGAGTGGCCCGCGGCCGACCGGGCGATGTGGTCTTCCTTGTTCCGGCATGGCGGTCCCCTGGACGGGAAAGGACCGCTTGCCCATGTCCGAGCCACCTCCAGGGAGTGCTTCCAGCGCGTCTACGCATCCTGGCTGGCCTGGATCGCGCACGACGATCCGGATGCGCTTGCCCTCGATCCCGTCTCGCGGGCGGGTGGCGAGCGCATGCAGCGCTGGTTCGGGTCGATGGCGGGATACGCGCCGAAGACGCGACTAACGCAAACCGGCCACCTGCTCCGGATCCTCTCAGCGTTCGCCCCGGCGGCGAACTGGAGCGTGCAACGCCGGGTTGTCGCACTTGCCCGCCGTGCGGTGGAAGACACGCCCTCAGGGCGCAAGACGGACCGGATACTCTCCAGTGATGTCCTGTTCGAGAGCGGCCTGTCGCTCATTGCAAGGAATGGCACATATCATCCACCACAGACGCTGGCCGAGGCGAAGCGCCAGCGCGACGGCATGATGATCGCCTTCCTCGCACTGCTGCCGCTTCGGCGCCGCGCGTTCTGCGGCCTAGATCTCGGGGGCGCCGCCCTGCGCCGGGGAGCAAGTATCCTCGTTCATCTGGCACCGGAGCGCACAAAGTCCGGCCAGGCCTGGGAGAGCCCCCTGCCCGCTGCGCTGATCGCACCCATGCAGCATTACCTCGCCCATGTTCGGCCCTGGCTGATGGCGCGATCCGGATCGCGTCACACGGCCCTCTGGGTGAACGACAAGGGACGCCCCTATTACGAGCCGCATCTCTCGGCACGCATTCCGCGCATCACCGGGACGCTCTTCGGCACGAATATCTCGATCCACCTCTTCCGCGACGCTGCGGCGACCACGCTTGCCCATCACTCGCCGGACGCGGCGCGGCTGACCCGGGCCATCCTCGGGCATTCGGGTTTCCGGACCGCCGAGCGCCACTACAATCAGGCTCGCACGATCGAGGCCGGCCGGCGATACTCGGAGGTGATCGCACGGCTCAAGGAGACCCCCGCATGACCCGTGTCGCCCTCTATGCCCGCTATTCCTCGGATCTGCAGAGCGCTGCCTCGGTAGCGGATCAGCTTCGGCTCTGCCGCGAACAGGCCGAGCGGGACGGTCATTTCGTCGTCGAGGCCTTCAGCGACCATGCGATCAGTGGCAGGCACCTCTCGAACCGCCCAGGGCTTCTGGCGCTGCTCGAGCAGGCGCGCAGCGGTGCCTTCGACCTCGTGCTCGCGGAAGGCCTTGACCGGTTGAGTCGTGACCAGGCCGACATCGCCACGCTCTACAAGACCCTGTCGTTTCACGGGGTGCGCCTGGCAACCTCGCCGAAGGCGCGATCAGCGAGCTCCATATCGGCCTCAAGGGGACAATGAACGCGCTCTTTCTCAAGGATCTGGCCCAGAAGACCCGGCGCGGTCAACGCGGTCGTGTCGAGGCCGGCAAGATCCCGGGCGGAAACTGCTTAGGCTACCGCATCGTGCGCCAGTTGGGCGAGGACGGCGTCGTCTCGAAGGGCGAGCGCGCCATCGTGCCAGCAGAGGCCGAGGTGATCCGCCGGATCTATACCGACTAT
>JBCBWF010000049.1:0-19616 GCA_039817245.1 Pseudomonadota bacterium | reverse complement strand
GGCACCGCCTCCACGGGCCCGGCCTCAATGGGAGCCGCCTCAATCGGCGCGCTCTCCACCGGTGCGGCGGCCACGGTCAGGGTATCGAAGGGGGCCGGCTCCGCAGGCGCGGCCTCCTCGGGTGCGGCCTCCACGGGCTCCGCCGTCTCCCGGCGAGCCTCCGCAGGCCGCGCCGGGGCGACCCGCGCCTCCTCGGCGGCCGCGGCATCCGGCTCCGCCTCCGGCACGCCGGGCGAGACGGGTCCTGTCCCCTGGCGCGCCTCGACCGCCGCCTCGGGCCGCGGCGCCGGCGCCAGCGCCACTTCGCGAACCGGCACGCTTCGGTCGCGCTTCGGCGCCAGCGGCGCGTCCTCCGACCAGAGCAACCACGCCGCGGGCCCACCGATGGTGACCGCAATCAGACAGACCTGGAGCAGATCCCGGATCATTCTCGTCATTCCCTTGCGGCGCGCGCAGCGCCGATCGTGTTCCACCCCTCGCCCGGACTGGACGGGCCCCGGAAAAGGCCTAGCCGGAGCCCGCCGGCTTGCGCCTTTCCTGTCCCAGCGATAGACGAACGACTTGACATCACTATGGCGGCCGAGGCGCGCCGGAGGACACACACAAACAATGAGTCTAACGGAGCCCCGCATCTGCGTCTATTGCGGCTCTCGCACGGGCCGTTCGGCCGATTTCACGGCACTGGCCCGCGAAACCGGGCGGCGAATCGCCGGCGCAGGCTGCGGCCTCGTCTACGGCGCGGGGGACAACGGGCTGATGGGCGAGGTCGCGCGCGCCGCCCTCGGCGCCGGCGGGCCGGTCATCGGCTTCATCCCGCGCCACCTCGTGCGCCTCGAGGTCGCGAAGTCGGACCTCTCCTGCGTCGTCGTCACCGAGACCATGCATGAGCGCAAGAAGCTGATGTTCGAGAACGCCGACGCGGTGCTCGCCCTGCCCGGCGGCACCGGCACGCTGGACGAGCTGGTGGAGGTGCTGACCTGGCGCCATCTCGGCCTGCACGCCAAGCCCTTGGTGCTGCTCGATCACGCGGGCTACTGGCAGCCCTTTCTCGGGCTTCTGGAGCATATGGCCGCGCAGGGCTTCGCGGATCTCAGCCTCCTCGAGCACCTCACCGTGGTGCCCGATGCCGCCGGCGCGATCGAGGCGATCGCGACGGCGCTCTCGTTGCCGGGCGGGGTCGCCTCGCCCTGAGGCACCCCGCCGGCGGTCGGCCTCAGCCCCCGGCGGCCTCGAGCCGGCCGGCGACATTCTCCCAGTTCACCAGCTTGTCGAGGAAGTTGGCGAGATAGGCGGGGCGCTTGTTGCGGAAATCGATATAGTAGGAGTGCTCCCACACATCGCAGCCGAGAAGGGCGGTCTGGCCGAAGCAGAGCGGGTTCACGCCGTTCTCGGTCTTCGTCACCTTGAGGCTGCCATCGGTGTCCTTCACCAGCCAGCACCAGCCCGAGCCGAACTGACCCGCACCGGCGGCGGAGAAGGCGGTCTTGAAGTCCGCGACCGAGCCGAACGCCTCGGTGATGCGGGTCTCGAGCGTGCCAGGCATGCCACCCTCGCCCGGGCCCATCATCTCCCAGAACTGGTTGTGGTTCCAATGCTGCGAGGCGTTGTTGAAGATGCCGGACTGGGCCACGGCGCCCGCCTGATAGGTCCCCTTGACGATCTCCTCGAGCGGCTTGTCCGCCCACTCGGTGCCCTCAATCAGCTTGTTGCCGTTGTCCACATAGGCCTTGTGGTGCAGGTCGTGGTGGTACTCCAGCGTTTCCTTCGACATGCCATGCGCGGCGAGCGCGTCGTGGGCATAGGGCAGATCGGGCAGCGTGAAAGCCATGGTGGTGTCCCTCCTGTCGGTGCGATGGCGGGCGGCGGTCGCGCCCGCTCCGCGCCCGATGTAGCCCTGCAACCGAGGAAGGGAAAGCGCGAAGCGCGGGCGCGGCGCGCGGCCGGCCGGAACCGAACGGAGACGCGCTCGCTCCCGCTCCCTCCCGCGTCAGTTTTCGCGTCGAAAACTGAACATTGAGTGAACATCTACCTCTTGCGGTCTCTTGCAAAGAAGCTCGATTGCGTTCACTCTATGTTCCAATCTTTCGAACCACAATGTCGTGGGTGGGAGCGGCCGCGTCGACGATCGGGCGCGGTCCGTTCACGCTCTAACAGTCCGCGAGGCAGCCGGCATCGGCGGTGCGCACCGGATCGGCCGGCAGCAGCATCGATCCCGGCACCGCGGCGGCGGTCGCGAGACCGAGGATCAGGAACAGGATCTTCATCGTCGGCCTCCTATCCTGCGCCACCCACCCCGGCGGCCGCGGCGAGCAGGCGGGCCAGTGCGGCGGGGCCGGTTGCGAGCGCGAACGTGGCGATCAGGGCGGCGAGATTGCCCAGCCACACTGTCTCTCTCTGAAACGAACCCTGCGGAACACACCGGGCGAAACTATGGCCGCCGGGGCGGCCGCGCGTCGCAATCTCCGAGGGGGAGCAGGGAACCGCTGCGCGATACCGGGCGGGAAGAGAGATCATCGTCTGGCTCCTTGCGATCTGCGCGGCGGATTCTCGGCGCCGCGCAGTCACGATGCCGCCCCGCCCCGCCGCGCGCGGTGAGCACCGTCACAGCCAGAGAGGATCCGGCGCAGGGGCCTCAGAGGGCGAGGAGGAGCGCACCCACGCGCCGGTCCTCCGTGAGGAGCACGTTGTAGGTGCGGCAGGCCGAGGGCGTGGCCATGGGCTCGAGCGCGAGGCCGCTCGCCTCGGCGCGGCTGCGCAACGCGGCCGGCACCGGAGCGATGTCCGGGCCCTGACCGAGGAGGAGGAGATCGAGCGCGTCCCCAGCGGCGATGGCCGCGTCGAGCCCCGCCTCGAGGCCCTCGACGCGCGTTACGCCGCCGGGAAGGAGGAGCACATGGCCCGCATGCCAGAGCCCTGCGATGCGGAAGCCGCCAGGCGCGTATCCGTCCACCGGGGGCTGGCCCTCGATCGGGATCTCGCTCATCCGCATGGGGCTTGCCTCTCTCGCTGGGCCGGGCCGCGCGCGGCGGGAACCTAGCCTCCGGCGGCGCCGTTTCAGGTTATCTTACGGCGTAAAATTACCCGATGCGAGGCCGTGCCCCCAGCAGATGCCCCGCACGCCCACCCGCATCTGCCGGGGGCACGGAAGGGCGGCGGCGCGCTCAGACCTGGGCGCCGCCGAACTGGACGCCCGCCTTCGCCGCCTCGCCGGGGTCGGACCAGTCGCGCTTCACATTCATGGCCAGCAGCATGGCCGCGGCGATGAAGATCGACGAGTAGGTCCCGATCAGCACCCCCCAGATCATCGCAAAGGTGAAGCCCTGGATGACCGCGGGGCCCAGCAGGAACAGCGCCAGCAGCGCCACCAGCGTGGTGAGCGAGGTCATCAAGGTGCGCGACAGCGTCTCGTTCACAGAGAGATCGAGCAGATCCGAGAGCTCCATCTTCTTGTACTTTCGCAGGTTCTCGCGCACACGATCGTAGACGACCACCGTATCGTTCAACGAGTAGCCGACGATGGTGAGCAGCGCCGCAATAATGGCCAGGTTGAACTCGATCCCGAGCAGCGCGAAGATCCCGATGGTCAGGCCCACATCATGAACCAGCGCCACGACAGCGCCGACACCGAACTGCCATTCGAAGCGCAGCCAGATATAGACCAGCACCGCCGCCACAGCCAAAGTAATCGCCAGGATCCCGGCCTGCAGCAGCTCGCCCGAGACCTTCGGACCGACGACTTCGACGCGCCTGATCTCTGTCCCGGGGATCGCCTCCACCAGCGCATCGCCCACGGCTTCCGCGACGGCCATGCGCTCGTCCCCGGTATTGGTCTGCTCCTCGACCCGGACCAGCACATCGCGATCGGAGCCGAAGCTCTGCACCGCGACATCGCCGAGATCGAGCGCCGTGACCGCGGCGCGCACCTCGCCGAGATCGGCCGCCTCCACCGTGCGCGCCTCGATCATGGTCCCGCCGCGAAAGTCGATGCCGAAGTTCAGCCCGAGCACGGCGGTCAGCAGCACCGCCGCGATCACGCCGCCGCCGGAGATCATGGTGAAGAGCCGCCGCATCCCCATGAAGCGCAGCTTCGTGCCCGGTGGAACCAGCGTAATCCGCTCAACCTGCAGGGTTTTCGGCCGCGTCCGCTCGAGCCAGACCGAGATCATCAGCCGCGTCACGAACACCGCCGTGAAGACCGAGGTCATGATCCCGATCCCCAGCGTCACCGCGAAGCCCTTCACCGGCCCCGAGCCCAGGGCGAAGAGGATGATGGCCGCGATCAGCGTGGTGATATTGGCGTCGATGATGGCCGAGAACGCCTCGCGATACCCCTTCTCGATCGCCTGCGCCGGGCCTTTCGCGCGCTTCAGCTCCTCGCGAATGCGCTCGAAGATCAGCACGTTAGCGTCGACCGCCATACCGATGGTGAGCACGATCCCCGCGATGCCCGGCAGGGTCAGCGTCGCCCCGATCACCGAGAGCAGCCCGAAGATCATGCCCACATTCAGGAGAAGCGCGATATTCGCGAAGATCCCGAAGATCCGGTAGATCAGCCCCATGAAGATCAGCACGGCGATGAAGGCCAGCAGCGACGCCGCCTCGCCGGCCGCAATCGAGTCCGCGCCGAGATCGGGGCCGACAGTGCGTTGTTCCAGAACGGAAATCGACGCCGGCAGCGCGCCGGAGCGCAGCAGGATCGAGAGCTCCGTCGCGCTCTCGACCGTGAAGTTGCCCTCGATGAAGCCCGATCCGCCCAGGATCGGCGAGCGGATGCGCGGTGCCGAGATGATCTCGTTGTCGAGCACAATGGCGAAGAGCGCGCCCACATTGGCCGCCGTATGCTCGCCGAAGATGCGCGCGCCGGCGGTATCGAAGCGGAAATTCACCACCGGCAGGCCGGTATCCGGCTCGAAGCCGAGCTGGCTGTCGACCAGGTTCTCGCCGGTCAGGATAGCGCGGCGCTCGAGCCGCAGCGGCTCGCCCGTGTCGATATCCTCGAGCACGAACTGCCCGGGGCCGGGATTGCGCGCATCCGCCCCGATGGAGACCACGTGGTGAAAGCTGAGCCGCGCGGTGCGCCCGATGATGCCGAGGATCTCGTCCGCCGAGCCCACGCCCGGCACCTGCACGAGCACGCGGTCCTGGCCCTGGCGCTGGATGGTGGGCTCGCGGGTGCCCGCCTCGTCGATGCGCCGGCGGATGATCTCGAGCGACTGGGCGATGGTGCGGTCGGTGATCGCGCGCTTCTCGCCCTCGGTCAGCACCAGCCGAAAGCTATTGTCCTCAAGGACTTCCAGCTCCAGATCGTTGCCGCCGACGATACCGCCGCCGCCCATGCCGAAGCCGAGAGGGCCGCCGAAGCCGCCGCCGATCTGCTGCGGGATGCTGTTGAGCGCGATGCGCGCGCGCTCCAGATCCTCCGGGTTCGTGACGCGCACCGAGACGAAATCCGGCCCCGCGCTGAGGCGGGAGAAGCGCCGCACGCCGGCCTCGCGCAGGGTCTCGCGCACATCGGTGCGGAGCGATTCCATGCGCTCGGCGAAGACCTCCTCAACCTGCACCTCGAGCAGCAGATGCGCGCCGCCGCGCAGGTCGAGCCCGAGATTGACCGCCTGGTTCGGCACGAAGCCCGGCAGCGCCTCGCGGGTCTCCTTGCCCAGCAGGTTGGGCATCGCGCAGAGCAGCCCGAGCACGCAGAGCCCGATGATCAGGATCCGGTTGGTGAGGGAGAAATACAGCACTATGCGGCCTTTCGGGCTGTCTCACGGGGCCGGGTCCGCCCCCAGGCGTCATCCCTCTCGCGTCGCGATCTTGACGCCGCGCTACGGGCCGGTCCGGGCACGGTCAGGCGTCCCCGGCCGGCTCCGTCTTCGAGACCACCTGCGCGATGGTGGACTTTACGATGCGCAGGCGCACGCCGTCGGCCACCTCGACCTCCGCCTCGTCATCGTCGCGCACCTTGGTGATGCGCCCGTAGATGCCGCCGGCCATGATGATCTGATCGCCGCGGCGCACATTCTCGATCATCTGCCGGTGCTCCTTGGCGCGCTTCTGCTGCGGCCTGATGAGCAGGAAATAGAAGATCACGAAGATCAGGACGAGGGGCAGAAGCTGAACGAAAAAGTCACCGGCGCCCGGCGCGGCACCGGCGGCCTGGGCATAAGCGGGGGTCGCGAGCATGCGTCGTCCTTCTCAAGCTGGCGCACGGGCTCCCGCCGGCGCGCCGCCGGTATATACGGGCGCCTCGGACCGATGCAAGCGCGCACCCCGGCGCCATCGCCGAGCGGGGCGGAAAGAGCGGATTCGGGGCGCATTTTAGGCGCATTGAAACCGGTTTCGTCTGAACGTGCCGCTCGGGCAGCTTCCGCGAGTCCCTTGTGCGCCGCTGCAACGCACAATCGCTGTTAGTTTCGATTGACACAGGTCAAGGCCATGCGACAATACGGCTGCAAGGAATATCGGCGGGAAGGGTCGACCGCAGAGATCGCCCACCGCACTGGGAGATACGCATGTTCGACGTCATGTACTATTCCGTTGCCGCACTCGGGCTTACGCTCTACGCAGCCGTCATGGCGGTAACGTTTAGTTAAGACTTGTCCAGGCGGCCAGCGACCGGCCGGCTCGACGAGACCAGACGATCCCTTCCTCCTCCCCGTCGGCGCCCTGCCGGTGGGCCAAACCCGGTGAACCTCCGTATCTGCCCGCGTTTCTTCGCGGGTGCGGAACGTTCGTACCACGCAGCGCCGCAGGGCGCGTCGCAGCCCTGCCACGGCCGCGCATCGGCCTCCCCGCCGGCGCTGGAAAAGCCGCACGCCTTGGCGCATAAGGGCCGCGCCGGCCGAGCCTGGCCGGAAGCGCAATCCCCTGCCCGATATGGAGCCTGAGACCGTGCACGATATCCGCCAGATCCGCGACAACCCCGACAGCTTCGATGCCAGCCTCGCGCGGCGCGGCCTGTCGTCGGTGTCGTCCGAGATCCTGGCGATCGATGCGCGCCGCCGCCAGGCCATCGCCGAGGCCGAGAGCGCGCTCGCGGCACGCAACGCCGCCTCCAAGGAGGTCGGCCAGGCCAAGGCGAAGGGCGACGAGGCTGGGTTCGAGCGCCTGCGCGCCCTCGTCGCCGAGAAGAAGGCCGAGATCGCACGGCTTGAGGAGGATGCCAAGGCCGCGGATGCGGAGCTCACCGCACTTCTCCAGACCCTGCCCAACCTTCCGGCGGACGACGTGCCGGACGGCGCGGACGAGGCCGCGAATGTCGAGCTCCGCCGCTGGGGCACGCCGCGCAGCCGCGATTTCGCGCCGAAGGAGCATTTCGAGATCCCCGCCGTGGCCGGGCTGATCGACTTCGAGGCCGCCGCCAAACTCTCCGGCTCGCGCTTTGCGGTGCTGACCGGCGCGATCGCCCGCCTGCACCGCGCACTTGCGCAGTTCATGATCGACACGCATGTGACCGAGCATGGCCTCGAGGAGGTCTGGACACCCGTCCTCGTGCGCGACGAGGCGATGCTCGGCACCGGTCAGCTTCCGAAATTCACCGAGGATCTCTACCGCACCGAAAACGGCTGGTGGCTGATCCCGACCGCGGAGGTGACGCTCACCAACCTGCCCGCCGGCGAAATCCTGGACGCCGCGGCCCTGCCCCGGCGCTACACCGCGCACACCCAGTGCTTCCGCTCCGAGGCGGGCAGCGCGGGCAAGGATGTGCGCGGCATCCTGCGCCAGCACCAGTTCGAGAAGGTGGAGATGGTCTCGATCGTGCACCCCGATGAGGGGCGCGCGGAGCTCGAGCGGATGACCCGCTGCGCCGAGACCATACTGGAGAAGCTGGGCCTGCCCTACCGCACCGTCGTGCTCTGCACCGGCGATATGGGCTTCGGCGCGCAACGCACCCACGATATCGAGGTGTGGCTGCCGGGCCAGGACACCTATCGCGAGATCTCGTCCTGCTCGGTCTGCGGGGCGTTTCAGGCGCGGCGGATGAATGCCCGCTTCCGGCCCGAGGAGGGCGCGCGGCCCGAATTCATCTGCACGCTCAACGGCTCCGGGCTGGCGGTGGGGCGTGCCCTCATCGCCGTGCTGGAGAACGGGCAGGAGGCGGACGGATCGGTCTCGCTGCCCGAGGTGCTGACGCCCTATCTCGCGGGGGCCACGCGCCTCGGCGCCGATGGCCGTCTCGTCTGAGCGCCTGATTGGCGATCTCGCGGCGCTCGGCGTCGCGGAGGGCGGGGTTCTCATGGTGCACGCGTCGCTCTCGGCCATCGGCCGGGTCGAGGGCGGTGCGGAGACGGTGGTGGACGGGCTGCTCGCCGCGCTCGGCCCCGCGGGCACGCTGGTGATGCCCGCCTTCCGCGCCAGCGTCTGCCGGCCCGGGCTGCATCGCCGCCTGCCCGAGCCAGTGCTGGCGGAGGCGCGCCGGCGCACCCCGCCCCACGACCCCGCGACCACGCCGAGCGAGATGGGGGCGATCACGGAGGCCTTCCGCCGCCGCCCTGGCGTGCGCCGAAGCCCGCATCCGACGGATTCGATCACGGCGTTCGGTCCGGCGGCGGAGGCGCTGACCGCGACGCATCCCCTGCCCTGGTCCACCGGCGCCACCTCCCCCTTCGGCCGGCTCGATGCGATGGACGCGCAGTTCCTGCTCCTCGGTGTCGGCTTCAACCGCCTCACCCTGCTGCATTATGCGGAAGGGCTCGTGCCGCATGGCCGGCGCAAGACCCGCGTCGTGCCAATCGACGGCGCCTGCGTGCTGGCCGAGGATGTGGGCGACGACATCGACACCCATTTCCCCGAGATCGGCCGGCTCTTCCTGGCGGAAGGGCGCGCACGGCAGGGCCATGTGGGCGAGGCCGCCTCGGTCCTGATGCGCGCGGGCGCCATCGTGCCCTTCGCGACCGATTACCTCACTGCCGTCCTCGGCCCGGCCTGAGCCGGCTCGCCTTCCGCGCGCCAGCGCCCTATACCCCGCTGCATGGCCGAGAGCGAGAAACCGGACGGGCGGCGTGGCTATCACCACGGCAATCTGCGCGAGGCGTTGGTGGAAGCCACACGCGCGCTGATCCGCGACAAGGGCGTGGCCGGATTCACCTTCGCCGAGGCGGCGCGGCGCGCCGGCGTCTCGCCCGCCGCCCCCTATCGCCATTTCCAGAACCGCGAGGAACTGATCGCCGAGATCGCGCGCCAGGGGTTCGAGCGCTTCGCCATGCGGCTCGAGGCCGCCTGGGACCGGGGCCGCCCCTCGCCGCTTTCGGCCTTCGAGGCGGTGTCGCGCGCCTATCTCGCCTTCGCGCGCGAGGAGCCGGACCATTACGCGGCGATGTTCGAGGCGCGCCTCGCACCCGAGCATTCGGCGTCGATCTCGGAGAGCGGGCACCGCGCCTTCGATGTGCTGCGCCAGGCCTGCCTGCGCCTCACCGCGCATCTGCCCGAGGCCGAGCGCCCGCCGGCGCATATGATGGCCTACCATGTCTGGTCGATGGCGCATGGCACCGCCGCGCTCTTCGCGACACCCGATGCGGGGCGGCGGAGCCCGATTCCCGCGGAGGATCTTCTCGAGAGCGGGATCACGATCTATCTCCGCGGTCTGGGCCTCATCCCGCCGCCCTGACACCCCGCCGATTTCCGTATGACGGGATCTTGAAGGACCGCCCCGCCTGCACCAGCTATGTGAATGTGATGAACATTAACATGAGACAGGAGGCGGCAATGACACACAAACCGGGCTGGTTCCAGCGCGTCGAGGACACGCTCGACCAGTGGGGCAAGCCCGCATGGATCGCGTCGATGGTCGTGGGCTTCGTGCTCTTCTGGCCGATCGGCCTCGCAATTCTGGGATACATGATCTGGAGTGGACGCATGGGATGCGGATCGAAGCGCCGGCACTGGCGCAAATGGGGCAAGGCGATGGAACGGCCCACGGGCAACAGCGCCTTCGATGACTATCGCGAGGAGACGCTGCGCCGCCTCGAGGACGAGCAGCAGGCCTTCACCGCCTTCCTGAAGCGCCTGCGCGACGCGAAGGACCGCGCGGAGTTCGACCGCTTCCGCGCCGAGCGCGACGCCCGCCCGGCGCCGGATACCGGCGGCCCCGACCCCGTCGCCACCTGACGATCCGCCGGCCCGCGCCCAGATGGAGCATGGACGCGGGCCGGCGCGCCCCCTAAAACCCGCCGGGCGAGTACGCCGCCAGGGGGCGGCGTCGCCGGCGGGGGGCTCCATGCGCATACTCATCGTGAACGACGACGGCATCCATGCGCCCGGCCTGGCCGTGGCCGAGGAGATCGCCCGCGACTATGCCGGCCCGGAGGGCGAGATCTGGGTCGTGGCGCCGGAGAGCGAACGCTCCGGCGCCTCGCATGCCATCACCTACACCCAGCCGCTGCGCTACACCGAACTCGGCCCGCGCCGTTTCGCGGTGGACGGCTTTCCGGCGGACTGCGCCATGCTGGGCCTGCGCCGCCTCCTCCGCGAGACGCCGCCGGATCTGGTGCTCTCCGGCGTGAACCGCGGCCACAACCTGGCCGAGGACGTCTTCTATTCCGGCACCGTGGGTGCGGCGATGGACGCGACGCTCAACGGTGTCCGCGCCGTCGCGATGAGCCAGACCTACAGCCGCGCTGCCGACGCGCCGGCGGATATGTGGGAAAGCGCGCGCGCCCACGGCGCGGCAGCGCTCAAGGCCGTGCTCGCCATGGAGGCCCCCGCCGGCGTCTTTCACAACGTGAACTTCCCGGCCCGGCATCCGGATGCGGTGGAGGGCATGACCGTCTGCCCGCACGGCACGCGCGCCGCGGCCACCTTCGAGATCGAAACGCTCACCGCCCCCAACGGACGCGATTACCAGTTCCTGCGCCACACCACCGCCAACCGCTCCGCCGCGTCGGGCACCGATGCCGCCCTTTGCGCTGCAGGCTGGATCACGATCACCCCGCTGCGCACCGATCTCAGCGCGCATGATCTCATCGAGGCGGGCCAGGCCAGCCTCGATGCCACGCGCGCCGCTGACAGCCGCGCGCAAACCGGATAGGTTGGAACCAAAGGAAAACTCCGGCGAAGCGAGGCGGGACGCCGATGCAGCCCGATGCGGCGGACGAGCAGCTGATGCGCATGATGTTGAGCCTGAGGCAGGCCGGCGTCACCGATAAGCGCGTGCTCTCGGCGATGGAGGCGGTGCCGCGCGAGCACTTCGTCTCCACGACCTTCACCGAGCGCGCCCATGAGGACACTGCGCTTCCGATCCCCTGCGGGCAGACCATCTCGCAGCCCTCCGTCGTCGGCCTCATGACCCAGGCGCTGGCGGTGACGGACCGGTGCAAGGTGCTCGAGATCGGCGCGGGCTCCGGTTACCATTCCGCCGTGCTGGCGCGGCTCGCGCGCCGGGTCTACGCCATGGAGCGCCATCGCAGCCTCGTCCTCGAGGCGCGCGCCCGGCTCCAGCGCCTCGGCATCGGCAATGTGACCCTGCGCGTCGGCGACGGCACGCGCGGCTGGACCGAACAGGCGCCCTTCGACCGCATCCTCGTGACCGCGGCGGCGCATGACACCCCGGCCATTCTGTTGGATCAGCTGCGTCCCGGTGGCATAATGGTGCTGCCGGTGGGCCAGTCGGACGATGTCCAGCAGCTGATCCGGATCGAGAAGACCCCTACAGGGCTCGACTACCGCGAACTGTGCGATGTGCTGTTCGTTCCGCTCGTGGAAGGGATGCCGGACGAGGCGGTGCCCTGAAGGCGCCCCGAAGCGCCGAGGACGACCCGCCCGCCGGCTTTTCCGGGGGGCGACTGGCGGGAGAACCGGAAAACCGGCCCTGCAGACAGGCAAGACGAGGCCGGCCGCGCAGCACCGATCGCCTGGCCGGCAGGACCGAGGCAGGAGAGCAGCCATGAAACGCCCCTCGCGCGCATCGATGCGCAGCACCGCAGCCGCCGCTGACCGGCACAGCCTTCGGCGCGCTGGCCGCGCGGCCCTGGCCATACTTCTCGTCACGGCCGTGACCGCCTGCGCCGGGCGCCAGAACCCGGACCAGGCCGGCGTCTCCTATCGCGGCTCGTCACCGGCGCCGGCGCCCACGGCACCGGTCGGCACGGCCGGCCCCGGCGGCATCGTCGCCTATGACGGCTTCGAAGCTGCGGTTGCGCGCGAGGGCGAGACGGTCTCGCAGGTCGCCGAACGCGTCGGCCTCTCGGGTGCCGAGCTCGGCGCCTATAACGGCCTGCAGCCGGACACGGTGCTCCGCGAGGGCGACGATGTAGTGCTCCCGCCCCGGCCGGGCGGCTATGGCGGCGTGCGCGTGGCCGAGGCGACGCCGGTCGCACCGGTCGCGACCGCCGCCACCCCGACCGCGGGCCCCCTGCCCGGCAGCGGCCCGATCGGCACGCAAGCCCTCGGCACCACGAGTGCCGCGAGCACAGCGCCCGTCGAAGCGCCGGGGGCCGCGGCGACCGTCGCGGGCACATCGCCGGGCGCCGGCGCTCCGGCTGCGCAGAACAACGTCGCCGTCTGGTCTCCGGCAGTGGCCGAGGCCGCGATCGAGCGCTCTGGCCAGCCCCCCGCCCGGCCCGGCAGCGTCGATCCGGGTACCGATGTGCCGAACGCAACGATTGTCCCCAATCCGGGCGCCGAGAGCGTGGCCGCGACCGAAAGCGCGCCGGAGCGCGTGGCCGCCGTGGGCACCGCCGAGCCGCTGACCCCGCCGCCCTCCTCCGGCCAGCCGCTGCCGCCGGAGCCGGAACGCCCGACCGAGCTGTCTTCGCCGGATCTCGGCCAGTACCAGACGCCGGAGCCGGAGATCAATCCGGCCGCGAACACCGCCGCAACCGAGGCCGAGGCCGAGGCCGCGGACCGGGAGGCTGCGGCGGCGCTGGCAAGCGTCGCCCCCGCCACGCCGACGCGGCCGGATCTCGGCCTCACCTTCCGCCGGCCCGTCGATGGCGCGATCGCCGTGCCCTACAACATCTCGTCGACCGGCCGGCGCAATGAGGGCGTGGACTTTGCGGCGATCCCCGGCAGCGATGTGGTGGCATCGGCTGCGGGCGAAGTGGCGCTCGTCTCCCAATCGCTCGGCGGGCTCGGAACAATCGTGCTCATTCGCCACCGCGGCGATGTGCTGACGGTCTACGGCCGGGTTGACAATGTGCGCGTCGCCAAGGGGGCGCGTGTCGCGCAAGGCGAGCCCATCGGCACTGTGGCGCCGGGGGATGGTGCCAGCCCGCCGCGCATGCATTTCGAGATCCGCCGCGGCGCCGAAAGCCTCGATCCCGAGCTCTTTCTCTAGGGGCGCCTGGTGCGGGGGCAGGCCGCTCTACGGCCGCTCCCACCCACGTCATTCTGCGATGCAACTCGAGAACATTGAATGAACGTCCGAGAGCTTCTTTAGATTTCAAAGACGTTCCAAGACCTTCAGCCGCCGTTCACGGATCACTGCCTAAAATGACGTGGGAGGGAGCGGGAGCACGTCGTCGCAGCTCAGAAAGCGAGCAGCGCAGCCGCGATCGTCAGTTGTTCGAAGCGGCGCTCTCTGCCACGCCTTCACGTCCGGCGAGATCCTGAACGAATTGCCAGGCGACGCGGCCTGACATCGCGCCGCGCGACTGCCGCCATGCCACCGCCTCGGCGCGCAGCCGCTCATCGCTGATCGCGATCCCCATGGCGTCGCAATAGCCGCGGATCATCGCGAGAAACGCGTCCTGGTCGCAGGGATGGAAGCCGAGCCAGAGGCCGAAGCGATCCGAAAGCGAGACCTTCTCCTCCGTCGCCTCGGAGGGGTTGATCGCCGTCTGCCGCTCGTTCTCGATCATGTCCCGCGGCATCAGGTGGCGCCGGTTCGAGGTCGCGTAGAACAGCACATTCTCCGGCCGGCCCGCGACACCGCCATCGAGCACCGCCTTCAGCGACTTGTAGTGGCTGTCGTCGTGGTCGAAGGAGAGGTCGTCGCAGAAAAGGATGAAGCGCCAACCGGCCTCCGCCGCGCCAAGCAGCTCGAGCAGCCGTCCGATACTCGGGATATCCTCGCGATGGATCTCGACGAGCCGGAGCCGCCCGCTCTCCGCATTCGCCTGCGCATGCGCCGCCTTCACGAGGCTCGACTTGCCCATGCCGCGCGCGCCCCAGAGCAGCGCGTTGTTCGCCGGCAAGCCCGCAGCGAAACGGCGGGTGTTCTCCATGAGCGTGTCACGCGCGCGGTCGATGCCGACAAGAAGCGCCATTTCCACGCGGGCTACCCTCGCGACCGGCACCAGCCGATCCGGATTGGCCTGCCAGATCCAGGCCTCGGCCTCCGCGAAATCCGGCTGCAGGGCGGGCGGCGGAGCGATGCGCTCCAAGGCCTCGGCGATCCGTTCGAGAGCCGCGACTTCACGGCTGAGCGATGCGGCCGTGCCTGCAGGGAGCCCCGCGCCCCGGACAGGCGCGCTCATGGCCCCTCGGGCTGGCGGATATTCACCTCCGCCTCTTCCAGATCGTCATCGTCTTCGGCGCGCTCGGCCTCGCGTTTCTGCTCGAAGCGGCGCACCAGAAGGATCGAGATCTCGTAGAGCAGGTAGACCGGCACGCCGAGCGCGATCTGGCTGATCACGTCCGGCGGGGTGATGATCGCCGCCACGGCAGCAATGCCCACCACCGCGTATTTCCGCCCGCGCGAGAGCCCATCCGCCGTCACCAACCCGGCACGCCCCATGAGGGTGAGCAAGACGGGCAGCTCGAAGCTGACCCCGAAGGCCAGCAGCATAACCTTGATGAAGCCGATATACTCGGAGAAGCGGTTGACGTTCTCCACCTGTACGCCGCTGCCCTCCACGGCGGCGCCCTCCGCAAAGGCGATCAGGAAATCCAACGCCAGCGGGATCACGAGGAAATAGGCCAGCGCAGCCCCGGCGAAGAACAGGAAGGGCGTCGCGATCAGAAAGGGCAGAAAGGCCGACTGCTCGTTGCGATAGAGCCCCGGTGCGACGAAACGCCAGAGCTGGAAGGCGATCAGCGGGAAGCTCAGAAAGAAGCCGCCCCAGACCGACAGGCTCATGATCGTGAAGAAGAATTCCTGCGGATTGAGCGTCTGGATCACCGCATCCGGATCCACCCGCAGGAGCGGCTGGCTCAGAAAGGCGTAGATCTCGGGATAGAAGTAGAAGCAGGCGCCCGAGGCGATGCCGAGCCCGATGAGCGCGCGGATCAGCCGGTCGCGCAGCTCCATCAGATGCTCGATCAGCGGGGCGGAGCTTTCGTCGATATGCGCATCGTCGTCCTTCACGGCGCCCTCAGCCTCGCTCGCCGGAGGCAGGGGTCGCGGGCGGCGCGGCGGGGGCGGGCTCCTTCGCGGCTGCCGGCTCCGGGGTCGCCGCCGCAGCAGGCGCTTCCGGGGCCGGAGCGGCCGTCGCCTCGGCAGGCGCGGAGGCGGGGGCCGTGGCGGAGGCCGACGATGATGCAGGCGTCGCCGTCCCCGCCGCCTTGCCACCGCCCATCAGGCTCGACTGCGTGCGCTTGGCGGCTTCCGAGTAATCCATCCGTGCCATCTTGTCGAAGTCGCGCTTGGCGTCCTTGATCTGGTTGAGCGCGCCGCCATCAACGTCGCGCGCCGCATCCTCCATGGAACGCTGGAACTCCCGCGCCACCGAGCGCGCCTTGCCGACATACTGGCCCACGGTGCGGAACAGACCGGGCAGCTCCTTCGGCCCCACCACCAGCAGGGCGATGATGCCGATCACCATCAATTCGGTCCAGCCGATGTCGAGCATCGCCGCGCCTCTCCGTCAGCCGCCTCGGTCCGCCGTCAGGCGCTGTCCTTGCGTTCGGCGGAGTTCTGGACCGTACCGTCGATGGTCGGCCCGGGCTTCTGCTCGGCCACCTGCGGCGCCTCCTCCGCGGTGTCCTCCGACATGCCCTTCTTGAAGCTCTTGATGCCCTTGGCCATGTCGCCCATCAGCTCGGAGATCTTTCCGCGGCCGAAGAGCAGCACCAGCAGCAGCACCACGATCAGAATTTGCCAGATGCTCAGGCCCATCGCCTCTCACTCCCAGGTCTGACTGATATGCCGAACGGGACCCCTGCCCCGTCCAGTCTCATGACTGACATATTGGGTTCTCCCGGGCGGGGGAAGGGGTCAGGACCCAACGGCGCCGAATTCGCCGCGCGCAGCCCGGCAATCACTCGGCGGCGTAGGGGCTTGCGACGCGACTCTGATTGACGCAGGGAAACAGGAAGCAGCGGTCGCGGCGCAGGCTCAGCCAGACCGGCGCGCCCGCTTCCGGCAGCCAGGCATGGGGCACCGCGGCGCGCAGAACGCGTCCGTCATGCTCCATGGCCACCTCTATCAGGCTCTGAGCGCCCACGAACCGCGCACGGACGACGCGACCGCGCGCCGGCGTGCCGTCCTCCGAACTCGCGATCGGCGGCGTGCCCCGGTCCGGCTGGATCTTGATGTGCTGCGGGCGGAAGATGATCTCGACATCCGCGCTGTCGACGAGGCCCGGACAGAGGAAGAGGCCGAACGGTGTGTCGGTCTGTCGCGCCTGCACGACGCCATGCACGACGTTGATATCCGAAAAGAAGGCGGCCGCCGCCCGGTCCACCGGGTAGTTGTAGACGTGGTACGGCGCGCCGACCTGCACGATCCGCCCGTCGCGCATCAGCGCGATCCGGTCGGCCATGCGCATCGCCTCGTCCGGCTCGTGGGTGACGAGTAACACGCCGGCACCGGCCTCGCGCAGCACCGAGAGGGTCTGCTCCTGCACCTCGTCGCGCAGCCGCGTATCGAGCCCCGAGAAGGGCTCGTCCATCAGCATCACCTGCGGGTCCGGCGCCAGCGCACGCGCGAGCGCCACGCGCTGCTGCTCGCCACCGGAGAGCTGGTGGGGGTAGCGCTCCGCCTTGTCCTCGAGCCCGACGCGGCGCAGATGCTCCGCCACCAGCGCACCACGGTCCCGCGGCTTCACCTTGCGCCGCAGGCCGAACGCCACGTTCTCCTCAACTGATAGATGAGGAAAGAGCGCGAAGTCCTGGAACATAAGGCCGATTTCGCGCGCTTCGGGCGGTTCGTGCCGGCACGCGTCCGAGACCACGCGGCCATTGATCGACACCGTGCCCGCCGACTGGCGCTCCACGCCTGCGGCCACCCGCAGCGTTGTCGACTTGCCGCAGCCGGAGGGACCGAGCAGGCAGACGATCTCGCCCGCCCCGATCTTGAGGCTGACATTGTCGACGGCCTTCACACCCTCAAATTCCACGTGCACGCTATCGAGCGCGAGCCGCGGGGCCGTGTCGGGAACCAGGCTCAGCGTCGGATCGGCCATTTCGGTCATCGCGCTCCCGGCCGGCTCCGCGAAGAACGGATCGGCCTCTTCAGTCTGGTCATAGACGAGCGAAAAGCTCGGGTTCCCATCCACCTAGCAACTCCTCCGCGTAGCCGCAAGTCCCGCCTCCGTGGCGAGACCCCGACACTCCGCCAAAGCCGGGCCGATCGCCCCATGATCTGCATCAAATCCGCGGCACCGCCCCGCGACAGGCTTGCCCTCCATGTTCCATTAATGTTCTATCTTCGCACCACAGCGGAGGAGAGCACCATGGCCACCGGAAAGAAGCTCAATCGCACCCTGCGGGCCTTCATCGAGCGCCAGCCGCTGTTCTTCGTCGCCACCGCCGCGCGCGAGGGCCGCGTGAACCTGTCGCCCAAGGGCATGAACACGCTCCGGATCGTGCACGACAACCGGATCGTCTGGCTCAATCTCAGCGGCAGCGGCAACGAGACGGCGGCGCATCTGCGCGATCTCAACCGCATGACGCTGATGTTCTGCGCCTTCGAGGGCGATCCGATGATCCTGCGCGTCTACGGCACGGCGCACACGCTCCACCCGCGCGATGCGGGCTGGGACGAGGCCGCCGCCGATTTCCCGCCGATGGCCGGAACCCGCCAGATCTTCGATCTCGCCATCGATCTCGTGCAGACCTCCTGCGGCACCGGCGTGCCCGAGATGGCGTTCTCGCGCAGCCGCGGCGAGACCGAACTCGTCCCATTCTACGAGGAAATGGGCCCCGACGGCGTCGAAGCCTATTGGCGCCGCAAGAACGCCGTCAGCATCGACGGCACCCCCACCGGCATCGTCGACGAGAGCTGACCGCCACGCGGAAAACCACGTCGCCGGTCCCGCCGACGGACCTGCCCTACCCCACATGATCGCGCTTTCAGCGATCACGGCGGCGCGCTATACCGCCGCCATGCCTGAGGATCATCTCGCCCACGGGTCGAACCAGCCGCCCCTTCCCCCCGAAGTCGCCCGCCGGCGCACCTTCGCGATCATCTCGCATCCCGATGCGGGCAAGACCACGCTGACGGAGAAGCTGCTGCTCTATGGCGGCGCGATCCAGATGGCCGGCCAGGTCCGCGCCAAGGGCGAAGCGCGCCGCACGCGGTCGGACTTCATGAAGATGGAGCAGGATCGCGGCATCTCGGTCTCCGCTTCCGCCATGTCCTTTCCCTATGGCACCCACTGGTTCAACCTGGTCGATACGCCGGGCCACGAGGACTTTTCGGAGGACACCTATCGCACGCTCACCGCGGTCGACGCAGCGATCATGGTCATCGACGGTGCGAAGGGCGTGGAGAGCCAGACCCGCAAGCTCTTCGAGGTCTGCCGTCTGCGCGACCTGCCGATCCTGACCTTCTGCAACAAGATGGACCGCGAGAGCCGCGAGACCTTCGAGATCATCGACGAGATCCAGGAGGCGCTCGCGCTCGACGTCGCCCCGGCCTCCTGGCCCATCGGCATGGGGCGCGAGTTCCACGGCGCCTACGACCTCTTCGGCGACCGGCTCGAGCTCATGGACCGCGCAGATCGCAACCGGCGCGCCGAGAGCATCGCGCTCGAAGGGCTCGAGGATCCGCGTCTCGCCGAGCACCTGCCCGAGGAGCGGCTGGAAGCGCTGCGCGAGGAGGTGGAGATGGCCCGCGGCCTGCTCCCCGAATTCGACCTCTCCGCCTTCCTCTCCGGCAGCCAGACACCGATCTGGTTCGGCTCCGCGCTCAACTCCTTCGGCGTGAAGGAGCTGATGGAGGGGATCGCCAACTACGCCCCGCCCCCCCAGCCGCGCATGACCACCAGCCGCCAGGTGGCGGCGGACGAGAAGAAGGTCTCGGGCTTTGTCTTCAAGGTGCAGGCCAATATGGACCCGAAACACCGTGATCGGGTCGCATTCCTAAGGCTTTGCAGCGGCCACTTCACACGTGGCATGAAGCTCAAACATGTCCGCGCCGGCAAGCCGATGGCCATCTCCAACCCGGTGCTCTTCCTCGCCTCCGACCGCGAGCTCGCCGAGGATGCCTGGGCCGGCGACATCATCGGCATCCCCAATCACGGCCAGCTGCGCATCGGCGATGCTCTCACCGAAGGCGAGGATCTGCGCTTCGCCGGCATCCCCTCCTTCGCACCCGAACTCCTGCAGGCCGTGCGCGCGGGCGATCCGATGAAGGCCAAGCATCTCGACAAGGCCCTCACCCAGTTCGCCGAGGAAGGCGCCTCAAAGCTCTTCAAACCGGTGATCGGCGCGGGCTGGATCGTGGGCGTCGTGGGCAATCTGCAATTCGAGGTGCTCGCTAGCCGGATCGAGCTTGAATACGGCATTCCCGTCCGGTT
>JBCBWF010000013.1:0-30713 GCA_039817245.1 Pseudomonadota bacterium | reverse complement strand
CGGCCGGTGCTGCTCTTCGCGGTGCTCTATGCGCTCCTGGTGGCCGCGACCTGGGGATATGGCGAGCTCTTCTCGGCGCGCGCGGCCTTTCTGCATGTGGGGGCCCTGATCGCCACCTGGATGTCCGGGAACGTGTTTCTCGTGATCATCCCGAACCAGCGGGTGGTGGTGGCGGATCTGCAGGCGGGGCGCACGCCCTCGGCCGAGTACGGGCGGATCGCCAAGCTGCGCTCGACGCATAACAACTACCTGACGCTGCCGGTGATCTTCCTGATGATCTCCAACCACTACCCCATGACCTTCGGGCATCCCTATGCGCCCCTGCTGGTGCTGGGCGTGCTGGTGCTGGGCGCGGTGGTGCGGGACTGGTTCAACCGCCACGAGGCGGGCGCGACCGGGCGCGCGGTGCTCTGGCAGTGGCCGGCGGCGGGGGTGCTGCTTGCGGGCCTTATCGCGTTCACGGCCTGGCGGCCGGACGCGCCGAGCGCGACGGCCGAAGTGAGCGATGCCGACGCCCTGGCGCTTGTCGCGACCCATTGCGCGGCCTGTCATGCCGAGGCACCCCGCCATCCGGATTTTGCCGAGGCGCCGGGCGGGATCGCGCTGGAAACCCTCGCCTCGGTCCGCCAGCACGCCCCCGCGATCATGGCCCAGGCCGTACTGTCGGACGCCATGCCCCTCGGTAACGAGACCGGCATGACGCCGGAAGACCGCGCGCGCCTCGGCGCCTGGCTCGAGGCCGCACGCTGAGCGACGGCCTCCGAGGCTCAGCCGTCGGGCATCAGGAAGTTGCCGCGGAGCATGGCGATGGGGCGGGCGCGCTCCTCCTGCCAGGCCTCGACATGGACATGGGCGACACGGCGGCCGGCCTTCTGCACGCGCGCGCGGGCGAAGCTGTCGCGCGCGCGGCCGGTGCGCAGGTAATCCACTGTGATGTCGATGATCTTGGGCATCGGTGGAAACCGGCCGGCGGCGATCTCCGACGCCGGCTCGCCGCCCGAATCGAGCCGGGCGAGCACTTCGCTCCAGGAAAGCTGCATGAGGCCCGCGATCTCGAGGAAGGAGCCGGTGACACCGCCATGGAGCGCGGGCAGGAACGGGTTGCCCACAAGGGTGTCCGCGAAGGGCAGGCGCGCGGTGAGCTCGTCGCCCAGCCGCTCGAATCGCACGCCGAGGAGGCGGTTGTAGGGGACCGCATCGGTCAGCGCCGCCAGGGCCGCGTCGCGCCGGGCCTCGCCTGCGGCAGCCGTCTCGCGGGCGTTCATTCGCGCGCCTCCCCGCCCTGTGACACTTTTGCTTCAGACAAGCGTTCCAAAATGAAGGCGGCTGCGGCGGAGGCGATGGGGTCCTGCGGCTGATCGTCATGGTAGGCGAGCGCCCGGACAAAGCCGATGGACCGGGTGAGCCGGTAACATTCCGCGCGCGCCACGACCCGCCTTTCGGGCCGCGCCGGGCGCATGTAGTCGATGCGCAGATCGAGCGTCGCGGTGGATTTCAGCCGGACCGGAGCCGCCATCACGGCGGATCCGCAGGCCGTGTCGAGCAGCGCCGTGACCACGCCGCCATGCATGACGCCCGTGCACGGATCGCCCACAAGCTTCGCGTCATAAGGCACGGAGAGCACTGATATACTGTCCCGCGCGAAATGCAGCCGCATGCCGAGCGCGGCAGAGAAGGGCAGCCCGGTCATGAGCGTGCCCTCGCCGATATCGCCCCCGCCGAGGGGGTCCGGTACGGCCCCCTCGCCGTCGGCCGCACCGCCGCCGCGCAGGATCGGGCCGATGTCTCCACCGTCGCGCTCGTTCATCATTTCACTCCGCTTTCAGCGCCGGGCCGGCGGCTGCCGACGGGGTCGGAATACCGGGCCCGGGCGGCTCGATCAAAGCTAGGCGAGGGCGCTTGACGCTGTCGAGAGTTCCGCGAATTGTGACTTGACGTGCACGTCAAGAGTCGCCAAATGCGCCGCGTTCGCAGGGCCCTGAACCGCTGGGCCCCACCATTTTGGAGTCGAGAATGACGGAGACCACACTGACGATAGGCGAGATGTGCCGTGAATTCGGAGTGACGCCGCGCGCCTTGCGCTTCTACGAACAGAAGGAACTGCTGAACCCGATCCGGCATCGGCAGAACCGCTACTACACCGCCCGCGACCGGGCGCGTCTGAAGCTGATCCTGCGCGGCAAGCGCTTCGGGTTCAGCCTGGCCGAGATCCACGATCTGCTGGAGCTCTACTACCTCGGCGATGAGCAGGTGACCCAGCTCTCCGCCACGCTGGAGACCGCCGAGCGGCACCATGCGGAGCTGAACGCCAAGCGCGCGGAGCTCGACACCGCGATCGCCGAGCTCGAGGTCCAGATGGATATGGTCCGCCAGATGCTGGACGAGAAAGGCTCGAAGCGCGCTGCCGAGTGAAATCGGTTCCAACGTTACCGGAACCCTGATGTGCCGCGACCACGGTCGCGGCCGACGCCAAACCAAATCCAGAAGACTTCCGAGGGAGCTGACATGCCCACCTATACCGCGCCGCTCGCCGACTACCGTTTCGTGCTGCACGAGGTCCTGAAGGTTCAGGACACGCCCGAGATCGCGGGCTACGAGGACCTGACCGAGGACTTCACCGGCCAGATCCTGGAAGAAGCCGGCAAGATCGCCCGCGACGTGCTCGCGCCGATCAACGCGGTGGGAGACCGGCAGGGTTGCCGGCTGGAGAACGGGGTGGTGCGCACGCCGGACGGCTTCAAGGAGGCCTGGAAACTGATGGTCGAGGGCGGCTGGCCGTCCCTCGAATGCGATCCGGAATATGGCGGCCAGGGCATGCCGACGGTGCTCAATATGAGCGTCGGCACCTTCAAATCGGCGGCCAACATGGCCTTCATGATGTATCCGGGCCTGACGCATGGCGCCTATTCGGCGCTGCATCACCACGGCTCGGAGGAGCAGAAGGCCACCTATCTGCCGAAGCTCGTCTCGGGCGAGTGGACCGGCACGATGAACCTGACGGAGCCGCAATGCGGCACGGATCTCGGCCTGATCCGCACCAAGGCGACGCCGAACGGCGACGGCTCCTGGGCGATCGAGGGGCAGAAGATCTTCATCTCCTCCGGCGAGCACGACATGGCGGAGAACATCATCCACCTGGTGCTGGCGCGCACCCCGGATGCGCCGGAGGGCACGCGCGGGATCTCGCTCTTCGTGGTGCCGAAGTTCCTCGTGAACGCAGACGGCTCGCTCGGCGCGCGCAACGCCCTCTCCTGCGGCAAGGTCGAGGAGAAGATGGGCATCCACGGCAATGCCACCTGCGTGATGAACTATGACGGCGCGACCGGCTGGCTGGTGGGCGAGCAGCACAAGGGGCTGCGCGCGATGTTCACCATGATGAACGAGGCGCGGCTGCTCGTGGGCATGCAGGGCATGTCGATCGCGCAGGCGGCCTACCAGTCCGCCGCGTCCTATGCGAAGGACCGTGTGCAGGGTCGGGCGGTGACGGGCGCCGAGGCGCCCGAGGCCAAGGCCGATCCGCTGATCGTGCATCCGGATGTGCGCCGGCTTCTTCTCGACCAGAAGTCCTTCGTCGAGGGCTCGATCGGCTTTCTCTCCTGGGTCTGCGTGCTGCTCGACGCGGAGAAGCGCCATACCGATCCCGAGAAGCGCCAGCAGGCCTCGGACATGGTCGCGCTGCTGACCCCGGTGGTGAAGGGCTTCATGACCGAGGAGGGCTATCGGCTGGCAGCCCAGGCGCAGCAGGTGTTCGGCGGGCACGGCTATATCGAGGAATGGGGCATGTCGCAGTATGTGCGCGATGCCCGCATCACGATGATCTACGAGGGGGCCACCGGCATCCAGGCGCTGGACCTCGTGGGCCGCAAGCTCGGCCAGAAGGGCGGGCGCCCGATGATGACCTTCTTCGAGTACATCAAGGGCTACATCAAGGACAACGAAGACGATCTGGCGCTGGCGCGGGACTTCCTCGAGCCGCTGAAGGCGGCCTCGAAGGACCTGCAGCAGGCCGCGATGTACTTCATGAAGGCGGGGATGAAGAACCCGAACGCGGCGCTGGCCGGGTCGGTCGACTTCATGCATCTCTTCGGGCATGTCTGCATGGGCCTGTCCTGGGCGCGGATGGCGAAGGCGGCGCAGCGCGCCCTCGAGGAGGAGCGCTTCGACGACACCCGCGACCGCGCCTTCTACGAGGCGAAGATCATGACCGGGCGCTACTATATGAGCCGGATCCTGCCCGAGACGTCGCTGCGGCTGACGCGGATCGAGACCGGGGCCGAGCCGGTGATGGACCTGCCCGCCGAGGCGTTTTGAGGCGGTTGGGCTGAAGCGATCGGGCTGAGGCGATCGGACTGAGGCAACCGGGCGTTCGGGGCCCGCGGTCGCGCGACCAGAGCGACACGGGCCCCACCCACCCACCCGCCGCGCGTCGCTCCGGCCGCGCGACCGCGGGGGGAGGGCGGTGGAAGGAGGCGATCATGGCCAAGCGCCTGCCGCTCCCGAAGCGGTTCTCGGCGGCGATGACGGAGCCGGCCTATGAGCGGCTGCGCGCCCTCAACGCCGCTTACGGGCTCGGCAACAACTATCTGTTGAGCGTGCTCCTCGAGCGGCTCGACGACTACGCGGATGCGGAGCGGCTGGATGCGGCCTTCCGGGACTTCATCGCGGAGTACGGCGCGCCCGCACCGGCGAAGGCACCAGAAAAGAAAAGGGAGGACGGCGAATGAGCGAGTATCGGCTCCACTGCTTCGCGCAGTCGGGCAACGCCTACAAGGTGGCGCTGGCCCTGCAGCTGGCGGAGGCGGACTGGGAACCCGTGTTTGTCGATTTCTTCGGCGGGGATCACCGCGGCGAGGCGTTCCGCAAGATGAACGTGATGGCCGAGGTGCCCGTGCTCGAGCATCGCGGCGAGGCGCTCTCGCAATCGGGCGCGATCCTCGACTATCTGGGCGAGGTGCTGCAGCGCTTCCGCCCCGACCCGAGCATGGGCCGCGAGGTGCTGCGCTGGACGCTGTGGGACAACCACAAGCTGACCGCCAGCTTCGCCACCTGGCGCTTCATGATCAACTTCGTGCCCGAGGCGAAGCGCAGCGCGGATGTGATCGGCTTTCTCGAGGGCCGGGCCCGCGGCGCGCTGAAGGTGCTGGACGGGCATCTGGCGGATCGCGAGTGGATCGCGGGCCCGTCCGCCGACGAGGGCGGCCCGACCACCGCGGATCTCTCCTGCATCGGCTACCTGTTCTATGCCGATCAGGTGCCGATCGACTGGGCGACGGAGTATCCCGCCGTCACCGCCTGGCGCGAGCGCATCGCCGCGCTGCCCGGCTGGAAACACCCCCACGACCTGATGCCGGGGCACCCGCTGCCCGCGGCCTCGGCCTGAGCGGCTGAAGGAGAACCAGGATGACCGACGCCTATATCTTCGACGCGGTGCGCACGCCGCGCGGCAAGGGCAAGAAGGACGGGGCGCTGCACGAGGTGACCTCGCTGGCGCTTTCGGCCGGCGTGCTGAACGCCCTGCGCGACCGCAATAACCTCGACACCAAAGAGGTGGAGGACGTGATCTGGGGCTGTGTGACGCCCGTGGGCGAGCAGGGCGGCGAGATCGCGCGCTCGGCGGTGCTCTATGCGGGCTGGGACGAGGGCGTGCCCGGGCTCCACATCAACCGCTTCTGCGCGAGCGGGCTCGAGGCTGTGAACCTCGCCGCGAACCAGGTGCGCGCCGGGGCGGGCGATCTCTATGTCGCCGGCGGCGTGGAGATGATGTCGCGCGTGCCGATGGGCTCGGACGGCTTCGCCATCGGCGTCGATCCCTATATCGCCATGAAATCCTACTTCGTGCCGCAGGGCATCTCGGCGGATCTGATCGCCACGGAATACGGCTTCAGCCGCGACGATGTGGACGGCTACGCCGTGGAGAGCCAGAACCGCGCCGCGAAGGCGTGGGAGGAAGGCCGCTTCGGCAACAGCGTCGTGACCGTGCGCGACCAGAACGGCGTGGCGATCCTCGACCATGACGAGCATATGCGCCCGGGCACGGACATGCAGTCGCTCGGCTCGCTGAAGCCCTCCTTCCAGATGATGGGCGAGACCATGCCGGGCTTCGATGCCGTGGCGCTGATGAAGTTCCCGCATCTCGAGCGCATCAACCACGTGCACCATGCGGGCAATTCCTCCGGCATCGTCGACGGGGCCGCGGCCGTGCTGATCGGCTCGAAGGAAGCGGGCGAGAAGCTGGGCCTGAAGCCGCGCGCACGGGTGCGGGCGACGGCGAAGGTCGGCACCGATCCGACGATCATGCTCACCGGGCCGGTGCCGGCGACGGAGAAGGTGCTGGCGGCGGCGGGCATGCAGATCGGCGATATCGATCTCGTGGAGGTCAACGAGGCCTTCTCCTCCATCGTGCTGCGCTTCATGCAGGCCTTCGATGCGGATCATGGCAAGGTCAACGTGAATGGCGGCGCGATCGCCATGGGCCACCCGCTGGGCGCGACCGGCGCGATGATCCTCGGCACGCTGATCGACGAGCTGGAGCGCACCGGCAAGAGCACGGGCCTCGCCACGCTCTGCGTCGCCTCCGGGATGGGCGCTGCGACGGTGGTCGAGCGGGTCTGATGCCGAAGATCGACCTTCTGTCCGCGCCCGTCACCGAGGGCTCGGACTACCCCGCCGAGTATGCCACGGCCTTCGCCGAGCGCCGGCGCGTGCGCCTCGGCGATGCGGCGGGCATCACGGCCTTCGGCGTGAACCTCACCACGCTGCCGCCGGGTACCGTCTCGTCGCTGCGCCACTGGCACGAGGTGGAGGAGGAGATGGTGGTCGTGCTCGCGGGTGAGCTCACGCTGATCGAGGAGACCGGCGAGAGCGTGCTCGGCGCGGGCGATGCTGCGGGCTTTCCGGGCGGCGTGAACAACGGCCACCACTTCGCCAATCGCGGCACCGCGCCCGCCACCTATCTCGAGATCGGCACCCGGCCCGCAGAGGACCGCTGCCACTATTCCGATATCGACCTCGTCTGCCACGACGCGGACGGGAAGAGCTGGTTTACCCGGCGCGACGGCACGCCCGTGCCCTCCGGCCGGCAGGGAGACGACGCATGAGCGAGATTTTCCACCTGACCGTCGATGACGGCATCGCCACCATCACCTGGGACCTGCCCGGGGCCAGCATGAACGTGCTGACCGTGGACGGCATCCACGAGCTCGACGCCCATGTGGACACGGTGCTGGGCGACGATGCGATCAAGGGCGCCATCATCACCTCCGCCAAAGCCGACTTCGCGGGCGGCATGGATCTCAAGGTGCTGGCGGGCATCAAGGCCGAGGCGGCGGCCGCCGGCGGCAACCCGGCCGAGACGCTGTTCGGCTTCGTGATGAGCCTGCACGGCGTGCTCCGCAAGATCGAGCGCGCCGGCGCCGATCCGAAGACGCTGAAGGGCGGCAAGCCCTTCGTCTGGGCCTCGCCCGGCACGGCCATGGGCATCGGCTACGAGATCGCGCTCGCCTGCCACCACCGGATCGCGGCGGACAATGCGAAGGCCAAGATCGGCCTCCCGGAGATCATGGTCGGCCTCTTCCCGGGTGCGGGCGGCACCACGCGGCTGATCCGCATGCTGGGGCTGATGGGCGCATCGGAATACCTGCTGCAGGGCAAGACCGTGGTGCCCGCGAAGGCGCGCTCGGCGGGGCTGATCGACGAGGTCGTCGAGCCCGGCCAGCTTCTCGCCGCCGCGCGGCACTGGCTCGGCGAGGCGAACGAGTCGGACGCGGTGAAGCCCTGGGACCGCAAGGGCTTCAAGATCCCCGGCGGCGCGCCCTACACGCCGCAGGGCTTCGAGCTCTTCCTCGGCGGGGTGGCCATGACCCATGGCAAGACGCAAGGGGTGTATCCGGCCGCGAAGGCAATGCTCTCGGCCGTCTATGAAGGTGCCCTCGTGGACTTCGACACCGCGATCCGCATCGAGGCGCGCTGGTTCACCTCCGTCCTGATGAACCCGAGCTCGGAGGCGATGATCCGCTCGCTGTTCCTCTCCAAGCAGGCGCTGGAGAAGGGAGCGGTCCGCCCTGCGGTGCCGCCCATGCCGGTCTCCAAGCTCGGCGTGCTCGGCGCGGGCATGATGGGCGCCGGGATCGCCCATGTGGCCGCCCAGGCGGGCATCGAGGTGGTGCTGATCGACCGCGACCAGGAGAGCGCGGATCGCGGCCGCGCCACCATCGAGGGCCTCCTCGGCGAGGCCGTGAAGAAGAAGCGGATGGACGAGGCCGCCGCGCAGGAGATCCTCTCCCGCGTCACCGCCACGCCGGATTACGGCAAGCTCGCCGGTGTCGACCTGATCGTGGAGGCCGTGTTCGAGGACCCGGGTCTCAAGGCCAAGGTGACCGAAGCGGCGGAAGCCGCGGCCGGCGCCGGCGCGATCTTCGCCACCAACACCTCCACGCTGCCGATCAGCGACCTCGCCAAGGCGAGCCAGCGCCCGGCGCAGTATGTGGGCATCCACTTCTTCTCCCCGGTGCACAAGATGATGCTGGTGGAGATCATCCGCGGCCGCGAGACCGGGGACGAGGCGGTGGCCAAGGCGCTCGACTTCGTGCGCCAGCTCCGCAAGACCCCGATCGTGGTCAACGATGCACGCTTCTTCTACGCCAACCGCTGCATCCTGCCCTATGTGAACGAGGGCGTGCGGATGCTGGCGGAGGGCGTGTCGCCGGCGATGGTGGAGAATGCGGCGCGCCAGGCCGGCATGCCGGTCGGCCCGCTGCAGCTCTCCGACGAAGTGTCGCTGGAGCTCGGCCTCAAGATCGCCCGCGCCACCAAGGCCGCCCTCGGGGATGCCTATCCCGAGAGCCCGTCGGACGGCGTGCTGGCGGAGATGGTGGAGAAGCGCGAGCGGCTCGGGCGCAAGAACCATGCGGGCTTCTACAGCTACACCGCCGCCGGGCGCCGGGATGGGCTGTGGAGCGGGCTCGCCGAGATCTACCCGCCCGCCGCCGAGCAGCCCGCGCTCGAGGATGTGCAGAACCGGCTCCTGATGGCGCAGACGCTGGAGGCCGTGCGCGCGCTGGAGGAGGGTGTCCTCACCGATATCCGCGAGGGCGATGTGGGGGCGATCCTCGGCTGGGGCTTCGCGCCCTGGTCCGGCGGCCCGCTCTCCTGGCTCGACATGCTGGGGGCGGACAAGGCGCTCGCGATCTGCGAGGACCTGACGGCGCGCCATGGCGAGCGCTTCGCGCCGCCCGCGCTCCTCAAGGACATGGCCGCCAAGGGCGAGCGGTTCTACACCCGCTTCGCGCCGCCGCAGGCTGCCTGACCAAGCACGGGGCGCCCCTTCCGCGGAGGGGGCGCTCACGCCGCGCGGGCGCGGTTCACGATGAGAATGCCCGCCGCCACGAGCACCACGCCGATGGCATCCGACCCCGTCACCGGCTCGCCGAGCAGCGCGAAGGCGAAGGCGACCCCGAAGATCGGGTTGAGGAAGTGGAAGGCCGACGCGCCCGCCGTCGAGACGCGCTTGACCAGCGTGAACCAGAGCAGCGTGGCCACGATCCCCGGCACCAGCACCTGATAGGCAAAGGCGACCGCGATCCGCGCGTCCACATCGAAGGCGGTCACGTCCTCGAAGGCCAGCGCCAGCGGCACGCAGCCGATCGCCCCCACCAGCATCTGGCAGGCGACGACCATCAGGAGCCCCGTGCCGAAATCGCCGCGCTTCACGGTGAGCGTGGCGACCGCCAGGGCAAGGACACCGAGCACGCCTAGGAGGATGCCGAAGAGGTCGATCCCCCCCGCGATCCGCGCGCTCATGATCCAGACCACCCCGCCGAAACCGAGCCCGAGGCCGAGCGCGCGCACGCGCCCAACCCGCTCGCCGAAGAGGCCGGACGCCATCGCCGCCACGACCAGCGGCATGGCCGACGCGATGATGGCCGCAAGCCCCGCCGGGATCCGCGTCATCGCCGTGAAGAAGAGGCCGAGATAGAGCGTGTTCTGGCAGAGCCCGAGCAGGAGGATCGCCCGCCAGGCGCCCCGCCCGCGCGGCAGCCGCTGGCCGAGTGCCAGCGCGATGCCGCCTGCGATCACCGCCGCCGCGAAGAAGCGCAGTGCCGAGACCGCGAAGGGCGGGGTCTGGCTCACCACGATCTTGGCGACCGAGAAGGCCGAACTCCAGATCACCGCGAAGGCGACGCCGATGACGAGCGTGAGCCAGAGCGCGGCCGTCTCGTCCACGCCTTGCCGCTGCCCGTTCATCCGCCCCGCCTCGCTCGCTGCCCGGCTCCCCCGATAGCGACGGGCGCGGGCAAAGGCCAGTGCTGCGACTGCACAATGCCACTGGCCGGGCCGCGATCGGCCGTGGCAGGGTTGCGTCGCTCATCCCAACCTTGCTGCCAGCGGAGCCGTTTATGCCTGCCCCGATCCTCCTCCTCACCGCGCAGGCCGAGATCGTGCGCGACCGTATCGCCCCGCGTCTGCCGGAGGAGCGCTTTCTCTGCGTCACCGGGCCTGACGACGTGGAAGCCGCGCTCGCATCGGAGCCGGAGATCGCGTTTCTCATCCGCGGCCGTGGACTGCCGGGCGAGGCCTACGACCGTGCTGCGCGGCTGCCATCGCTGCGTTGGCTGCACTCGGCCGGCTCGGGCTATGAGTATCTGCCGCGCTGGGATCCGGAGAAGCTGGTGGTGACCAATGGCGTCGGCATCCTCGCGGCGTTTCTGGCGGATACCGCGATGGGCGCGATCCTGTCGCTCAACCGCGGCTTTCCCGTCTATGCCGAGCGTCAGCGCATGCGCCGCTGGGAGGGCCGGCCCTTCCGTGCGCTTGCCGGCCAGCGGCTGCTGGTGGTCGGCGCCGGCGCGATCGGGCAGGTGCTGGCCGAACGCGCCCGCGCCTTCGGCATGACGACGATCGGCCTGAGCCGGGAGGGAGCGCCCCGCGCCCCCTTCGACGAGATGCACCCCCTCGGTGCGCTCGACGATCTGCTGGGCGAGGCGGATGTGGTGAGCTGCCATCTTCGCCTGACACCCCAGACCACCGATATGTTCGATGCCCGCCGCTTCGCGCGCATGAAACCGGGCGCGCTCTTCCTCAATTCCGCGCGCGGGCGGCATGTGGACGAGGCAGCGCTCCTGGCCGCGCTCGCGAGCGGGCATCTGGGCGGCGCGTGGCTCGATGTCTTCCGCACCGAGCCGCTGTCTGCGGAGAGCCCGCTCTGGGATGCGCCCAACCTGATGATCACCCCGCACGCCTCGGACATGGTGGAGGACTGGGTCGAGCGCTTCGCGGACTTTTTCGCCGGCAATGTGGAGCGCTGGCGGGCGGGCGGGCCGATGCTGAACGTCGTGCGCCCCTAGAAGCGCGCATCCGGCACGCCGCCGGAGCGGGTGACGCGCGGGCGGTTGACCGTGAAGGTCGGGCGGCCGTTTTCCTGAAGGCGCGCGCGCTCGGCCGCCATGCGGTCGGAGACGCTGGGCAGCCGGCTTGCGCTCGGCGGTGCGGGGCCGTCCCGGCTCGCCGCGAGGGCGCCGGCGCGTCGGAAGGCGTTTGCCTCGACCGCGCGGCGGCGGCGTTCCTGATCCAGGCTCCGGCCCCCCTCCTGCGCGATGCGGTCGCTGTCGCGGCTGACGCTGCCGACGGCGCGATCGAGCGCGCGCTGGCGTCGCGCCCGGCCTGCGCGCTCGCCCTGGGCGGCCAGCGCGTCGCGGCGCGCAGCGTCGGTCGCGGGCGCGTTGCGCAGGGCCGCCTCGGCCGCGACGGCGCGGGAGGGGCGCGGGCCGGCGGCGGAGGCACCGGCACCGGCGCCGGTGCCGCGGGTCGTGACAGCGACGGGCACGGGCCCTGCGGCGGCGGGTGACGCCGCGGCCAGCTCATGCTCGGCGACCGGCCCGTCGATGCGCTCGATGCGCGCCGGCCCCGCCTCGCCGCCGCGGCGCGCATAGTAGACCCGGTGCCCGGCGGCGGGCGCACCGTCGGCGGCCAACCCGGCGGCGCGTTCCGCGCCTGAGCGTCCGGCATCGCCCTGCGCGCAGGCCGTGAGTGCCGCGAGGGCGAGGCCGAGGGCGGCGGGTTTCAGCAAGGCACGCATCTCGATCCTCCATCCCGGCCCGGCAGAGCCCGCGTGGCTTTGGGGCGACCGCCGCTGTTCGCTTTCAGGCGAGAGCGCCGGCGCGGCGACGCCCACTCTCGCTCCCCGACGCCACCCACAAACCGCCAGCCAGGATCGCCGCCATGACCGTGATCGACCAGGACCTCGCCGCTGTCGCCCGCCCCATCGCCGAGGCTCGCGGCCTGCCTAATGCCTACTACACCGATCCGGCGCTGGCGGAGCAGGAGCGGCGCGCGGTGTTCTTCGCCAACTGGGCGGGCCTCGCCTTCGCCCATGAGGTGCCGGGGCCGGGGGACGTCAAACCCGTCAGCTTCCTCGGCCAGCCGCTGCTCCTCGCCCGCGACCATCACGGCAACCAACGGGTCTTCCACAATGTCTGCCGCCATCGCGGCATGATCCTCGTCGAGGCCGCGCAGACGCTGCCGCGCGCGATCCGCTGCCCCTACCATTCCTGGTGCTACGAGCTGGACGGCCGGCTCCGCACCACCCCTCATGTAGGCGGCCCCGGCACCAATCGCCACGATGCGATCGACCGCGCGAGCCTCGGTCTCGTGGAAGTGCGCTCGGCGGAGTGGCTCGGTGTCGTCTTCGTGAACCTGGACGGACAGGCGGCGCCCTTCGAGGACTACGCCGCGGCGGCCCGCGCGCGTTGGGCGGAATTCGACCGCCCGCACCACTTCGCCGGCCCGGAGAGCGCCTTCACGCTGGAGGTGAAGAGCAACTGGAAGCTCGCGGTGGAGAACTATTGCGAGAGCTACCACCTGCCCTGGGTGCATCCGGGCCTGAACAGCTATTCGCGCCTGGAGGACCACTATCACATCGAGGAGGAGGGCTTCTCCGGCCAGGGCACGACCGTTTACCGGCCGATGCTGGCGGAGGACGGGCGGCGCTTCCCGCCGATCCCGGGCCTCGCGGAGAAGTGGGAGCAGGGGGCGGAGTACATCGCGCTCTACCCCAATGTGCTCCTCGGCGTGCACAAGGACCATGCCTTCGGGATCATCCTCGAGCCCGCGGGTCTGGAGGCGACGCGCGAGCATGTGGCGATCCTCTTCCCCGATGCCGGCGTCGCCGAGGCGGCGTTCGAACCGATGCGCCGGCGCAATGCGCAGATGTGGCGCGAGGTGTTCGAGGAGGACATCTTCGTGGTGGAAGGCATGCAGCGCGGCCGCCACGCCGCAGGCTTCGATGGCGGGCGCTTCTCGCCGGCCATGGACGGGCCGACGCACGCCTTTCATCGCTGGATCGCGGCGCAATACGCGCAATGAGCGGGCGCCGGCGGCCACGGCCGGCACGTCTTTAACACTTCACTCGTCCTCGATGCCCGGCGTGATACTATCCCGCTCCCGCCCGGGCGACGGCTCTGGGCGGGTGGAACAGGGAGAAATTTGCGATGATGAGAAAACTCGTAGCCGAGGCATTCGGCACGTTCTGGCTCGTGCTCGGCGGCTGCGGCAGCGCGGTGCTGGCCGCGGCCTTTCCGGAGGTGGGCATCGGGCTGCTCGGCGTGTCCTTCGCCTTCGGCCTCACGGTGCTCACGATGGCCTATGCGGTCGGCGGCATCTCGGGCGGACATTTCAACCCGGCGGTCTCGCTCGGCCTCGCGGTGGCGGGCCGGTTCTCTTGGTCGTCCTTTGGGCCCTACGTGGCGGCGCAGGTCGGCGGCGCGATCGTGGCCGGGCTCGTGCTCTTCCTCATCGTTTCGGGCAAGGCGGACTTTGCGGGCACCGGCGGCTTCGCGGCCAACGGCTACGGCGCAAACTCGCCGGGCGGCTACTCGCTCCTATCCGGCCTGATCACCGAGATCGTGATGACCGCGTTCTTCCTGATCATCATCCTCGGCGCGACGGCCAAGGGCGCGCCCGCGGGTTTCGCCCCGATCGCCATCGGCCTCGGCCTCGTGCTCATCCACCTCATCTCCATCCCGGTGACCAACACCTCGGTGAACCCGGCGCGCTCCACCGGCGTCGCCCTCTTCGCCGATGGCTGGGCGATCGCGCAGCTCTGGCTCTTCTGGGTGGCGCCGATGGCGGGGGCCGCGCTCGGCGGTCTGGCCTGGAAGACGCTGCTGGAGGATCCGGACGCCGCATGACGCAGGCTCTGCGATGATCGACGAGACCACCCCCGCCCGGCCGGCAGCCGCTGACCCGGGCGGGGCGCCTGCCACGCCCCTAGAGGACGCTCTGCTCGCCGCCCATGCCGAGGGCGACACTGCCCGGCTCGTGACCCTCTACGCCGAAGCCTCACGCCTCGCGGAGGCCGAGCGGCGCGACGAGGCGGCCGCCTTCTACCTCACCCACGCCTATGTCTTCGCGCTCGAGACCGGCCATGACAGTGCCCCGGCACTCCATGCCCGCCTTCGCGCGCTCGGTCGTGAGGAATAGCGACCCGCCTGTCGCGGACCCGTTGTCGCAATTGCGACACCTTTCGACGCCTCGGGATAGCGAGTCTCCCGCAAAAACTGTTCACATGCAGCCGTGGCATTCTGGGAGACAGCCTCATGAAATCGCATGCGCGCGTGGTGGTGATCGGCGGCGGGGTCGTCGGGTGCTCGGTGCTCTACCACCTGGCCAAGGCCGGGTGGACGGACGCCATGCTCCTGGAGCGCAAGGAGCTGACCTCCGGCTCCACCTGGCACGCGGCCGGGGGCTGCCACACCATCAACGGCGATCCCAACGTCGCCAAGCTCCAGCAGTACACCATCGAGCTCTACAAGGAGATCGAGGAGCTCTCGGGCCAGGCGACCGGCTTCCACCTCACCGGCGGCGTGATGCTCGCCTCCACCCATGAGCGCTTCGACTGGATGAAGTCGATGATGGCCAAGGGGCGCTATCTCGGCATCGAGCAGCGCATGGTCTCCGCCGAGGAAGCGCATGAGCTGATGCCGCTGATCGACCCGGCGCAGTTCGTCGGCGGGGTCTGGACCCGGCATGAGGGCCATCTCGACCCCTCGGGCGTCACCTGGGCCTATGCGAAATCCGCCAAGAAGCTGGGCGCGGAGTTCCACCAGCAGACCAAGGTCGAGCGGATCAGCCGCACGCGCGAGGGCGGCTGGTGCGTCCATACCGACCAGGGCGACGTCACCTGCGAGCACGTGGTCAATGCCGGCGGGCTCTGGGCGCGCGAGGTCGGGCGCATGGTCGGCCTCGAGCTGCCGCTGCTCGCCATGGAGCACATGTATCTGCTGACGGAGGACATGCCCGAGGTCGCCGAAGTCAACGCAAAGACCGGCAAGGAAGTGATCCACGCGGTCGATTTCGACGGTGAACTCTATCTCCGCCAGGAGCGCGGCGGGATGCTCATGGGCACCTATGAGCGCGCCTGCGTGCCCTGGTCCGAGCGCGAGACGCCCTGGGATTTCGGCCACGAGCTGCTGCAGCCCGATATCGACCGGATCGCGCCCTCGCTGGAGATCGGCTTCCAGCACTTCCCCGCCTTCCAGAACGCGGGCATCAAGCAGATCATCAACGGCCCCTTCACCTTCGCGCCGGACGGCAACCCGCTGGTCGGGCCCGTGCGCGGCCTGCCCGGCTACTGGTCGGCCTGCGCGGTGATGGCGGGCTTCAGCCAGGGCGGCGGCGTGGGGCTGACCCTCGCCAACTGGATGATCGACGGCGATCCCGGCGCGGATGTCTTCGCCATGGACATCGCGCGCTACGGCGACTGGGCGACGATGGCCTACACCAACCCCAAGGTGCGCGAGAACTACTCCCGCCGCTTCCGGATCAAGTACCCGAACGAGGAGCTGCCGGCGGCGCGCCCCTTCAAGACCACGCCGATCTACGACACGCTGATCGCGGCGGGCGCGCAGATGGGCGATAGCTGGGGTCTCGAAGCCCCGCTCTGGTTCGCGCCGGAGGGGGTGAGCGACCAGTTCTCCTGGCGCCGCTCCAGCGATTTCGAGCATGTCGCCGCCGAGGTCGCCGCGGTGCGCAGCGGGGTCGGCCTCGTCGAGACCTCGGGCTTCTCGAAGTTCTTTGTTCGCGGCCCGGGGGCGGCGGCCTTCCTCGACCGCCTGGTCGCCTGCCGCCTGCCGAAGCCGGGGCGCATGACGCTCGCGCCGCTCCTGAAGGAGGACGGCAAGCTGCAGGGGGATCTCTCGCTCGCCTGCCTTGCCGAGAACGAGTACTTCCTCGCCGGCTCCGGCAATGCCGAGGTGTTCTACGCGCGCTGGTTCGAGCGCTTCCTGCCCGAGGACGGGTCGGTCACGCTCGATGTGGTCGGCCTCGGCCTCTGCGGGCTCTCCATCGCCGGGCCCAAGGCGCGTGCGGTGCTGGAGGCTGTGTGCCACGAGGACGTCTCCAATGCCGCTCTCCGCTTCATGGCGGTGCGGCGGATGGATGTGGGCCACGCGCCCTGCATCGTCGGCCGCGTCAGCTTCACCGGCGATCTCGGCTACGAGATCTGGATGAAGCCGGAGTACCAGCGCCATGTCTACGCCGCGCTGATGGAAGCCGGCGCCGAGAACGGCATCCGCCCCTTCGGCCTGCGCGCCCTCAACGCCCTGCGACTGGAGAAGAACTGGGGCGGCTGGGGCCGCGAGTACCGGCCCATCTACGGCCCGCTCGAGGCCGGTCTCGAGCGCTTCGTGGCCTATGAGAAGGACGCGGACTTCGTCGGCAAGGCGGGCGCGCTGGCCGAACGCGCCTCCGGCGGCTCGCTCCGCCTCTGCGGCTTCGTGGTGGAGGCGCGCGACGCGGATGTGATCGGCGACGAGCCCATCTCGCTCAACGGCGACGTGGTGGGCTGGGTCACCTCCGGCGGCTATGCCCACAACTCCGGCGTCTCCATGGCACTCGGCTATGTGCCGAAGGAGCATGCGGATGCCGAAGGTCCGTGGTCCGTCGAGATCCTCGGCGAACATCTTGCCGCGCGCCGCCAGCATGCGCCAATCTGGGATGCGAACGCCGAACGCATGCGCGGCTGAGGGAGAGCGCCCATGGGCATGATGCAGCGCTACAACGCCCTGTCCGTCCTCTGGGGCGGGCTGACTGAGCAGAAGCACTGGCGCCGGGCCTGGGAAGCGCCGCAGCCCAAGAAGGCCTATGACATCGTCATCGTGGGCGGCGGCGGGCACGGGCTCGCCACCGCCTACTACCTGGCCAAGGAACATGGCGCCAAGCGCGTCGCGCTGGTGGAAAAGGGCTGGATCGGCGGCGGCAATGCGGGCCGCAACACCACGATCGTGCGCTCCAACTACATGATCCCGGGCAATCGCGAGTTCTACGAGCACTCGCTCAAGCTCTGGGAGAACCTCTCGCACGACCTCAACATGAACGTCATGTTCAGCCAGCGCGGCCATGTGGTGCTGGTCAACACGCCCGCGCAGCGCGATGCGCTGGCCCGGCGCTACAACGTGATGCGGCTGACGGGCTCGGATGGCGAGTGGTGGGACCGCGACACGCTCGCGCGCCGCGTGCCGATGCTGAACCTCGACGGCCGCTTCCCGATCATCGGCGCCTTCGTGCAGCCGCGCGGCGGCACCGCCCGGCACGATGCTGTGAACTGGGGCTACGCGCGCGCCGCCTCCGCGCTGGGCGTGGACATCATCCAGAACTGCGAGGTCACGGGGTTCATCCACGAGGCCGGCGCCATGGTCGGCGTGGAGACCGCCAAGGGCGAGATCCGGGCGGAGAAGGTGGCGCTCGCCGTCGCCGGCAACACCTCGGTGGTGGCCGAGAAGGCCGGGCTCGGGCGCCTGCCGATCGAGACGCACAAGCTGCAGGCCTATGTCTCCGAGCCCATCAAGCCCCAGCTCGACCAGGTGCTCGGCTTCAACGCCTCGGGCGCACATTTCTACATCAGCCAGTCCGACAAGGGCGGGATGGTGTTCGGCGGCGCGCTCGACATGTACCCCTCCTACGCCCAGCGCGGGAACCTGCCGGTCTATCAGGAGGTGATGAGCGCCTGCGTCGAGATCATGCCGAGCCTCGGGCGCGTGCGCCTGCTCCGCCAGTGGGCCGGGGTGATGGACATGTCGCCGGACGGCTCGCCCTTCATCACGCCGACGGATATCCCCGGCCTCTATCTCAATGCCGGCTGGTGCTATGGCGGGTTCAAGGCGATCCCGGGTTCGGGCAGCGTCTACGCCCATCTCATCGCGAAGGACGAGCCGCACGAGGCCGCCGCCCGCCTCACCATGGCGCGCTACTGCGACGGCCGGCCGATCGACGAGAGCGGCGCGGGGCCGACCTTCAAATGGCACTGAACGCGCTCAACGAGGACGAGCCGGCGGTGGATCCGCGCGACGTCGCCCTCCTGCCGGCCGGGCGGGAGGCGCTGCCGGTGCTCGTCGAGCTCTACAACCAGATGCTGGCCGCACACGGGGACAGCATGGCCGCTGATGCCATCTGCGAGAAGCTCGGCAAGGGGCTCGATGCCGGCCAGCGCGCCACCCTGTTCCGCCATGCGCGGCGCACGGTGGGCTTTGTCGTCTGGGCCGATCTCGGCGACCATGTCTTCATCCGCAACTTTCTGATCGACGAGGACCTGCGCCGGCAGGGCCTCGGCCGCACGCTCTTCGAGCGCTTCCGGACCGAGTGCCTCGCCCCCGGCACGCCGCTGCGCCTCGAGGCCTCCGCCGACCATGCCCTGCGCTTCTGGGAGGCGATGGGCTTCGCGGCCTGGAGCACCGGCATGCGCCTCGATCCGCCACAGGAGCCCGCCCGATGATCCGCATCAACTGCCCGTTCTGCGGCCCCCGCGACCACAGCGAGTTCTCCTATGAGGGCGATGGCAGCGTCGTCTACCCGCCGCTCGATGCGCCGCATGAGGCGTGGTGCGATGCGGTCTATCTGCGTCAGAACGCGCGCGGGCCGGCGCTCGAGCTCTGGCAGCATGTGGGCGGCTGCCGCGCCTTCCTGCTGATCGAGCGCGATACGCTCTCCCACGAGATCCGCTCGGTGCGCTACGCGACGCCGGGAATGGCGGAGGCGCTGGCCGATCCCGCACGCGAGGCGGCCGAATGAGCGGCTATCGTCTGCGCGAAGGCGGCGTCGTCGATCGCAGCAGCCCGGTCTCCTTCGTGTGGGACGGGACGCGCTATCACGGCCTCGCCGGCGACACGCTCGCCTCCGCAATGCTCGCAAACGGGCTCGGCCCCGTGGCGCGCGGCTTCAAGTATCACCGCCCCCGCGGGATCATGAGCGCGGGGCCGGAGGAGGCGGGGGCGCTGGTCACCCTCGGCCGCGGCGCGCGGCGCGAGCCCAACGCCAAGGCGCCAACGGTGGAGCTGGTGGAGGGCCTCGAAGCCTCCGGCCAGAACGCCTGGCCCTCCGTGCGCTTCGATCTCGGGCAGGTGAACGACCTGCTCGGCCGCTTCTTCGCCGCGGGCTTCTACTACAAGACCTTCTTCGGCATCACCGGGAAGGGCACCTGGGAGTGGATGCAGTTCGAGAAGCTCATCCGCCGGGCAGCCGGTATGGGCAGCGCGAGCCGGGAGCCCGATCCGGACAGCTACGACGTCGTCCACGACTTCTGCGATGTGCTGGTGATCGGGGCCGGGCCCGCGGGGCTCGCCGCTGCCGCCGAGGCCACGGCTGCCGGCCTCGATGTGATGCTCGTGGAGCAGGATTTCGCGCTCGGCGGTCAGCTCGTCGGCGCCGAGGAGACGGTGGAGGGGCGCAAGGCGGCGGACTGGCTCTCGCAAGCGGAGGCCGCGCTCGGGCCTGCCCGGGTGCTCCGCCGCGCAACCGCCTTCGGGCTCTACGACGGCAATGTGGTGGGAGTGGTCGAGCGGTTGACCGACCATATCGCCGAGCCCGACCCGCATCTGCCGCGCGCCGCCCTGCGCATCGTGCGCCCCGCCCGCGTGATCCTCGCCACCGGCGCTATCGAACGTCCGCTCGCCTTCGGCAACAACGACCGCCCCGGCGTCATGCTCGCCGGCGCGATGGAGCGCTATGCCCGCCGCTTCGGCGTCGCCCCCGGGAGCCGCGCGGTGCTGGCCACGGCCGGAGACGGGGCCTACGCCGCCGCCGCCTGCCTCGCGCGCGCAGGCGTGGAAACCACGCTGCTCGATGCCCGCGAAACCCCGCCCGAGGCGATGCGCGCGGCGGCCGAGGCCGCGGGCGTTGCACTCATGGCCGGCTACCTGCCGGTGGAGGCGCATGGCCGCGCGGCCACCGCGGGGCTGACCGTGGGCCGTGCGACCGCGATCCGCCACGGTATCGCCGAGGCCCGCGCCGAGCGCCGGCTGGAGGCGGATTGCGTCGGTGTCAGCGCCGGCTGGTCCCCGGCAATCCATCTCGTCGCGCATCGCGGGGTGAAGCCGGTCTGGCACGGCGATCTCGGCTGCTTCCTGGCCGGCACGCCGCCGGAGGGGGTGGCGCTCGCCGGCGCATCCCGCGCGCTCCGCGGCACCGACGCGATCGTGGAGGATGGCCGCCACGCCGCGCGCGCCGCGATCGCCGCCCTCGGCCATGGCAAGGCGCCGGGCCGCGCGCCCGCGCCGGCGGCGCAGGCCCAGCCGGCCCCGGCGCTCTATGAGGTCCGGCTGCCGGATCGCAAGCTCAAGACCTTCCTCGACCCGCAGCACGACGTCACCTCCGAGGATGTCCGCCAGGCTGCGCGCGAGGGCTACACCTCGGTCGAGCACATGAAGCGCTACACCACGCTCGGCATGGCGACGGATCAGGGCAAGACCGGCAATATCGCGGGCCTTGCTCTGCTCGCCGATGCGCTCGGGCAGTCCATCCCCGAGACCGGCATCACCACCTTTCGCCCGCCTTTCACGCCGCAGCCCATCGGCGCGCTCGCCGGCCGCGCGCGCGGCGCGCATTTCGCCTCCGAGCGGCGGACGCCGATGCATGCTGCCCAGGCCGAAGCGGGTGCGGTGTTCACCGATGCCGGGCTCTGGAAGCGTGCCTGGTATCACCCCCAGGGCGGCGAGGACCTGGAAGCCGCCTATCTGCGCGAGGCCCGGATGGTGCGCGAATGCTGCGGCATCATCGACGTCTCCACGCTCGGCAAGATCGCGGTGCAGGGGCCCGATGCGGGCGCGTTCCTCAACCGCGTCTACGTCAACGGTTTCGCGAAGCTGCCGGTCGGCAAGTGCCGCTACGGCGTGATGCTGCGCGACGACGGCTTCGTGCTCGACGACGGGGTGAGCTGGCGCCTCGCAGAGGACCACTACCTCATGACCTGCACCACCGCGCAGGCGGGCCATGTCATGGTCTGGCTCGAATATCTGCTCGCCTGGCGGTGGCCGGAGCTGCGTGTCCATGTCGCTTCGGTGAGCGACCAATGGGCGGGCGCTGCCGTCGCCGGGCCAAGGGCCCGCGCCGCGCTGGAGCGCGCGCTGGCCAGCGGCGACGTCTCAGGCGCGGCCCTTCCCTTCATGGGTATCGCGGCAGCTGAGCTGAAGGTTGCGGGGGGCACGGTGCCGGTGCTGATCGCGCGGATCAGCTTCTCCGGCGAACTCGCCTTCGAGGTCTATGCCCCGGCCAACTGGGGAGAGGCGGCCTGGCAGGCGCTGCTCGCCGCGGTCGAGGCAGAGGGCGGCGCCGCCTACGGCATGGAAGCGCTCGGCACGCTCCGCATCGAGAAGGGCCATGTGACGGGCGCCGAACTCGATGGGCGGGTGACGCTGGAGGATGCAGGGCTCGGCCGCATGGCCTCCCGCGCCAAGCCCTTCATCGGATCCGCGATGCGCGTGCGGCCCGGACTGACCGAGGCCGACCGCCCGGCGCTCGCCCATTTCGAGGCCGTCGAGCCCGGTGCGCGCTTCTCCGGCGGCGCCATCGTCTGCGCGCCCGGGCAGACAACGGGTCACGGCATCGGCTGGATCACAGGGGTGACCGAGAGCCCCGCCTTCGGCGCCTGGCTCGGGATCGGCTTCGTCGAGGGCGGCGCCGCTGCCTGGGAGGGGCGCGAGGTCGTGATTGCCGAGCCGGTGGCCGGGCGCGAGACGCGCGCAAGGGTGCTGCCGGCCCATCGGTTCGACGCGGCGGGGGAGCGCATGCATGCCTGACACTGATCTCGGAGCGGCGCGCGCGCTCAGCGAGGCGCCTGCCGTCGCGCCTTCGGCCATCCCCGCGGCCGCGCGCGCGGAGAGTGCCTCCCCGCTCGCCGGCCTGACGGCGCCGCGTCGGGTGCTCCCTGCAGGTGTGGACGAACCGGCGATCCAGCTTTCCGAAGCCCCTTTCGCGGCCCTCTGGCAAGTGACCGCCTGGCCGGGGCGTTTGGGTGCTGCGGGCTCCGCGGCGGCCGCTGCCGCAGGCGTCGCGGAAGCCCCCGCGCCTGGACACGCGGTGGTCTCCGGCGATGCCACGCTGATGCGCACGGAACCTCTGCGCTGGTGGCTTCTCGGCGAGGCGCCGCTAGCGCCTCCGGCCATCGATGCGGAGGATGGCACCTGCCTCGATCTCGGGCATGGCCGCTGGCGGGTACGGATCAAGGGCCCGTCCGCGCCGGCGCTGCTCGCCCGGCTCGTTGCGGTGGATCTGCGTTCGGATGCGCCGGCTTCCGGGCGTGTCGTCACGACCCCGTTGCACCACGTTCCCGTCACGCTCCTGGCGAGTGCCGAAGGCGCCGATCTCTTCCTGCCCCGGAGCCATGCCCGTGCCCTTTGGGAGCTCACGGTCGAAACCGCCTCCCAGTTCGGCCTCGAGATCGTCTGAGCGCGCGCCGAGCGCTCACCGCCAGAACACCAGGCCCGCGCCGGCGGCGAGCGCCTGCATCCCCGAAAGGCAGCGGCGAAGCGGCCCGCCCCGCGCCGAGCCGAGACCCGCCTGCCGCGCGGCGGCCAAGCGCGCCATCACCCGCTCGGGGCTCGCCGGCAGGCCCGTCACCGGGTCGATGTAGCGCGGATAGGCGACCATCGCGGCCCAGACGAGCGCATCGAGCGAGGGGCGCGCCACCCTCCGGGATGGCACAGGGCCGAGATCGCCCGTCAGCCCCCAGCCCGCATAGAAAGGCGCCCCGACACAGTCTACCGCGACGCCACGAAGCAGCGCCTCGAAGCCGATCAGCGATGTCAGCGTGCACACCCGGTCGACGGCGCCGAGGACCGAGGAGGCCGCCATGCCCTCGGCGCAATGATCCGCCAAGGCGCTCAGCGTTGCCGCGGGCACCTGCCCGCGCCGCAGCCCTGCCTCCACATCCGGGTGCGGCTTGTAGACGATGAACGCTTCGGGGTTCCGTTCGCGCGCCATCGCGAGCAGCCCCGCATTGTCCCGCACCGGTGCTTCAGCGGCGCCGAGCCGTACCGAAGCATCGTCGGCCACCTGGCCGGGCACGAGCAGGACCTGCCGCCCCTCCGCCCGTCGGCGCAACTCAAAGGCCCGATCTGCGCCCTCCGGCAGGTTGTACTTGGTCAGCCGCAAGGCGTTGAGCGACCGGCGAATGGCCCGCGCCCGCGCGAGCCGCGGATCGCCTGCGCCGAAGGCCGCCGCCTCGCCGATCAGTGTCTCCAAGCGCGACGGCCGCGACGGATCGTAGTGGATCCCGACCGGATCGAAGACGAGCGATGCGGCATCCGTCAGGCTCGCGCCGAGGCCGACCGAGCGGAGGAACCCATCCTCCACGAGAGCGCCCGGCACGCCCGCCTCCGCGGCGAGATCCAACGCCTCCGGCCCATGCCGGCTCGCCCAGAACAGAGCGCGACGCTCCTCCCGCCGTGCGACGGCAACCGCCGCGGTCGCCTTCGTGCGATGGCGCGCCGGCGCGTCCGCCTCCGGTGCGAAGCGTCGCATATGCCGGCGCTTCCAGCCGCCGAACCCCGCATAGACGGCGCCGCGACTGCCTGAATCGGCCCACGCGGCGGCCGCGAGAACGGACAGCGTGTCCAGCGTCTCCTCGAAGCCGGTCAGCCGCGCATCATACGGGTCCCAGTAGAGCGGATAGAGAAGATGCGTCGCAGCGAACAGGGCCGCGCGTGAGGGCCGCGCCCGCCGGCGCGGGCAGATCAGCCGGTCCCGAGTCAGCCCCCAGCCGGCGTAGAAGGGCAAGCCGAAAACATGCACCTCCTTACCCGCGAGAAGCGCCTCGTAGCCGAGCTGAGAGCTCACGGTGTAGACCGCGGCGGCCCCATCGATCGCGTCCCACGGGTTGACCGGCCGCGTAAGGAGCGTCTCGCCCGGTCGCAGGTCGTCGGCTGAGAAATGCCCTTGCCGTCCTCGGGTCGCGGCATCCGGATGGGTCTTCACGACGATGGGCGCGCCCGGGTTTTCCGCCCGCGCGGCGGCCAGCATTTCGCCAAAGCGCGCGGGGCCGGCGGCGCCCAGCCTTACCGATGCATCCCCGCGGGTCTGATCCACCACCAGCACATAGCCGGGTGGCGGCAGCGCAGCGGCGCCGCGAGGAAGCGGGTTGTACTTGGAGAGACCGAGCGATCGTAGCCGAGCGATCCCTGCCTCCGCTCTGGCACCAATTGGATCGCCTTCGCCGGCACGATCCTCGATGAGCCGCTCGAGACGGGATGGACGGCTCGCATCGATCGCGAGCCCCAGATCGTCGATCGTCAGAGAGAGGGGCGGTGCGCGCCCGGTTCCCGGCCGTACCGAACGCAAGAACCCGTCCTCCAGGGAGAGGAGCGGCCGGCCGGTCGATGCGGCAAGCCATCGTCCCGGCCGCGACCAGGCGTGCGCGCCCCAGACCGCCACGGCATCGCTCCCGCCGGCCCACCAAGGCGCGACGTCCCAGCCCGCTGCGGCAAGCATTGCACGCAGCGGCGACGAGGAGAGAGCGCCGGGCTGTGGCAGGCTTAAGCGCGCCGGCCCTGACCGGGCGCGACCGGCCGGGCACGCCTCCGGCACGGTTTCCGTGGCAGGCGCGCACAGGGCCTCTGCCGATCTCATTGGGCCTCCAACAGCCCGATGGTCTCGAGGCGGCGCATGCACCGGGCGGCCTGCGCGTCGAGCGAGAATTCGGTCTCCAGCAAGGCGCGACCGGCTGCGGCACGTTGCGCGCGGTCCTCATCCGCATCGACGACCTCGGCGAGGGTCGCGGCCAGCGCATCGCGGTCGATCTCGGCCCAGCGCGCGCCCTCCACGGCATGGATGGTCTCGCCGGTTGCGACGTCGCGCAGCGCGAACGGAACCGGATAGCCCGTCTTCTCAGAGAGATAGGCTGTGGTTCCCGAATAATCGGTCGCGATCACCGGGCGGCCGAGAAGGAGCGCCTCCGCCGGTCCGTAGCCGAACCCCTCCGCCCGATGGGGTGAAACGAAGCAGTCGCAAGCAGCGACCAGCGCAGCCTGGCGCCCCGCCGGCCAGCGCCCCGTGCGCAGCAGGATCCGTGGATCGGCCGCGGCCGCCTCCACGATCGCGGTCCACTGGCCATGCGGATCGCCCCAGTGACCGGAAGGTGTCTCGGTCGTCTTGACGACCAGCCGCACGTCCCGCCGCGTGGGAAACGCATCTTGGAAGGCGTGGACCAGCGCCACGGGGTTCTTTCGCTCAACCGAGGAATGGAAGTCGAAACTTGTGAGGAAGAGGAACGCGTTCTCCGGGAGGCCGAGGGCGCGCCGATCCAGCGGGTCCGGTTTCGGAGCGGTGACGGCTTTGCCCATGACCCGCACCGGCTGGCGCGCCTGCGTGCGATACGCGCGGGCGACGAAGGCCGTGGGGCACCAGATCTCGTCCAGCATGTCGAGCGCCAGCCGGTGCGCGTCGGGCAGCCGATCGAGCTCCCAAAGCAGGAAGCCGATATTGACCCCGTTCGCGTCACCGGAAAGCCGCGGATGTAGCAGGGTTTGCGGCACAAGATCCGCATTCACGCACAAGAGCCGCAGCGGTCGGCTCAGACGGCGCGGCACCGGTTGGCCGACATCCATTTCCGATCCGGCCGTCGAGACCCGAAGGCTGCTCGATGGCGCCAGACCGGCCTCTATCACCCGTGCCACGGGCGAGAGGCCTGCGCGCTGGAGCATGCTCTCCGCCATGATCAGATTGGCGCCGAGGCCGGTCGCCCGGTCGCGATGACCAACGATGCAGCATGTCGGCGCGATGCGTTCGGTCAGGCCAAGCCGCGTCTCGAGCGCCGCCGGATCGTCCCCCGCGAGCGCGAAGGCCGTTTTTGCGAGCCTTGGCATCGGTAGCGCAGAAAGGGCGTCCGCCAGATCTCGCATTCGGTCAGAGCCCGGCTCGCTCGACGGCCGCGCAAGGAGCGCATCGATCCTCGCCGGGTCGGGCGATGCGGCGCTGATCGGCGCATTGAGCGCGCCTTTGCCTGCGAGCGCTGTCCACCACAGCGCGCTGATCGGGGTCTGATCGTCGGCCTCGGGCAGCGCTCCGCCGCGCTTGGACGGCGGCTCCGGAGGGGGCAATGCGGGGTCCAGCTCGCGTTGCTGCGCGTACCAGTCGAGTACGGTTGCAGCGTCAGCCTGCGCGTTGTCGCGCGCGCGCAGCCGATGGAGATGCGCGACGATGCGCGGAACGGCGGCGGTCGGCCAGGCGGGATCCTGGTCGAACGCCTTGGCCAGCCGCGGCGGCGTGATTTGCGGCGCGAACGCTGCCGTCGGCTCGATCTGCACGCGCTCGCCACGGAGCTCGAGCGCGAGGCCGACTGCGAGCGCTTCGCCACGACCGCCCGGGATGGCCGAAACCAGGGTCGGCAGCATGTCGGCCGCGATCTCGCCCTTGGCGCCGGCCTCGGCCGCCGCCGTCAGCAGCGCGACAACTTGGGGATCGGGCGCGTGGCGCGCCGCGAGCGACATCCACTGCGTCGCCGCGCGGGCCAGCGGCTCGCACCCACCGCATCGCTCCCCGAGTAGCATGGTCTGTCGGCCGAGGCGGCAGAGCCAGGCCGCCGTGAGAAGCTGCTGCGGGGCGACGGCAAGCCGTGCCAGTCGATCTGGCTTGCGAAAGGAAAATGCGCTTCGGTCGATGACGACGAGGTCGAACGCACCGCGCCTCCGCTCCTCCCGCAAGGCTCGGCGCAGCCGCTTCAGCCCATGCGCCTTGTCGAAATCCGCGATCAGATGGGCGTCACCATGCCCGGAGACCGACACCGAAGTGACAGTGCCACCCGCTTGAACGATGGCCGCTGCTAGCCCCGTTGCGCGCAAAGCCTGGGCGTCGTTCATCGGCGGAAAACGACCGACGAGCAGCACATGCATGCCCGCTAGAACGGCGTGCGCGGACGCGCCTCCGGAGGTTGTCGATCGCACTTCCGCATCGGTCGTCGCCACGGCGAAATCCGTCACGTGCCGCATGCCGTTCTCCCTCTCTCCTGGGTGAGTTTCTTCGCTGCGAGCCGGGGCAGGACCGGCGCGTTCATACTTTGGCAACCCTGTTGCCGGTTCCTTAGGCGCGGAAGGCCGGCGCGCCGGCGCGACATTGCAAGGAGGCAGCGGCGGGGATGAAGATCGATCGACCGGGCGCGATTCCCGAAGGCACACCGCTCGTCGAGGCGCGCAAGCCTGCGCACACGATGCCGCGCCGGTCCTACCGCTGGGCGTATCTCGGCTTCATTGCCTTCGTGCTGCTGCCGGGAGCGCTGGCGGCGGCCTATTATTGGGGCTATGCCGCAGATCGCTACGTCACCGAGATGCGCTACGCCGTTCGCGGGGGCGAGAGCATGGATCGCGGCGAGGGCGCTCAGGTCGCGATCGGCACGCCTTCCATGGCGCCCGCCGCGGCGGACAGTTTCATTCTCGAGGACTACCTGCGCTCCGAGGCTGCGGTCGCGGAGCTCGAGACCCGTCTCGATCTCCGAAGCATGCTGGGGCGCGACGGGAACGATCCGGTGCGCCGGTATCGCGAAGATCTTCCGCGCGAAGCGCTGCTGGACTACTGGAACGCCGCGCTCGATCTGCGTTTCGACGTTCTCACGGGCATTACCACGCTCCGCGTTCGCCTCTTCCGGCCGGAGGACAGTCTCGCCGTTGCCACCGTGCTCACCGAGATGCTGGACGCGCTGGTCGACCGGCTTTCCGAGCAGGCGCAGAACGAGATGCTCGCCTATGTGTCGGGCGAGTACGCAGCGGCGGAACAGCGGCTGCGCGACGCGCTCGACGCGATCGAGGCATTTCGCAGGCGTACGCTCACGGTTTCGCCGACGCAGGAGGCGGAGCTCAATTCCGCGACCATCGCTCAGCTCACCGGTGAGCTCACGGGGCTGCGGGTTCGGTTGCGCACGCTGCTGGAGACGGTGCCGAACTCGCCCCAGATCCCGCGCCTGCGCGAGCAGCTCGGCAGCCTCGAGGCACAGATCGCGAATACCCGTGCGGCCGTTGGTGGCGCAGCGAGCGACAGCGCCCTGCCTGACCAGCTCACCGACTTCGAACGGTTGCAGAATGAGTACCAAATCGCCCTCGACAGCTACATCACGACGCTCGGACTGCAACAGCAGGCCCAGGCGAATGCCACGCTCGGGCGGGCACAGCTCGTCGTCTTCGTGCCGCCGCGGGCCGCGAGCGCGCCGACGGCACCCGACCGCCCCGCGGAGGTGCTGCAGATCCTCGGCCTCGCCCTGGTTCTGTGGATCATGGCCCGGGTGCTCCTGGCGTCGTTGCGGACGCCTTGACGGGCCGTGCCGCGTGCGCGCGCGGTTGAAAAACCGCGATTGCCTCCTCAAGGCCCGAGAGCGCACGCAGCCGGCCGTCCTCCAGGAGCAAGATCCGCTCCGGTGCCATGGCGCGAAGCTGCGAGACGCCGGCGCTCAACCAGAGGACCGCCGCCTCCCGGCGGGCGCGCTCGAGGAGCGGGGCGACGGCGTCAGCCTCGCTGGGTGAAGAGGGAAGAAGTGGCCCGTCCGCCACATAGAGGGCGGCCGGAACGATGTAGGCGGCGGCGAAGAGCAGGATACCCCGCGTGCCCGCACCCGCGCGCCGGAAGGGCAAAGAAAGCGCTTCCGGTTCCGGCAAAAGCGCTGCGACAGCCGCGCAATAGCTTGCGCTGTCCAACCCGGCCGAGGCCGCGCGGAGCGCCAGATCGCGCTCCACCATGCCGGTGAGCCCGAAACCATGAGCGGCACCAATCCCGGGAGCCACCATGCCCGCTCTCGAAACGCGTCCGCGATCGGGCAGCCGCTGCCCCGTTGCGATCGCCGCGAGCGTCGATCGCCCGGCACCGCGCCGGCCAAGCACCACCGTCAATCCGCGCGCCGGCAGGTCCAGCGAAAGGTCGGAAAGCACCTGCTTCTGTGCGATCCGGCGACTGATGCCGTCCAACCGGAGGGCGAACGGCTCCAAGGCCGGAAGTGGCGCTCTCTCGGCGGAGTGAGCCGCGCTGAGACGGCCAGCATCCGGTTCGGTCGGCTCTGACAGTGCGCGAGGCTTGGTCTCAGAACCGCGTTCAAGCGCCCGACATTTGGGCTGGAAACACGCTTCCGTCTTCGAAGCTCCTGATCCCGTCTCGCGCCCGGATGAACGGACGGGTTGGCTCACGCGGGCCATCGCCGCATCTGGCGAACCGGTTGCGCCCGGATGGGCCGCAAAGGCCGCAAAGCCGGAAGGGGGCAGGGCTCTCATCTCACGATCCCGAGAGCTTCCAGCCGCGCCCGATAGCGTGCTGCCAGGGCTGCCAGACTGTAGTCACGCTCCATCAGCGTCTGGCCGGTGGCGGCGCGGCGCGCGGCTTCCTCGGGCCGGTGGATCACGGACCGCATGGCTTCCGCCAGCGCATCGACATCGATATCCGCCCAGATCGCGTCCTTGACCGGCAGGATGCTCTCACCGGGCGCCACCTCGCGCGGCCGCCAGGCAACCGGCCAGCCCGTTTCGGGCGTCACGAAGTCGGTCGAGCCCGAATAGTCCGTTGCGATGACCGGCCGCGCATAGCTGAGCCCGTAGGCGAGGAAGTAGCCGAAGCCCTCCGCGCGGTGGCAGCTGACAACGCAGTCCGCCCCTCGGATCAGCGACAACATCTCGGGAAACGGCATAAACTCGGGAAGTACCACGATGCGCGGATCGGCGTCCGCGGCCGCTTCGATCTCGCGCCACATGCAATTGGGATCGCCCCAGTGACCCGGCACGGGCGGTGTCGTCTTGATCACGAGGCTCACATCGCCTTCGCCGTCGAAGGCGCGGCGAAACGCGCGGATCGCCGCGATCGGGTTCTTCCGCTCGAGTGACGAATGGAAATCAAAGGCGAGGAGGAAGCAGAACTTGCCCTTCGGCACACCGATCGATGCGCGATCGAAAGCGGGCACCGCCGGTAGCGTGATCGCCTTGCGCATATTGATGACCGGCCGGTCCGTCTCGCGCCCATAGACGTCGGTGAGATAGCCAGAGGGACACCAGATCTCGTCGAGCAGATCGAGCGCGAGGCGATGGGCTTCCGGGATCACCTCGAGCTCCCAGAGCAGGAAGCCGATCGCGTAGAGCTCCTTGTGCCGGTCCAGGAGCGGGTGGCAGAGCGCCTGAGGCACCGCATCGGCATTCAAGTGGATCAGCGCTGCTTTACGCTGCGGCGCGACCATCTTCGATCGTGCGCCCGATGCGGTCTTGCCGTCCACCGCATTGAAGGCTGCCTCGCTGTCGCGCAGACAGGAGGGCACGCCAGCCTCGTCGAGCGCGGCCTCGCTCATCCGCAAGTTCTGGGCGAGCCCTGTCTCGGCTCTCGCCATCCCGACGAGTTCCAGGCGAGGGTCGCGCGCGATCCAGTCCGCCTCCGGGATACTCGAGAAGGCCGCCAGCTGCGGATAGACACCGCAAACCTGACCCCGATACCAGGCGCGG
>JBCBWF010000007.1:0-38929 GCA_039817245.1 Pseudomonadota bacterium | reverse complement strand
GTGGCCTTCACAGAAGCAGATTCCTCGCTGCGATGCACACGCTTTTCCTTCCAATCCGCCCCCCTTTCCCGCCACTCTTGGCGCGCGGTTAACGGGGAGAGACACAATGAAAATGTTCACGGCAGCAGCGCTCTTGGTGGCCGGCATCGCCACGGCCGGCATCGCCCAGGCGCAGTCCGCACTCAACGACATCCTGAACGGCGGCGTCCTCAAGGTCGGCACGACGGGGGACTGGAACCCGATGACCATGAAGGACCCGGCCACCAACAGCTATACCGGCTACGACATCGACGTAATGACCGAGCTCGCCAAGGATCTCGGCGTCGAGGTCGAGTTCGTGCCGACGGACTGGAAGACGCTGGTCAACGGCGTGGTCTCCGGCAAGTACCACATGACCGGCTCCGCCTCCGTCGCGCCCGCGCGCGCCAAGGTCGCGGGATACTCCACGAGCTACTTCTCGCTCGCCACCGTGCCGCTCACGCTGAAGGAGAACGCGGGCAAGTTCGCGGACTGGGCCGATCTCGACAAGCCGGAGGTCACGGTCGCGGCCACCCTCGGCACCACGCAGGAGCAGCAGGTCAAGCAGTTCTTCCCCAACGCCCAGCACAAGATCGTGGAGGCCCCGGCGCGGGACTTCCAGGAAGTGCTCGCCGGCCGGGCCGATGCCCACATCACCTCGAATGTCGAGGCCTACAAGCTGGTGGCGAAGTATCCGCAGATGATGGTCGTGCCGGTCTCCGAGCCCAAGGCGCCCACGCCCATCGCCATGCTGCTCCCCCAGGGCGACCAGGTCTGGATCAACTACGTCAACACCTGGATCGGCCTGAAAGCCGAGCGCGGTTTCTTCGAGGAACTCGGCAAGAAGTGGCAGCTATCCAACTGATCCGGAACGCGATCCGGCACCGGACCTGACTAGACCCTTGCGCCTCGATCTCTGCACCTGGCCGGAGGTCGAGGCCTATCTCGCCCGCGCCTCCGGCATCCTGATCCCGGTCGGCTCCACCGAGCAGCACGGGCCGATGGGCCTGATCGGGACGGACAGCCTCTGCGCCACCGCCATCGCCGAGGCCGCCGCCGCGCGCACCGGCGCGCTCATCGCCCCCACGCTCGCGCTCACGCCCGCCCCCTTCAACACCGGCTTTCCGGGCACGCTCTCGCTCTCCGAGCCGGTCTTCGAAGCGGTGCTCGCCGAGCTCTTCGAGGGGCTCCTCGCCCAGGGCTTCGGCCATCTCTACTGCCTCAACGCCCACGGCGCGAACCTCGCCCCCCTCGCCCGCGCGGCCGCCGGGCGCCCCGCCATCCGGATCCGGAGCTGGTGGGATTTCGCGCCCGTCAACGCCCTTCGCCGCGACCTCTACGGGGGCTGGGAGGGGATGCACGCCACCCCCTCCGAGGTGGCCATCACCCAGGCGCTATGCCGGAGCGTCGCGCCGGGCGCGGCCGCCACCCCGCCCGAGCCCGTCTCCGCCGCCTTCATTGCCGCCCATGCCGGCGACCGCCACGGCCCGCCGGACGCGCACCGCCGAGCCTTCCCGGATGGCCGCGTCGGCTCGCACTCCGCGCTCGCCCGCCCCGAGCACGGCCGCGCCCTCCTCGCCGCAGCCGGAGCCGCCGTCGCCGAGGACTACCGCCGCTTCGTCAGGAGCAGCTGACCGGTCGCAGACGCCACCCGGGCGCCGCATCGCCTGCGCCGGGCGATGCGCTCAGCCCGCGGTCCGGATCTCCGCCGCGATGGCCGCAATCGCCGCACCCGAGAGAGTGCCGAGCAGCGCATAGGCGAGCGTGCCGTCCTGCCAGAAGGCGCCGGCGAGCCCGTTGCGCTCCAGCGAGACCGCTGGCGCCGGGCGCGCGGGCAAGGGCAGCCCGTCCCGGATCGCCAGCCCCTCCGCATCGGCCACGTAAAGGCTCACCGCCCCGCTCGCGGGCTTGAAGTCGAAAGCCGCGATCCGCCGCTCGAGCAGCCAGCAGAGCCGCGCCCCCCGCAGCGAAAGCTCCGGCGGTGCCGTGAGCGCCGGCATGGCGAAGGGCAGCCGCGGCGCGAACCACGAGACCACCTGCCCCAGATCCGTCGCCGTGTAGTCCAGCGGCCGGTCGGCGACCGACTGGGTCAGGAAATCGCCGAAGACATCCGGCGCCATCGCCTGCGCGCCGGCCCCGCCGGGCCGGCCCACCATCAGCACCCCGGCCGAGGCCGCCACGGCCGCCGCCGCGCCGAAGCCCAGCACCCGGCGTCGCGAGAGCCGGGAGGCGGGCGCCGCACCGAACCGCCCGGCCGGCCTGCACAACCCGGCCACCGCCCCGGCTTCCGGCGCATAGAGCGGCCCCGCGCTGTCGCCCACGCGCTCCAGCCGGGCCGCCAGCGCCTCGGGTGCGCGCTGCCTGCGCGCATCGGCGCGCAGGGCGGCGTTCAGCGCCGCTACCTCCCGCGCCAGCGCGGCCGAGGCCGGCGTGGCCGCGATATGCGCCGCGATCGCCGATGCGCGCGCACCGGCCTCGCCGTCCACATAGCTCTCGACATCCTTGCTCCAGCGACCGTCCGACATCACTCAGCCTCCGACGCTGCAGATCCCGTCCCCGCCCCGGCGCGCACCAGCTCTTCCGTGTCCGCAGGGTTCAGGCAGTCGCGCAGCAGGCGCCGCGCGCGGTAGAGCCGCGAGCGTACGGTGCCCACCGGAACCTCCATCACGAAGGCCGCCTCCTGGTAGCTCAGCTGCTCCACCACCACGAGCGCCAGCGTCTCGCCGAGCTCCGCCGGCAGGCGGGCTGCCGCAGCGCTCACCTTGGCCAGCGCGTCATGCGCCACGAGATCGGTCTCCGGCGTCCGCTCCGAGACCCCGTCGAAATCCTCGCTCCCGGGCACGAACAGCGTCGCCCGCCGCCCCCGCGCGCGCATCCGGTCGATGCAGACATTGCGCAGCACCCGGAACATCCAGGGCCGCGGGCGCACCGGCGCCTCCACATGGCCCCCGCGCCCGCAGATCCGCAGAAAGGCGTCATGCACCGCATCCTGCGCCTCGTCCGCGTCGCGCAGCAGCTTCACGGCATAGCGGTAGAGCGCATCGAGATCGGCGCGGAAGAGATCCGCGAGCCCGTCCTCCGAGTATCTCTGACCCGGCTGCATGCAGCCCTCCGCACAACGTCCCTGCCGGTCTGCCCGACCCTTCACAGCGACTGACGAGCCCGAGAAGGGAGAGTTCGCCGCGATCACGCCAGTGTGATCGCCCGCGCAACCGTCCGTGCGACCGCCGACCGGCCCGCCCGGGCCCCGCCGCGCCCCGACGCGCCCAGGACGCGCCACGCCTTGACGCCCCCCGCCCCCGGCGCTTGGGTGGCGAACGCGCCCGGCGCCGGGCGCAGCCGATCAGGAGCCCCGCCATGACCGACGCGCGCATCCTCTCCGCCACCCATTGGGGCACGCTCTATGCGCGCGTGCGCGACGACCGCATCACCGGCATCGAGCCCTGGGAGGGCGACCCGGATCCCACCCCCATAGGCCCCGGCATGGCCGATGCCGTGCAGCATCCGAGCCGCATCGCCCGCCCCGCGATCCGCCGCGGCTTCCTCGCCGGGCGCGCGGCTTCCGACCGCACCGCCCGCGGCGCCGACCCCTTCGTCGAGGTGCCCTGGGACGAGGCCCTCGAGATCGCCGCCGCCGAGCTCGAGCGCGTCCGCACCGCCCATGGCAACGCGGCCATCTTCGGCGGCTCCTATGGCTGGGCCAGCGCCGGGCGCTTCCATCACGCCCAGAGCCAGGTGCACCGGTTTCTCAACTGCATCGGCGGCTACACCGCCTCGATCGACACCTACAGCTACGCCGCGATCAGCGCGCTCACGCCCCATATCGTCGGCCCCTTCCGGCAGCTTCTGCTCAACGGCGCCACCGCCTGGCCGGTGATCGCGCGCCATACCGAGCTTCTCGTGATGCTCGGCGGCATGCCCATCAAGAACGCCCGCGTGAATTCCGGCGGCGTCGGCCGGCACTCCACCCGCGGCGCCCTTCTCGACGCCCACGCCAATGGCTGCCGCTTCGTCAATGTGAGCCCCATCCGGAGCGACACCATCCCGGAGATCGAGGCGGACTGGCTTGCGCTGCGCCCGGGCACCGACACCGCCCTCCTCCTCGGCCTCGCCCACACGCTCGTCACGGAGGACCTGCACGACCGCGCCTTCCTGGCGCGCTACACCACAGGCTTCGAGCGCTTCCTGCCCTATCTCCTCGGCGAGACCGACGGCACGCCGAAATCCGCCGCCTGGGCCGCCGGCATCACCGGGCTCCCGGCCGACGCGATCGCCGCCCTCGCCCGGCGCATGGCCGCCTCGCGCACCCTCATCGCCATGGCCTGGTCCGTGCAGCGCGCCGATCATGGCGAGCAGCCGGGCTGGATGGCCATCGTCCTCGCCGCCATGCTCGGCCAGATCGGCCTGCCCGGCGGCGGCTTCGGCTTCGGCTACGCCTCGGAAAACGGCATCGGCAACCCGGTCCGCCCCTTCCGCTTCCCCGCGCTGCCCCAGGGCCGGAACCCGGTCGCCGAGACCATCCCCGTCGCCCGCATCGCCGACGCCCTGCTCGACCCCGGCGGGGCCTATGACTTCAACGGCGAGCCCCGGCGCTACCCGGATCTGCGCCTGCTCTACTGGACCGGCGGCAACCCCTTCCACCATCATCAGGACCTCAACCGCCTGATGCGCGCGCTGCAGCGCCCGGAGACGATCATCGTCAACGAGATCTGGTGGACCGCCATGGCCAAGCATGCGGACATCGTGTTCCCCGCCACCAGCCCGCTCGAACGCGACGACATCGCCATGACTCATTGGGAGCCGACCATCGTCGCAATGCGCCGCGCCATATCCCCGGTCGCCGAGGCGCGGGACGACTACGCGATTTTCTCCGGGCTCGCCGCGCAGATGGGCGTCGCGGAGCGCTTCACCGAAGGCCGCGACGCGGAGGCCTGGATCGGCCATCTCTGGGACCAGGCCCGCCAGCGCGCCGGCGAGGCCGGCTTCGCCCTGCCCCCGCTCGAGACCCTGCGCGCCGACGGCACCGCCGAGCTGCCGCCCGATCCCGGCGCCACCGTCCTGCTCGGAGCCTTCCGCGCCGATCCCGAGGCCCATCCCCTCGCCACCCCGAGCGGGCGCATCGAGGTTTTCTCCGAGCGCATCGCTGGCTTCGGCTACGAGGACTGCCCCGGCCACCCGGTCTGGCGCGAGCCCTATGAATGGCTCGGCAGCGCCAATGCCAGCAGCAGTGGTCGCGCAGATAGCGGGGCAAACGGCAGCGTAAATGGCGGAGCGCATGGCGGGACACCGCGCTACCCCCTCCATCTCATCTCGAACCAGCCGACGCATCGCCTGCACGCCCAGCTCGACCAGGGCGCGGCCAGCCAGTCCACCAAGATCGCCGGGCGCGAACCGCTCACCATGCACCCCGCCGACGCCGCCGCCCGCGGCCTCGCCGCCGGCGACATCGTCCGCGTCTTCAACGACCGCGGCGCCTGCCTCGCGGGCCTGCGCATCAGCGACACGCTGCGCCCCGGCGTCATCCAGCTCGCCACCGGCGCCTGGTACGATCCCGAGCATCCCGGCCGGCCCGGCAGCCTCTGCAAGCACGGCAACGCCAACGTCCTGACCCGCGACAAGGGCACCTCGCGCCTCGGCCAGGGCCCTTCCGCCCACACCACACTGGTCGAGGTCGCAGCGCTCGAGACCCCCGCCCCGCCGGTCACCGCCTTCGCCCCCCCGCCCTTCGCGGAACGACCCGGCTAAGCCGAAACCCGCGGGGTCCGCGCCGTGTCAAGGATCGCGCCCGCGGCGCGACCGGCCCCGCCGGCCCCGTCCTTGACACGGCGCGGACCCCGCACATCCTCGCGCTGAAGTCCCCTCGGGGCTTCTCCCCAGCCCTCTTCCGGCGCAACGCCCGCCAGGCCCCGCAGCCTCGGCGCCCCTGGCGAACCCGCAGCCCCGGGCGCCAATGCAAAATGCATCGCGGCGACCAGCCGCGATTCCGCTAACCTTGCCCTAGCCCTCCGCCGGCCCGGCGAGGATCGCCTCCACCAGCTCCTGCACCCGCAGCGCCGCGCGGAAATCCGGCAGCGCGCCGGCGTCGCCGTCCAGGAGCCGCACCAGCGCATCGAGCTGGCGCATGTAAGCGTCGAGCGGCGGCTCGGCGATCTCGGGAAAGACCGGCTCCCAACCCGCCCCGTCGCTCGCCCAGAGCCGGTAGAAATCCGTCAGCCGGAAGGAGCGCGCCTGTCCCCAGAGCGTGAACTCGATGAGATCCGCGCCCGCGCCGCCCGAGGATCCCGCCAGCGTCACCGGCACGCCCCCGAAATCGAGCCGCGCCAGCACATGGCTCTCCGCCCCGTCCGGTGCCGGATAGCGCGCATCCGCCCCCACCAGCCGCCCGGGCCCGAAGAGCGCCTCGGCAAGATACAGGAAATGCGTCGCCACCTCCCGCGTGAAGCCGCCCTCGGCCCGGCCCGCGAGCCACCGCGCCTGCCCCTGCCAGAGCCGCGGCCAATGGGCGAAACGCAACCGGATATCCGCCCCCGCCACGGCGCCCAGCGCGCCCGTGGCCAGCGCCTCGCGCATCGCCGCGGTCCCGCGTGCGGCCGCCAGCGAGAGGTTCACGGCCTGCGGACGCCCTGCCGCCTCCACCAGCGCCACCAGCGCCCGGCTCTCCGCCAGATCGACGCCGAGCGGCTTCTCGCAGAAGACCGCCTTGCCCGCCGCCACCGCCGCGCGCGCATACACGCCATGCGCCCCCGGCGGCACGCCGATATAGACGCAATCCGTGCCAGCGTCGCCGATCAGCGCCTCGGCGCTCTCGGCGATGGGCACATCCGGAAAGGCCTCAGCCGCCGCGGCGCGCGCCTCGGCCCGCAGATCCCAGGCGCCAGCGATGGCGAGCCGGCCCTGTTTCGGCATATTCGTCAGCATTCGTTGGCCGATCACGCCGAGCCCGATCACGCCCACGCGGTGGATCCCGCCCATCTTGTCCCCTCCCCTGCCTCGCCTTTGCCCGGCAGCGTAGCGACGCCGTCCCGCCCCTGGCCAGAGCGCCGCCGCGGATGCCCCATCCTCGCCCAACTCCGGCGCCATGATGAGACAGCCCGAGAGCGAAGGAGCGCCCGCCCATGAGCGATACCGCGACCGCCCCCTGCCCCGCCATCACGGCCCTCGAGGCCGCGCACGGCCTGAAGCGCCTGAGCTACGACGCTCGCTCCGCGACGGCGATCTACAAGAAGGTCCCCGTCCTCCGCCTCACGGGCATGCAGTACTCGGGCTCCTTCTTCGACTTCGTGGAGGACGAGGGCCGCATCGACGCCCTCATCGCCGCCTTCGCCGCCGTCCACATGACCGAGCGCGCCAACGGGATCTTCGTCTACACCCGCACGCCGATCGGCTCGGGCTTCAATGTCGAGCTCCGCGCCACCGAGGCGGAAGACCTGGAGACGCTGCTGGCCCTCGCGAAGGTCAAACCCGCCATCCGCGCTGAGATCGCCGCCATCGACGCGCGCCTGCCGCTCACGCCCCTTTCCCTCTCGGCCAGCTCCCTCGTCGCCTTCGCCACCGGCAGCCGGGACGAAGCCGCCGCCGTCGCGGACCGTATCGCCACAGCCTTCCCGCGCCTCGCCGACCATTTCGGCGCCTGCATGCCCGGGCCTGTCGACGTCGCCAAACTCACCCGCGAGGACATCGCCCGCACGGGCACCCTCTTCCTCCGCTGGTGACCCGCGGGCTCCTTTTTCCAACCATCATCGAGACAAGCGGAATCGCGGCTGGCCGCCGCGATGAGCCCTGCACTGGCGACTGGGGCTGACGGTTCGCCCGGTTACCCGGTCCATCGCGGCTTGGCTGTCGCTCCGGCAGTATAGAAGGGGGCTGGGGAGAAGCCCCGGGGGGCTTGGCGCTGAGCGTGTTGCGGTGTCCGTTCCGCGTCAAGGACGAGCCGGCAGGGCCGGTCGCGCCGCAGGCGCGATCCTTGACCCGGACCGGACGCCGCGGCGGTGCCGTCACGGCTCGGTTGCCGCTTGGTAGGCGGACGCGGCCTTTGAGCCGGGCGCGCCGGCGCGGCCGGGCCCACCGCTCGAGGAGCCCCGGAGGGGCGAGGAGAGCGCGGGATGCATCGGCGCGCGCAGCGCGGCGATACCGCCTGATTGGCCCCGGTTCTGTCAGCCGCGGCCGGTTCCTGCCTCCGATGCTGGCCCAGGTACTGGCTCAGGCGCAGACATTCGAGGGGTTCAGCGTCTCGTGCGGGATGATCCGCACAAAGCGCGGGCGCACCACCAGCGCGTTGTTCCAGGGCCGCTCCGTCATCCCCGCATAGGTGAAGGCCGGCTGCCAGCGTCCGCCGATCTCCGTCAGGATCACCGAATCCGTCGCCGGGATCGTCGGCATCAGCGCGAGCGGCACGGTGGCATCCGTCAGCTGCGCCGGCTCCGGCACCCCTTCGTCGCGCGCCGTGTAGGACCAGAGCACCTTGTAGGCGCCGTCCTTGAAGCAGATGCTCGAGATCCGGAGCGTCAGCCGGTCCACATTCCCCTGCATCATCTTCTGCTGCAGCGCGAAGAGATAGGCCATGTCGACATCGTCCACGTCTTCGTGGCGGCTCATGATGTCGTTGACCGCATAGGCCACCTTGGCAGCCAGGCTATTGGAGCGGAACGCATCGAAGAAGACGAAGCTTCCGAGCAGCATGAAGAGCAGGATCGGGAAGATCACGACGAACTCCATCGCCATCGCCCCGCTCTCGGCCAGGCAGAAGCGCTGCCGCCACCGCTTGCCGTCCTTACCGCCGCGCCCGCCCATCACGCCGGCTCATTCATGAAGGCGGTGTAGGCGATGAGCTGGTAGCCCCCGCTCGCATCCTTCGGCAGCCGCAGCCCGAGCCCGATCCCCGGGAAGATCGGATCGATGATCATGCAGGCGCGCATGAACATGATCCGCTCCCGCCCACCGGCATTGAAGTCGATCTTCGGCTCGATCACGCCCGTGCGGTCCCGGCAGTTCGCCTGGTTCTGCGGATAGGGCTTGTCGATATCCATCTCCACCACCTCGAGGATCATGTCCCGCTGGCAGTTGGCGAGGATGTTGGAGTGCCGGCAGATGCTGGTCTTCAGGCTCTCGTGATCCATCGCCGTGCTCGCGCCGAGGCGTACCTCGCGCGCCGCGATATCGACGCCGCGCTCCAGCATCATCAGCCGGGTTGCCAGCCAGCCGACCTCGAAGGCCGAGAGGAACATGGTCATCAGGAGCGGGAAGACGATCACGAACTCGATCGACGCCCCGCCGCAGTCATCCGCGAGAAACCGCCCGCGCGCACCCCGGCGCCCCATGCCCGCGCCGCTCATTGGGTCAGCCTCAGTTCCTGGAGTTCCGCCGCGATGGCCGCGAAGGCGGTGGAGATCTGCAGGCCCTCCACCAGATAGGCGGTGCTCGCCGAGGAGGCGCAATCGGCCAGCGCGTCCTGCGCCACCACCGAATCCGACAGCTCGAAGCCGATCGTGTAGATCACCGTGTTGCGCGGCACCTGCACACCGTCGACCACGTCGAACTTCATCGCGTCGCAGATATCCTTCAGCAGATCGTCGCCATCGCCCTTCGTGGCGCCGGACTCGTTGTTGATCAGCGAATAGCGCTCGCTGTCGCTGGGGATATGCGTGTCCCAGTAATCGGCATCCGTGCCCGAGAAGGGCGGCGCAGGCGTCCCGTCGCCCGCGTCGAGCAGGGCCGCGCCATCGCCGCCTGCGGGTACGGGCACCGGCTCGCTCCGGCGATAGGTGGCGTCATGGATCTTGTTGTGCCGCGTGTTCACGCCGTCGGTCATCAGGATCACGATCTTCTGGCTGCCGGCCCCGTTCCAGGTCCGCGGCCAGCCCGCGAATTTGGCGTTCAGCGTCTCGTCCGTGATCAGCCGGGTCACCACCGGGCGCGCATCCTCGTCCAGCAGTGCCGCCGCCCAGCGCATGCCCATATAGGAGGCGGTCCAGAACTCCTCGCGCAGCCCCTTGATCGCGTCCGTCAGCGTCTTCTCGGTCGCCGAGAAGGGCACGATGTGGTTCGCCGGGCCCGGGCAGCCGAAGACGCGGCGATAGACATCGTCCACCGTCTCGGTGCGCTCGATGAAGTGCTGATACTGCTCGTAGGTGCCGCCCGTGGGCATATCCGTCGTCGTGAAATCCAGCGCGTCGATGTCGAAGCAGCTGCCGTAGCTGTGCCAGCGGTTAATCCCGTAGAGATCGGCCAGCCAGGCCGGCGGTGCGGCCTGCGCCGAATAGGGCACGATGGAGATCAGGAACCGGTCCGCCCCCTCGCCGCGCAGCACGGTCTCCACAAACTCCACCGCCGCGTCCTGCATCGCCTTCAGCTTGGTCTTGCCGGGAAAGGCGGTCGAGGGATTGCCCATCGAGCCCGAGACATCGAGCACCAGCACCACCTCGATATCCTCGGCGCCCTCCACCGCGGTGGAGCGCACGGGCACCTGCAGCGCATCGTAGCCGAGCGCGCGCAGGAACACCGTGTTCACGCCCAGCGACGCTTCCGCCACCACCCGCCGGCCGCCGAGATTGCTGAACTCGGTGACCGACATCGTGTAGGGCGCCTCGAGATAGCTCCGCGAGCCCATATACTGGCTGATGATCGCCTCGGCCTCGGCCTTTGTGTTAACGGATTGCGAGACATCCGTGGCCGCAAGCACGCCGCGATCGAGCGCGTTCTGCAGATCGGCCCGCGCCATTTCCTGGCGCATGAAGTCCACTGCCATCCCCGCGGCAACAAACATCACCAGAAAGATCACCAGCACAAACATCACGACCGCGCCGGTCTCGTCGCGCGCGAACTTCTGCATACCGAGTGAATGAAACGCCCGTCCCCCGGGCAGCCGGACCGCCATTCGACAGAATTGACGAAGGTCAATCATAAACGGAACACTCCCACGCCAGCGCTCCACCACAACTTGGCCTTGCGCCTAGAACCTCAACTCACCCATGCCAACGTTTCGCCGCAATTAACCATTTGCAACCTTGCCCAATTTGGGACGCACAACTGGGATCAACTGGATTCAATTTTCAGTTGTAAACACGCGTATCAGTTTAGGTCAGTTTTAGGGAGAACGATGCTAACGACGCGTGAATCGAGACAGGCTGTTGCGCTTTGGGACAGTGCGGGCCCTGCCGCACACGCCCAAAAATGGCGGTTCGCTCTCATTTCTGTGAAGTGCCGGCCGCCCGGAAGCTGCCCTAGCGTCCGCTTGCGAATCGCTTCCTACATCACCGCGCCGATCTGCCAGGGCACGAATTCGTAGTCGCCGAGCCCCTGCGCCTCGGATTTCGAGGCCTCGCCGGAGGCCACCGCGATCAGCCGGTCGTAGATCTCGCGCCCCATCGCCTCGAGGCTCACGCCCCGGCTCAGCATCGCCCCCGCATCGACATCCATGTCCTCGGTCATGCGCGCATACATCTCCGAGTTCGTCGCGATCTTGATCGTGGGCGCGGGCTTTGAGCCGAAGGCCGAGCCGCGCCCGGTGGTGAAGGCCACCAGCGTGCAGCCCCCCGCGATCTGCCCGGTCACCGAGGCGGGGTCGTAGCCGGGGCTGTCCATGAAGGCGAAACCCGGCGCCGTCACGGGCTCGGCGTACTTGTACACCCCCGTCAGCGGCGTCGTGCCCCCTTTGGCCGCGGCCCCGAGGGACTTCTCCAGGATCGTGGTCAGCCCGCCCTTCTTGTTGCCGGGGCTCGGATTGTTGTTCATCGAGCCCTTGTTGCGCTCGGTATAGTCGCGCCACCAGTCGATGAGCCCCACCAGCCGCTCGCCGGTCGCGCGGTCCACCGCCCGGCGCGTGAGCAGATGCTCCGCCCCGTAGATCTCCGGCGTCTCCGCCAGCACGCCCGTGCCCCCCTGCGCCACCAGAAGGTCGCAGGCATGGCCGAGCGCCGGGTTCGCCGTGATCCCCGACCACGCATCCGAGCCGCCGCATTGCAGCGCCACCTTCAGGCTCGAGACCGGGCAGGGCTCGCGCTCCGCCGCGTTCGCCAGCGGCAGCATGGCGCGCACCTTCTCGATCCCGGCCTCCACCGTGCGCCTCAGCCCCGCCACATCCTGGATGTTGAGCACCTGAAAGAGCGGCCCCTGCTTGAGCCCGTAGGCCTCCAGCAGCCAGTCGATCTGGTTCATCTCGCAGCCGAGGCCCACCATCAGCACGCCCGCATGGTTGGGATGGCGCGCATAACCCCACATCACCCGCTGCAGCGCCGAGAACCCGTCCCCGCTATCGGCCATCCCGCAGCCGGTGCCGTGCACGAAGGCCGCCACCCCGTCCACATTCGGGTAATCGGCCAGCTCCTCCGGCCCGAACGCCCCCGCGATCATCCGCGCCGCCGTGGCCGAGCAGTTCACCGAGGTGACGATGCCGATATAGTTCCGCGTCCCCACCGCCCCGTTGGCCCTGCGGAAGCCCATGAACCGGTCCGCCGCCGGCGCAGGCGCCACCGGGCGCAGATCGGTGGCGAAGGCGTAGTCCGCCTCCGTGTCGCGGAACGCCACGTTATGGGTGTGCACATGGTCGCCCGGCGCAATCGCCTCGCTCGCGTAGCCGATCACCTGCGCGTATTTCCGCACCGGATCGCCCGGCGCCATCGCGGCGGTGGCGAGCTTGTGCCCCCGCGGCACCAGCGCGCGCGCCGCCACCCCCTCCACCGCCTCGCCCACGGCCAGGGGCCGCGTCAGGGTCACCACGGTGTCGTCGCGGTCGAGGCGGATGAAGCCGTCCATGGGGCCCTCCTCAGCGGTAGATCAGCGTCGGCAGCCACATGGAGAGCGACGGCACGAAGGTCACCAGCACCAGCACAGCCACGAGCGGCACGAGAAACGGCGCCGTCGCCGCCACACAGCGCTCGAAGGGCACCTTGCTCACCCGGCTCAGCACGTAGAGCACCATCCCCACCGGCGGCGTCAGCAGCCCGATCATCAGGTTCAGCACCATGATCACGCCGAAATGCACCGGGTCGATCCCGATCTTGATCATGATCGGCAGCAGCACCGGCGTCAGGATCGTGATCGCCGCGATGGTCTCCATGAAGCAGCCGACGATCAGCAGGATCACGTTCACCAGGAGCAGGATCAGGATCGGGTTGTCCGTCGCCCCCAGGATCAGCGCAGCGAACTGCTCGGTCACCCGGTTGGAGGTCAGCAGCCAGGCGAAGATCGACGCGCCCGCCACGATGAAGAGCACGATGGAGGTGGTCTCGATGGTGTCGAAGGTCACCCGCACCAGCCGGCGGAAGCTGAGCGTGCGGTACACCACCGCCCCCAGCACCAGCGCATAGGCCGAGGCCGCGATGGCCGCCTCCGTCGGCGTGAAGACGCCGCCCAGGATCCCGCCCACGATGATCGTCGGCGTGAGCAGCGAGAGAAAGGCCGCCGCGAAGCTCACCCACAGCATGCGCAGCGAGAACCGCGCATCCCGCGGATAGCCGCGCACCCGCGCATACCAGGCCACCATCGCCATCAGCGCCAGCGCCATCATCAGCCCCGGCACGAAGCCGGCCGCGAAGAGCTGGCCGATGGAGGCCGAGGCCACCACCCCGTAGATCACCATCGGCAGCGAGGGCGGGATGATCGGCCCGATGGTCGAGGACGCCGCCGTCACCCCCACAGAGAAATCCGCGTCATAGCCCGCATCGCGCATCGCCTTGATCTCGATGGTGCCGAGCCCGCCCGCATCGGCCACCGCCGCCCCGGACATGCCGGCGAAGATCACGCTCGCGCCCACATTCACATGGCCGAGCCCGCCCCGCAGCCAGCCCACGCAGGCCTTGGCGAAGGCGAAGATCCGGTTCGTGATCCCCGCCGTGTTCATCAGGTTGCCGGCGAGGATGAAGAACGGCACCGCCAGGAGCGGAAAGCTGTCGATCCCGTTCACCATGCGGTGGATCACCACGAGCTCCGGCACCTGCCCCGTCACGGCGACGAAGATCATGGAGGAGGCCGCGAGCGCGATCGCCACCGGCACCCCGATGACCACGAAGCCGAAGATCATCACGAAGAGCAGCCAGAGCATCAGTCGATCCCCGCGCGCGTCGGCGCCTCGTCGCCGGTATCCGGCCCCTGCACCAGCGGCCCGCCCGGGCCGCGCAGCCGCTCCCAGGCAAGCCGCGCCGCATACACTGTCATCGCCAGAAAACAGGCCGCCACGATCCAGTAGATCACGGCCTTGGAGACCTCGATGGAGGCCATCTTCTGCTTGGTGCGCTGCGCGAGATCCACCGTGATCCAGGTCGCCGCCGCGAAGAACACCACCTTGCCGATATCCACGGCCCCCGAGAGCACCCGCCGCGCGCCCCGCGGCAGCCAGCGGTAGAAGAACTCCACCACGATATGGCTGTCCTTGCGCACCGCGATCACCGCGCCGGTAAAGCCGGTGCAGATCAGCAGATACCGCGCGATCTCCTCGGTCCAGCCGATCGAGTCGTTGAGCACATAGCGCGAGAAGAACTGCAGGAAGACCACGAAGGCCAGCACCCAGAAGACCAGCATGGCCCCGGCATCGACCCAGCGGATATCCGCCAGATCCGGCTCGGCATCGTCGTCGATGAGAGGGGCCGGCGCCGCGTCCTCGGCGGGCCGGCCCCCATGCGTGTCCTGCGGCGAGGTCACGGGCTACTGGATGGCCTGCAGCCGGTCATAGATCGCCTGATCCCAGGTGGCGGCCGGGCCGTTATGCAGCGGCACCACCGCCTCGCGGAACGCGGTCCGGTCCACCTCGTTCACATTGGTGCCCTCGCCGCGGAACCAGGCCACCAGGTCCTTCTCGGCCTGCACGATCTCGTTGGTGCAGTTCTCGGCGGCCTCCTTCAGCACCGTCAGCAGCAGCGTGCGGTCCTCGTCCGAGAGCGAGGCCAGCGTGTTGCCCGAGACGATGGTCATCAGCGCATCGGTGATGTGGCCGGTGAGGTTGATATGCTCCTGCACCTCGTAGAACTTCTTGAACTGGATGGTCGGCAGCGGGTTCTCCTGCGCGTCCACCACACCCTGCTGGAGGGCGAGATACACCTCCGCGAAGGCCATCGGCGTCGGGTTGGCACCCACCGCCTCCGGGAACATCTTGTAGAGCGGCGCGTTCGGCACGCGGATCTTAAGATCCGCCATGTCGCCCGGCGCCAGGATCGGCTTGTTCGAGGTCACATGACGCTGGCCGTAATAGGTGAGCGTGATCACCTCATGGCCGGTCTCGCCCTTGTAGCCCTCCGCCAGCTCGCCGAAGAGATCGCTGTCGCGGAACTTCTTCCAGTGATCGAGATCGCGGAACATGAAGGGCGAGCCGCCGATGGCGATCGGCCCGTAGGAGCGCCCCGCGAAGAGCTGGCCGGTATAGATGATGTCCACGGTGCCGAGGGTGAGGCCCTCGTTGATGTCCACCTCCTTGCCGAGCGAGCTCGCCGGGAACACCTCGATCGCGAGGCGCCCGTCGGAGCGCTTCTTCACCTCGTCGGCCGCCCAGACCGCCCAGGTGTGATAGTTCGCCGATGTCTCGTAGACATGGGCCCATTTCAGCGTGGTCTGCGCCAGCGCGGCGCCGCTCGCAAACGCGGCGCCCGCAAAGATCGCGACCCCGATCGCGAACGAGAAAATACGGTGTACAGTGCCCGGCACGGTACGTCCTCCCTTGGCTGAATTCCGTGATGCGTGCGGCGACGCGGCCGCCTCCGCCCGAGCGCTCTTGGCGGCGCCCTGCGGCACTGTCCCATTGCCGCCGCCCAGCCGCAAGCCGGAAGACGCAAGAGCCGCGACGCGCGCCCATCCGGTGCTAAGAGGAAGGCTCGGAACAGAGAGGGAGATCGAGATGGAATTCACGCATGGCCTGTCGCCGGACGCGCTCACGGCGCTGATCGCGGGCATCCTGCGCGCCGATGGCTGCGACGCGGCGGAGGCGGCGGCGGTGGCCGAGCACCTGGTGGAGGCCAATCTCTCCGGCCATGACAGCCACGGCATCGTGCGCATCACCCGCTACCACGACTGGCTGCTGAAGGGGCAGATCCATGCGGGGCGCTCGCTCAAGGTGCTGCTCGACACCGGTGCCGCACTGCAGCTCGACGGGCAGGACGGGATGGGCCAGTGGCTCGCGCGGCGCGCGACGGACATGGCGATGGAGCGCGCCGAGGCCCATGGCATCGCGATCCTGGCGCTGCGCCGCGCGGGCCATATCGGCCGCGCCGGCAGCTTCGCCGAACAGGCCGTCGCGCAAGGCTTCGTGAGCGTGAGCTTCGTGAACGTGGCGGGCTCGCGCCTCGTCGCCCCCTTCGGCGCCTTCCGGCGCTGCATCTCGACGGCGCCGGTGGCGATCGGCGTGCCGAACCCGGGCGGGGGCGACTTCATCCTCGACTTCGCGACCTCCGTGGCCGCGGAGGGCAAGGCGCTCGTCGCCTCGCAGGGCGGCAAGCCGCTGCCCGCGGGCGCGCTGATCGACGGCGAGGGCCGGCTCACCGAGGACCCCGCCGTCCTCTACGGCGAGACGCTGAAGACCGCCGTGCCCGACCCCAAGGCGGGCCCCGGGGCGCTGCGCGCCATGGGTGAGCACAAGGGCTCGGGGCTGGCGCTGGCCTGCGAGCTCCTCGCCGGCGCGCTCACCGGCAACGGCACCTGCGTGAACCCCGAGCGCGGCTTCGGTAACGGCCTCTTCTCGGTGATCGTGAAGCGCGGGCGCTTCGACGATCTCGGCGCGTTCGCCGCCGAAGTGGCCGCCTATGTGGACTATGTCCGCGCCTCGCCGCCGGCCGCGGGCCACGAGGCGGTGCTGATCCCGGGCGACCGCGAGCGTGCGCTGCGCGCCGAGCGCCGCCGCACCGGCCTCTCGCTGCCGACGCCGGTGCTGGAGCAGATCCTCGCCATCGCCACGGATCTCGCCCTGCCCGCCGAGGTCCCGGCAACGGAACGGGGCCTGCGCATGCCCGCCTGACGCCGCCCAAGCACACGCCGCAATCGGCCCCGCGCAGAAGATCGGCTACCGCGCCCGCGGCTCGAAGCCGCCTGCGGCAACGGCAGAGCGCAAAGAGCATCGCAGCGAAGAGCGCTGCGATGCCGCCCGCCCGAGCCCCGACCGCTCACGCCCCTCAGTCGCCTGCACCTGAGAGCGACAAATCCCGTTGCGGCCGCACCCTCCCACGACACGGTTCTCCGTGAATCATGAAACATCCGTGAACAACCCACACGGTCGGGACAGCGGCCGCTTGAGAGCGCTATGTTCACCAAACGTTCGCAGTACGGCGCCCACAATGACGTGGGTGGGCGCGGGCGCGGGACCGCCGCCGCCTCAGCGCCGGTTGAACAGGATCCGCCGCTCCTCCTCCGTCGGCGGGGCGTTCCGGCGTTGGTCCTTGCCGAGATCGACCCCCCGCTGCACCGCCGGACGCGCCTTCACCGCCGCCCGCCACCGGGTCACTTCCGGGTAATCGTCCAGCGGCACATCCATCGCCTTCGCGATCAGCACCCAGGGCCAGGCGATCATGTCGGCGATCGAATAGTCCCCCAGGATATACTCCCGCCCCGTCAGCCGCCGCTCCAGCACGCCGAGATTGCGGTGGTACTCGTCCACATACCGCGTCCGCGCATAGCCCGACCGCTCCTCGTCCGGCGCATAGTTGCGGAAATGGCTGACCTGCCCCGCCATCGGCCCCTGGTTGCCGGTCTGCCAGAAGAGCCACTCCAGCGCCTCCTTGCGCCCCCGCGGCCCCGGCGGCAGGAACTGGCCCGTCTTCTCCGCGAGGTATAGCAGGATCGCGCCGGACTCGAAGACCGAAACCGGCCCCTCCCCCCAGGCCTCCGCCGGCGCATGGTCCACGATCGCCGGCATCCGCCCGTTCGGGCTGATTGCCTGGAAAGCCGGCGCGAACTGGTCCCCCTTGCCGATATTCACGAACACCGTGCGGTACGCGATCCCGCACTCCTCCAGCATGATCGACACCTTCCAGCCATTCGGCGTCGGCCAGTAGTAGAAGTCGACCGCGCTCATGCCGGCACGCGCGGCCCGGCGACGACCCCCTCCGCCTCGAGCGCCGCGATCTCGCCCGCCGAATAGCCCGCCTCCGCCAGCACCGCCGCGGTGTCCTGCCCCAGCGCCTGCGCCGGCGCAGGGGCGGCCAGCGGCGTGCCCGAGAAGCGCGGCGCGGGCCGGGTCTGGCGCAGGAGCCCCGCCTCGGGATGCGCCGTCTCCACCACGATCCCGTTCGCCGCGATCTGCGGATGCCGGATCATCTCGCGTCGCGTCAGCACCGGCGCACACGGCACCTCCTCCGCCTCCAGCCGCGCGAGCCAATGGGCACTCGTCCCCGTCGCCAGCACGCTCTGCGTCAGCTCCAGGCGCGCATCGATGTTCTGCTGGCGCAGCGCCACCGTCGCGAACCGCGGATCCTCCAGCCAGTCCGGCGTCCCGAAGGCGCGGCAGAGCCCGCGCCATTCCTTGTCCGACTGCACCGCCACGCTGATATGCCCGTCCTCGGTCTCGTAGATGAGATCGATGAAGCTCTGCGCGGTCTCCTCCACCAGTTCGTCGCCAAGGAAGGTGTGCGCCCCCATATCCGAGCCCCAGAGAAACGCCACCACCGTGTCCAGCATCGAGAGCGTGATGTGCTGCCCCTCGCCCGTGCGCAGCCGGTGCACCAGCGCCGCCGTGATCGCCTGGGCCGCGGCATAGCCCGTCAGCTTGTCCGGCAGGATGGTGCGCACCAGCCGCGGCCGCGCCTGGTCCGAGCCTCCCTGCACCGTGGTCAGCCCCGAGAGCGACTGCACCAGCGGGTCGTAGACCGGCTTCTGCGCGTAAGGCCCCGTCTCGCCGAACCCGCTGATCGAGACATAGATGACCCCCGGCGCCACTGCGCGCACCGCGGCCTCGCCCACGCCGATCCGCTCCGCCACGCCGGGGCGGAAATTCTGCACCACCACATCCACCCCGCGCGCGAGCCGCAGAAACGCCTCCACCCCGCGCGGATCCTTGAGGTTCAGCGCGACCGAGCGCTTGTTGCGGTTGTTGTTCACGAAACTCGCCGACACGCCGTTGCGCCGGGTCGAGACCTGGCGCGTGTGGTCGCCGCGCTCCGGGTTCTCCACCTTGATCACCTCGGCGCCCTGGTCGCCCAGCATCATCGTGGCCGTCGGCCCCGAGATCATGGCGGTGAGATCGAGGATGCGGATGCCCTCGAGCGGTCCTGGCATGGCGTCGCCCTCCTTCGCGATGGTCGCCGGGATGCAGGGCCGGGCCGGGACCTGCGCGCGCGCAACTGTTTGGCCCGGCATGTGCGCCACTCTATCCGCCGCGCGCACCGCAGCGAAAGACCCTCTCGCATCGGCGTCACAGGCCCGTGCGACTGTGACGGATGTCGCATCACGGCCCGGCGGCAGAGGTCACACTGCGCGCAGAGTTCAACCTGAGAGTGTGAAGGGCGCATGTTCGACGACATCTTCGGCCCCCGCGGGCCCGGCGCGAGCGAAATCGACGGGCGCGTGAACATGCTCGTCTCCATCAACCCCAACGACCACGCGGTCATCGGCATGCGCAACGGCACGGGCGCGAACGGGGGCCGGTTCGACTGGTACCATTTCACCGCCACCGGCCCGATGGAGACCCAGATCATCGGCGACCGGGAATTCCGTTCGCAGCGCGCGGTTTTCGAGCGGCACAACCGCTTCGATCTCACCCGCGCCTCGGGCTCGCTCTTCGGCTTTCACCTGCCCCCCTCGGGCCTGGCGGGCCTGCGCGCCTTCTGCACGAGCCGCGACGGCACCACCGGGCATCTCCGCAATGCCCATGCCACCGCCTGGCGCGACCCGCTCTATGTGCGCTTCAACTGCGCGACCGCCGTCGGCTACTGCCTGCGCGCGGCCGGCGTCGCCCTCGAGGGGGGCAACTGGATGAATTCGGGCGCGATCCTGCGGCTGGTGCTGCGCAGCCGCGCCTTCAGCAACCCGCACTGGATGATTTGGACCCGCGAGAGCTGAGGGCGCGCCTCGCGCCCGCCAGCCCCTCGGGCCCCCACCTACCGGCCGCCACCGCAACCGCGCTTGCGCTCCACGATGAATTCGCGCCCCGGCCGCGCCGGCCCCACGGCCGCGCCGTCATCCGTGCCATCGCCCGCACCGTCGCCCGCGCTCTGCCCGACGCCCTCGGCCATGCGCGCCGCCCTGCCGGCCTGCGCCCGCGCGCTCGGCCGCGCCAGCCGCACATCCCAGGGGAAGAGCTCGTGCACCACCACGCCGCGCGGGCCCGGCAGGATCCGGCAGGCCACCGCCTCGCCCTCGAACAGCGTCGACCACCCCGCCTGGCGCAGCGTCTCCATATGGATGAAGATGTCGCCCTCCAGCCCGAACACGTTCACGAAGCCGAAGCCGCGCTTACGGTCGAACCACTTCACCCGCGCCGGCCGGACCGGCCCTGCCGCCTCGTCGCTGCCCTCCGGCAGCGCGCTCTCGGCCGGGATATGCCGCTGCACCCGGGCCAGCTCCGACACGTCCAGGAGCTCGATCGCCCGCAGCCCCTCCGGCGTCATCACCGCGCGCACCACGATCCGCGCGCCCTCCGCCGGCACCATGCCGTCCAGCGTGGTGACGCAGCGCCCCGGCAGCAGCACATCTCGGTTGGTGTCGTAGAGCCGGGCGAAGCCGTAGCCTTTCGCCCCGTCGAACCATTTCACGACCCCGGCCAGCTCGAAAACCTGGCCCTCGTGTTCATCCTCCATGTTTGCCTCCGCAAATAACGCTCGGGAGACGCGGGGCCCGTCGCGGCCCCGCGCTTAAACCGATGACTGTTGTCTTGGGTTGGGAGACGGGCGGCGCCGCGCCGCCCGTCGGCCGGCCTCAGACCGCGAGCGGGTCGAAGCCGAGAAGCGCGAGCTGGTCGATCACCCCGCCCGTGCTGTCGATGACCGGGTTGTTGTCCGCGGCCGTCAGGTTCGTGCGGGTCAGATCCTCCGCCTGCACGCCCTCGATCGTGTAGCTGTGCCCGCCGTTATCGAGCACCTCGATCACCAGATCGCCGGCGTTCTCGATGATGCTCACCTGGTTGGCGGAGACATTGCCGAAATCCAGCGTATCGGCGGCCGGGTCGAAGTCGGAGATCACATCCTGCTGCGCCCAGGCCCAGGTGATGAGCACGCTGTCGCCCTCACCGCCGCCCTGGCCTCCCCCCTGGCCTCCGCCCTGGCCGTCACCATTGCCGTCGCCAGCGCCGCCATCGCCGTCACCAGAGCCGCCATCGCCAGCTCCGCCGTCACCAGTTCCGCCATCGCCATTTCCATCGCCTCCCGTGCTGCCGTCATCGCCGAGCGGCGTCATCCGCCCCGTCTGCGTCTGGAACCCGTCGGTCCCCTGCCCCGCCGGCGCCTCGGGCGTCAGCAGCACCGTGCGATCCACCAGCGTCACGTCCTCGACCGCGAAGCCGAAGGGCACCTCGAGATTGTCCTCCACCACCTGGTCGTGGTGAAACTCCACCCGCCCCGGCGCCAGCTCGGCCAGCGTCACGCCCGTGAGCGTCAGGCTCTGCCCCGTCGGCAGGCTCGAGATCGTGAGCCCGTCCGCGGTGTCCTCCACCACCAGCCGCTCGCGCGTGCCGAAATAGAGAAAGCTGAGCTTCATCGTGGCGGGATCGAAGTTGTCGACCGTCTCGTGCACGCCATACTCATGCGAGCGCACATAGACCGTGTCCGCCTCGCGCGGCCCGATGCCGAGCTCCCAGGAGACGACGCCGCCGATGTCCTGGCGCAGATGCTCGTTGCCGACCACGCCGTAGCTCTCGATGGTCAGGTCCTCAAAGCCCACGCCCTGCACGATCTGCAGCGCCGCACTCCAGGGGCTGTCGATCGCCACCTCGCCCGCCGGGGTCTTGGTCACGATCAGCCCGTGCACCGAGGTGCCGCCGAAATCGAGCGCGTCGCGCGCGGGGTCGAAGCCCACGATATCGTCCGCGTTCACATCCGCGCGGTAGCGCAGCCCGCCCTCCGGCGTCGTGCCGGTGGTCGCCGGCGGGTTCGAGCCGTCCGCGTCGTAGACGATCTCGTAGCCGCCCCCGCCATCGCCGTCCGGCGTGGTGATCACGCTGCCGATCGCCGCGGCCACCTCGTTGAGCGCGGACTGCTCGGCCACCGAGAAATTCGCGAGCGTGAGGTCGGAGAGCCCGATGCCGGTGAAGATCGTGGTGCTGATCGGCGTGCCGTCCGCCTCGGTCACCGCGATGCGCACCGTGAGCCCCAGCGCGTCGCCGCTCTCCTCGAAGATCTCGAAGCGCTCGCCGGTCACGCCGGCCTCCACATGGATCATGTCGCGGCTCGGATCGAAGCCCTCGATGGTGCGCGAGGGGCTGTCGAGCCCGATCATGGTCATGACCGCCTCGGGATCCCCATGCCCGTCGCCATGGCCATGCCCATCGCCGTGCCCGTCGCCGTCGCCGTCGCCGTCGCCGTCGCCATGGCCGCCATCGCCATCGCCGTCCCCGGTCCCGCCGGCGCCGATGAGACCGAAGATCTCGACCGCCGCGGTGTCGTCCAGCACGGTGAAGTTCGCCACGCCGAGATCGGCCAGCGCCACCCCGGTCAGCGTCGTGCTCTGGTTGTTGGAGGGCACGGAGAACACCGCGCTGCCGCCGATCTCGGCCAGCTCCAGCGCATCGGCCCCGATCCAGTCGACGAAGATGGTGTCGGTGGCCGGGTCGAAGCCCTCGATCACCGCATCCGAGCCCCAGGCCCAGGTGATCACCACATCGGCGGTCGCGGCATCCACGCCGGCCTCGCCATTGCCCACATAGCCGATCGGCGGAACCGGCGTCGCGCCGCCATCGCCGTCGCCCGAGCCGTTATCGCCCGAGCCATTATCGCCCGACCCGTTGTCGCCCGTGCCGTTGTCGCCCGTGCCGTCATCCGGGGTGCCGAGCCCCTCGTCGCCCGTCAGCCGGTCCTCGAAATAGGCGATCTGCGCGGCCACCGAGGGCGCGTCATAGCCGCCGAACTGGTCGATATACTGCAGGATCGAGGTGCCGTACTCGTCCTGCGAGACCGAGCCGCCCTGCAGGAGCGCCAGCGTCCCGTAGGCGCCGCGCAGATGCGCCGCCGCCAGCACGCCCGTCAGCGTCAGCGTCACCTCCACGGTCTCGCCGTTCTGCACATAGCTGCCGGTGGTGCCGAGGAAGTCGTCCAGCGACTGACCGCTGTTGGCGAGCCCGTCCTCGATGATGCGCAGGTTCAGCCCGAAGGCCTCGCGGATCGCCACTTCCTGCTTCTCGCCGGTCATGAAATCCTCGAGCGAGGTCACGCCGTTCTTGCCGGTCCAGGTGCCGTCCCAGGTATTGGTCGCCGCCCCGTTGCCGTAAAACAGGTCGTCGTCATAATAGCCGAGGTCGATCAGCAGCGCCTCGCCGAACTGATAGCCGACAAAGCCAAGCGAATTGGTCGAGCGATAGGACATCGCGTCCCATTCGGCCTCGCTCAGCTCGCCCCAGCTCGAATATTCCGGGAAGAAGGTTTCAACCGGTCCACCAGCCCAGCTATCAAGCTGCCAGTCCTGAATGACACCATTGTCATAGCGCGCGCGATCCCAACCGGACTCAAACGCTCGAAGCGCGTCGAGAAAGTCGGAGAACGTTCCGTTCGTCATCGTTTAACACCCCTGTTCTGCATCGTAGAGATCCAGAGCGCTGCCACCCCGCGCCGCTTCTTGGCGCATGCAGCCGCTGACCTCGCAGGACAGATCTAGGGATGTGGATACCTCGGCGTCCTTCGGCAGACTGCCAAGGATTTTGGTGAATCCGCCAATTACGACAAATTCACGACACACCGCGCCACGGACGCGACGCCGGCGGCGCGCAGATCACCACAAACCGGGCCACCGGCGCGACGCCAGCGGCGCTCAGGCCGCCGATCGCCAGCCCCCCGGCGTGGTGCCGGTCATGCGCTTGAAGGCGGTCGTGAAGCTGCTCTGATCGGCATAGCCGAGCAGGAAGGCGATCTCCGGCAGGCTGAGCGAATGGTCGCCCAGATAGCTCTGCGCCAGCCGCAGGCGCAGCGTGTCGCAGACCTCGCGATAGCTCGTCCCCTCCTCCTGCAGCCGCCGCGCGACGGTGCGCGCGCTGAGGCCGAGCTCGCGCGCGATCGCCGCACTCGCGGGCACACCGTGCTGGAGCCGCTGCAGGATCGCCTTCTCGATCTCGTGGCGGAGGGCGGAGCCCTTGCTGCGCGTCTCTTCCAGGAGCCGCTCGGCATGGGCGATGAGGATGCAGAGGAGCGAGGCGTCCGCATCCACCAGCGGCAGCGCCAGCGTGCTGCGTTCCAGCACGATCTCGAGGCGGCCGGTGTCGAAGCTCACCGGCGCGCTGAGCAGCCGCGCGACCTCCTCCGCCCGCGCGCGGCGCGGATGGGCGAAGTGGATCTCGGCCGCCTTCAGCGGCGTGCCCGTCGCGATCCGGAAGGCGCTGAGCGCGGCGGCCACGGCGAACTCCGCATGCTGGCGGTTGAGATCGACCACCGGGTCGTCGTTCTCGATCACGATGGCCACGCCGGGCCCCGCCTCCTCGAGGCGCATGGAGCCGAGCGGGCGCACGAGGCGCACATAGCGCGTGAGCGTCTGCAGCGCGTCCGCCAGCGTCGCCGAGTTGAGGAGCAGATAGGAGAGCAGCGAGGTGCGCCGCGGGTCCATCCCCAGCCCCATCTCGGCGCCGACGAGATCGTTGCCGCTCGCCTCCGCCATGGCGTCGAGAAAGCGCATCTCCTGCAGATAGGTGATGAAGCCCGGCACGCCGTGGATGGTGTCGTGCGGGATCTCCGCGGTCGCGAGCGCGCGGTGCAGGACCGGGCAGTCCCGGCCGACCTGCTCGGCCACGCCGCGCACCCAGTAGGCCTGCACCGACACATCCTGCATACTCATGCCCGGTTTCCTCTCCCTGCCGACGCAGCCTACGGCACTCGCCCGCCGGCCCTCCTGCGCCCGATCGGTCGCGGCCAATATCCGCGTCCAAGATCCGCACCCAAGATCCGCACCCGGGCGTGCGCGCCGGAGTATCGCCGCGAAGACGACGATCTGATGACGCCGCGCGACCCCTGCACAAAACAGCGTCATTGTCCGATGACGGGGGTCGAACCGCAAGCCGCGCCGGGGGCGGCTCGCGCACCGCAGCCGGCGCCCCGCGCACGACCGGGGAGGCCCCGGGTCGCGCCCGGGGCCGCCTCGCATCTTTCGCCCTCAGACGGCCTCGCCCGTGCGGGGGCGCAGATAGTCGGCGATCTCGCTCCGCCCGGCATGGAGCGCCCAGCCGAGGGCGGTCGCGTTGTGGTGCAGATCGCGCAGTCCGGTATCCGCCCCGCCCTCCACCAGCACGCGCACCACATCCGCCCAGCCGGCCAGGGCGGCTTGGTGCAGCGGCGTCGAATGGGCATGGGCACCCGGCGGGTTGTAGCGGCTCGGCGCCTCGCCCGCGGCGAGCAGCAGGGCGACGATCTCCGCATGGCCGTGCTGGGCGGCGAGCGCGAGCGCGCGGTGGCGCCGCTCGGGCGGGGCGTCGGCCAGGCAGGCGCGCGCGGCCCCGGCGCGGCCGAGCGCCGAGGCGACGGCGAGATCCACCGCCGCCCCCGCCGCGATCAGCGCCTCGGCGGCTGCGAACTCGCCGTGGCCGAGCGCGGTGGACATCGCGGCGTCCGGCGCAGCCCCCGCCGCGACGAGCCGCGCGATGAGCGCGCCCTGCACCCCGCATTCGCGCGCCACCCGGCCGGAGGCGACGAGGCCGAGCGTCGCCTCCACAGCGCCCGCCGGGGGGCCTGCGCGCAGCAGCACCTCCACCGCGTCGAGGATCGTGGCGGGCAGCGTGGCGTGCCGGATCGGGTTCTCTGCCACGAATTCGAGGAGCGCAGGCTCGCGGAAATAGTTGCCTCCCTCGAAGCGCACACGCGCCCCGGCGAGCCCGGGATGCTGTTCGAGATGCCGCGCGAGCCCCGCCGCATCGCCCTCGTCGATGAGATCCACGGCCCGGCGGAAGGCGACATCCTCGATGCGCTCGTGATGGGGCAGGTCGAGGGCCGCCGCCTCCCCGCCGAGCACCGCGGCGCGCAGGCGCGGCCAGCTCGCGAAGCCGTGTTCGCGCGCGATCGTGAGCTGGGCGTCGCCGAGCGTGAAGGCCCCGCCGGTGGGCGCGCCCGCCGCGGCGTGACCCGGATGGAATTCCCTTACCCGCTGGCAGGCTGCCCGCTCGCCGCGGCGCAGGGCGCGCAGCAGGTCCTTCGCCTGGTGCTTCAGATGGTCGATATCGGCCTTCGCCGTGAGACGTTTGGTGGGCATGCGAACCTCCCCTGTCGGACGACCCGGTGTCCGCTGCGACGGGTCTGGGTTCGGTTCGGAACCGCTCCGGCAGTGTTGGGGGGGGACTTCTGTCCTTCCCGCGGACCGGCGGCGCCCCCCGGCGCGCCTGCAGAGGCTACCAGCCCCACCGCAGCACATCAATCGAGCCCGCCGCTGCGCATGACAACGCGCCGCCGCCGGGCTATCGAGGCGCGAGCGCGCGAAGCCCGAGCCGATGCCCCCATACGACGCCTATGTGATCTGCACAGCACCGCGGAGCGGCAGCACGCTGCTCTGCAAGCTGCTCGCGGCGACGGGTGTCGCGGGCAATCCCGGCTCGTGGTTTCACGAGCCGTCCGTCGAGGCTTGGCAGGCGCGTTTCGGGCTGAGCCCGGCGCCGGGCATGGCGGAGCAGGCCGTGCTGGCCTCGGTCTTCCGCGCCGCCATCGCGAAGGGCAGCCGGGGCGCGGGCCCCTTCGGCCTCAGGCTGCAGCGGCACAGCGTCGACTTCTTCCTCGGCCGGCTGGCGGCGCTGCGACCGGAAATTGCCGGGGACGCAGCACGGATCCGGGCGGTCTTCGGCAAGACGCGCTACATTCACCTCACGCGCAGCGACAAGCTTCGCCAGGCGGTGTCCTATGTGAAGGCCCGGCAGTCCGGTCTCTGGCATGCCGCGCCGGACGGGACGGAGCTGGAGCGCCTCGCACCGCCGCGGGAGCCGGCCTACGACGCCGCGGCGCTCATGGCCTGTTTCGACGAGATGACGGCCTATGACCGCGGCTGGGAGGGCTGGTTCGAGCGCGAAGGGATCGCGCCGCTGCGGCTCAGCTACGACGCGCTTGCCGCCGATCCGCTCGCGGTGCTGCGGGCGACGCTGACGGGCCTCGGGCTCGATCCCGCTGCGGCGCGCGGCGTGGTCCCCGCAGTCGCGAAGCTCGCGGACAGCACGAACGAGGCCTGGGCCGCGCGCCTCGCCGCCGATCTGGCCGCGCGCTAGGGCGCTGGCGGGGCGCTCACTCCGCGCTCCGATCCCGGCAGAGGACAGCTCCGCCGCTCAAATCCACAGCAGCTCGTCGATAGTATTCGACGCTTACTCTTCATTGCACTCGACCGAGAAGCGGCGCGCGGACAACTTTATATTTGAGTGATCTTCCGCCATCTCGATCGTTGCGAGATCGAAATCGAAAGGTGTCTCGACTGTCGGCAGCTCAAGCAACTTGCCGCCGTCTTCGGTCTTGAATACGAAACCGTCGGCGGAAATCTGGTCGTTGAGGCTCATCGGATCACTCTCCGGGGTGTGGTCAATACCGACCTAGGCGACAACATGCGGACATGGACTTGGCCCCGCTGTCCCAAGTCTCACAGACGGCGCTGGTGGAGTGCACGGCGCGCTGCTCCTCGCGCCCGCGCCCACCCACGACATTATGGTCGCGACAAGCTCGAACATTTCATGAACAAAAGCATAGTATTGCGCAACGCCGGCGGTTGCCTTGGCCCTGAGATTTCGCCGCTTGGGCGCTGATAAGACCGGCGAATTCCTCCCTGCACTCGGCTCGTGCAGGTATGGCCGAGAACTGAGGGCCGGCTGCAGCGCCTATCGCTGGTGCGACGGCCCCCTCAGGCGCCGGGGCCGGGGCGGGGGAGCTAGACGCGGAGCGCCGTCCAGGCGAAGAGGCGGCCGAGGACGAGCATGCCGAGGGCCATCGCGGCCACCCAGCCCCAGTCACTCCCGGCCATCAGCGCCGCCTCGTTCAGCGCGGCGAGCGCGAGGGAGGAGAGGGCCGAGAGGCTCCGCTGCAGCCCGAAGGCCCGCCGGTCGTCGATCTCGCCGCGCGCCGCCAGCGCCCTCGCGCCGAGCGCCGCCAGGGCGTCGCAGACGAAGAGGAGGAGCGGCCCGAAGGTCAGGAGCCGCTGCATCGCCAGCGGATCGTTCAGGCTCGCCACATACCCCGCAACGCCGAGCACGGTGAGCAGCGCCGCCGCCCCCGCGGCCGGATGCGCGCGCAGCTCCGCATCGGTGAGGGCGAAGCGCAGGCTCACCCCCAGCACCACCACCAGCAGGGTCATCACGACCGGGTGCAGCGGCCCGGGCAGCGCGGCGAAGACCGCGTAGAGCCCCACGAAGCCCGCCGCCCTCGCGAGGTCGCCGAGGCGGCCGCGCGCCGTGAACTTCCGCTCGTATCGCGCTCGCAGCGCAGCGATATCCATGGCTGGCGGATGCGCCCTGGCGCGCGCGCCTTCGCCCCCCTCAGCCCGCCCGCGCCGGCTGGAGGAGCGATTTTGCGAGCATCATGTGGCAGCCCTTCTGCTCGTCCACCGTCTGCGTCACCCGCAGATCGCCCTGAAGCGAGCAGAGCATATAGGCCTCCTCCCGGTCGAGCGTGGTGCGCCGGCAGATATGCGCGATCATCTCGCGCACGGCGATCCGGGCGGCCTCGTCCAGGTCCTCGTTCATACCCATGCTGACGAGATGGTCCGGGGTCTCGGCGAACGGGTAGGCATAGTCCAGATCCTTGCGCACGGTGAGCCGGAAGGTGCCGCTCAGCCCGGTCTCCAGCGCGGTGATGCAGACCTCGCCATCGCCCTGCACCCCGTGCCCGTCGCCCGCCGAGAAGAGCGCCCCCTCGGTGAAGACCGGCAGGTAGAGCGTGGAGCCCGCCTGCAGCTCCTTGTTGTCCATGTTGCCGCCGAACTTGCGCGGCTGGATGCTGGAGAGCCGGCCCCAATGGGGCGGCGGCGCCACCGCCACGACGCCGAAGAAGGGGCGGAGCGCGATCTCGGTGCCCCAGGGCAGGCGCGCGGTGCGCCGGGAGATGTCGATCTCGGGATGGATGATGCGGCGGCGGTCGAACTCGCCCGGCAGCGTGCCCGCAAGGGGGCGCACCATCACGAAGCCCCAGCGGTCGTGCAGGTCGATCTCCTGGATCTCGATCTCCAGCACGTCGCCGGGCTCCGCGCCGGCCACATGCACGGGCCCGGTGAGCATATGCGTGCTGCCGAGCCGGGTGCATTTCGCGATGGCCTCCAGATGGCCCGGCTGCACCAGCGCGCGCTCCGGCGGCAGGGTGCTCATATCGCCCGCGGCCCAGGCATGCAGGCGCACCGTGTCGCCCGAGGCGATGTGCAGGACGGGCGGCAGCGCCGCGTCATGCGCCCCCCAGTGGATGTTCTGCGGGAAGGCAGGCAGCTCGTGGCGCGTGGACATCGGGCCTCCGATCGGCGAGGGGGTGGGGGCGGGTGCGGGCTAGTTCCAGTCGCCCATCATCTCCTGCCAGATCTTCTCGCCGATCAAGCAGTCATAGCCGCCGGAGGCGCGGCGCAGCGGCAGCGCGTCTCGCTCGGGCTCGGGCTCTGGCACAGGTTCTGGCTCGGGCATCCGGCCGGCCAGCTCCAGGATGAGCTTGCGCCGCACCGCGGTGGGGAAATGCGCCCAGTCCAGCACCGGCAGCACGAAGGCCATCGGCCCGCCGATCACGCAGTCGCGGTAATAGGCGTCGAGATCGTCGAGATGCCACTGCGCGCCCATCCCCTCGCGGGTCATGAGCGGCAGCCCGTTGATGGTGATCCCGCCGGCGAGCAGCGCGTCGCGCGCCGCGGTCACGGGGCGGCCCTGGTTGTTCGGCCCGTCGCCGGAGATGTCCACGACCCGGCGCGCGCCCGCGAAGCCGTTCTCCTCGAAGGCGCCCGCCGCATAGTCGAGGATCCCGGAGATCGAGGTGCGCCGCAGCGCGGAGTTGAACTCGGCGGTGAGCTTCGCCGCGAAGGCCTCCGCATCGGCGCGCCCGCGGATGAGCGTCCAGTCCACGATCACGCGCTGCGAATGGGTGCCGGCCCATTCCACATAGGCGATGGCGACGCGGCCGGTGCCGCCGCCGCTCATCACGTCGATCACATCGGGGCTCACGAGCGCCTCGGCATAGCCGCGGCGCTGGATCTCGAGTTCGCGCGGGGTCATGGAGCGCGAGACATCGACGGCCAGCAGGAGCTCGACATCGACGCGAACCGGGGCGTCGGCGTGCGCGGGCTCGGTCCAGGCCCCGCCGGAGCCGAGGGCGAGCGCTATGGCAAGCCTTTGCAAAAACCGCTTCATCTCAGGAGTGTGACGCGTAACCGCCCTCCGCGTCGAGACTTTCCTGCAGGTCGCGACAGATTTCTGTCACACCGGCCCGAGCGACCGCCGCATCGCGCGGACGTCCGGGCCGTGCGGCCGCGGCGCTTGCCGACGCCCCTGCACCACCCCTGCGGCCGCACCCACCCGCGTCGTCATGGCGGACGGCCCCCATCGAGCGTGGCGGACAAGGATGGGCTGCTTTCTGGGGATGCCCGTGAGACCGGAAAGCCTGACGCAAGCTCCCCGCCCGGGCGGCCTAGCCGGCGCGGCTACGAAGAAGGGCCAGGCCCGCCAGCCCCGCGAGCAGGAGCGGCAGATTAGCGGGCAACGGGACTGCGGCCGGGTTGGCGACCGTGAGGCTCAGCGAGACCAAGGCCTCTTCAGTGCTCCCGTAGGAGACTAAGATGAAGCCCGATCCAGGGCTGGAGGCTTCGATAGTAAAAGTCTCCAGGGCCGTTACCGCACTCAAAGAAACTGCAGCCGAAGGAACCATCGGCTCCAAACACAAAAGGGTTGCCCGCGGCATTGAAACTGGCGCTCATCCCGTCGGCGGCGATTGTCCCGCCCGCCGAAGTCCATTCGGTAAAGGTGAAGTCGATGATGCTGTCGCCACTGACGGCGATACTGGTCGACAAGATGTCCCCGAGCGAGAAGCTCGCGCCCGGCAGCGCATCGATCTCGACCGTTCCCACTGCCCTGAGTGTCGGGTCGCTCGACGAGACGATGGTCGGGTCCGCCAACGGATCCCCGGTCCAGAAGAAGTCGAAGACGATGGCCTCGGCCGGGGTGGCCAGATACAGGGCGAGCACCGACGCGGAAAGAAGACGTGTCGTGTGGTTCTCCGACTTTGGTTGCGAGAGGGTTACATCGGCTCGGGAGCCGAACCCGTTTCTCCACCAGCACGCGTTGGGATTGCTATGTTCCGGAACTTCCCATTTAAGCCTGCGTTCACGGCGGTGCTCTCAAGTGACGCGCCGATCAGGCACGGCGTGCCCCTCGCGGGGCGTCGGATGCTCGATGATCGCCGTTTCAGGCGCGCAATCGATCGGCCGGGGCTGCGAGACGTCCGATCATGGCAGCCCCTGGGCATGCCTCCCTCATCGTCAGCGGGATGCACAGACGACATGGCGGCGGTCCCGGTCCTGTGGACCTGGCCTCGAACGGCGGCCCGCGCAGGCCGTAGATCGGGCCGGGCATGCCCGCGAAGCCCTCCCGCGGCAGGACCGCCTCGGCCGGCAGGAACACGGCGTAGCGTGCATGCCGCACCAGCCGGGCCGCCGACCCACCGCCCGGCGACCCGGCGGCGCCCTGCGGCCGCTCCCGCCCACGACACCGTATGCGCGGAGATGAGAACATTAAATGAACATCTTGTGAGGCCGTGCTGGATGGCGGGAGTGACAGTCGACGGGAATGTCGAATAGCTGGAATGCCGGATGGCAGGAATGCCGGAGCGCTTAGACACCATTCACCGATGTGGGCGTAGGGTGTCGTGGGTGGGAGCGGCCGCATGCGCGTGTCTTCGCGGTTCGGGCCGGGCGCCTATCTCTCTAATGTCCGGCACGAAGGGTTGCGCGCCCCGGTCCCCTCGCGCGCGCCTGCGCCGAGAGGAGGACGCCCATGCCCGACCAGCCGCGCCGCTTTCACTTCATCTCCGGCCTGCCGCGGTCGGGCTCCACACTCACCGCCGCGCTCCTGCGCCAGAACCCGCGCTTCCATGCGGGCATGTCGAGCCCCATCGCGAGCCTTTTCGAGGGGATGATCGCCCAGGTTTCCGCCGGCACCGAACTCTCCAGCACCGTCACCGAGGCGCAGCGCGCGCGCCTCCTGCGCGGGCTCTTCGACAGCTACTATGCCGACCAGCCGGAACCGGTGATCTTCGACACCAACCGCGCCTGGACCGCGAAGCTGCCCGCGCTCATGAAGGTGTTCCCCGAGGCCAAGGTCATCTGCCTCGTGCGCGATCTCGCCTGGATCATGGACTCGCTCGAGCGCCAGTTTCGCAACAACGCCTTCGAGCACACCCGCCTCTTCAACACCCCCGGCGAGCGCTCGACCGTCTACACCCGGGTCGAGGCGCTGGCGAATGCGAACCGCCTCGTCGGCTTTCCCTGGCACGCGCTGCGCGAGGCCTGCTACTCGGACTATGCGGACAGGATCGTGATCGTCGAATACGACCTCGTCGCCACCCGCCCGGCCGAGGTATTCTCGCTGCTCTACGAGTTCCTCGGCGAGCCGCCCTTCGCGCATGACTTCGCGGATGTGGAGTTCGATGCGCCCGAATTCGACGCCCAGCTCGGGCTCGACGGGCTGCACCGGGTGCACCGCACCGTCGCGCCGCGCCCGCGCAAGACGATCCTGCCGCCCGATCTCTTCCAGAAATACGAGCGTCTCGCCTTCTGGCGCGATCTGCCGGACTCGCGCGCCTTCCGCATCGTCGCCCAGCAGGCCGCCCCGCAGGCGCAGATCATGCCCGCCCCCGAGCATGCGCCCGAGGACCCCGGTTTTTGATTCTTTTACTGAGTTGATTTACCGCCCGCGACAACGCCCGGCGGGGGGTGTCCGGGCAGCCGAAGCCGCCCGGACCGCCACATCACGCCACCAGGTCGAAGCGATCCGCGTTCATCACCTTCACCCAGGCCGCCACGAAGTCGCGCACGAACTTCTCGGCATTGTCGTCCTGGGCGTAGACCTCCGCATAGGCGCGCAGGATCGAGTTCGAGCCGAACACCAGATCCGCGCTCGTCGCGGTCCACTTCACCGCACCGGTCTTGCGGTCGCGGATCTCGTAGCTCGCCCCGTCATTCACCGGATGCCAGCTATAGGCCATGTCGGTGAGGTTGACGAAGAAGTCGTTGGTCAGCTGACCCTCACGATCGGTGAAGACGCCATGCTTGGTGCCGCCATGGTTGGTGCCGAGCACGCGCATGCCGCCGAGCAGGACGGTCATCTCCGCCCCCGTCAGCCCCATGAGCTGCGCACGGTCGAGCAGCAGCTCCTCGGCGCTGACCGCATAATCTTCCTTCATCCAGTTCCGGAAGCCGTCGGCCAGCGGCTCCAGCACGCTGAAGCTCGCCGCATCGGTCTGGTCGGCGCTCGCATCGCCGCGGCCCGGTGCGAACGGCACCACCACGTCGTGCCCGGCGGCCTTGATCGCGGCCTCCAGCCCGACATTGCCTGCCAGAACAATGACATCGGCCAGCGAGGCGCCGGCCTCCGCGGCGATCGGCTCAAGGATGCCGAGCACCTTGGCCAGCCGCTCCGGCTCGTTGCCCGCCCAGTCCTTCTGCGGCGCCAGCCGGATCCGCGCGCCATTGGCACCGCCGCGCTTGTCCGAGCCGCGGAAGGTCCGCGCGCTGTCCCAAGCGGTGGTGATCAGCTCGGCGCTGGAGAGCCCGCTCGCCGCGATCTTCGCCTTCACCGCGTCCACATCGTAGCCGGTGTTGCCCGCCGGGACCGGATCCTGCCAGATCAGGTCCTCCGCCGGCACATCCGGGCCATAATAGTTCGCCTTCGGCCCCATATCGCGGTGGGTCAGCTTGAACCAGGCACGCGCGAAGGTATCGGCGAAATAATCGGGATCGGCGCGGAACTTCTGGCAGATCTCGTTGTAGATGGGGTCGACCTTCATCGCCATATCGGCATCGGTCATCATCGGGTTGTGCCGAAGAGAAGCATCGGTCGCATCAACCGGCTTCTCCTCTTCCGGCATATCGACCGGCTCCCACTGCCAGGCGCCCGCCGGCGACTTGGTGAGCTGCCACTCATAGCCGAAGAGATAGTCGAAATAGCCCATGTCCCACTGCGTCGGGTGCTTGGTCCAGGCGCCCTCGATGCCGGAGGTGAAGGCGTTCGTGGCCTTGCTCTCATGGCCCGGATTGGCCCAGCCGAGACCCTGGGCCTCGATGCCGGTGCCCTCCGGCGCCACGCCGATGCTGTCCACCGCGCCGCGCCCATGAGCCTTGCCCACGGTGTGTCCGCCGCAGGTCAGCGCCGCCGTCTCCTCGTCGTTCATGGCCATCCGCGCGAAGGTCTCGCGCACATGCATGGCCGTGCGCGCGGGGTCCGGATTGCCGTTAACCCCCTCAGGGTTCACGTAAATCAGGCCCATATGGACTGCGCCCAGCGGGTTGTAGAGCGTCGAGGCGTCGTCCAGATCGCCATAGCGGTTCTCGCTCGGCGCCAGCCACTCGTCCTCGGTGCCCCAGTTGATGTCCTGCTCGGGACCCCAGATATCCTCGCGCCCGAAGCCGAAGCCGAAGGGCTTCAGGCCCATGCTCTCATAGGCCATGTTGCCGGAGAGGATGATCAGATCGGCCCAGCTCAGCGCGTTGCCGTACTTCTTCTTCACGGGCCAGAGCAGGCGGCGGGCCTTGTCGAGGCTCGCATTGTCCGGCCAGGAATTGAGCGGCGCGAAGCGGATATTGCCGGTGCCGGCCCCGCCTCGGCCGTCCCCCATGCGGTAGGAGCCCGCCGCGTGCCAGGCGAGACGGATCATCAGGCCGCCGTAATGACCCCAGTCCGCCGGCCACCAGTCCTGGCTGTCGGTCATCAGCGCGCGCACATCGGCCTTCACGGCCTCGAAATCCAGCGCCTTCACGGCGGTGCGATGGTCGTAGTCCGGATCCATCGGGTTCGTGCGCGCACCGTGCTGATGCAGGATGTCCAGATTCAGCGCATTCGGCCACCACTTCGTGACAGGCTTGTCCATCGCGGTGTTGCCACCGTGCATGATGGGGCAACCGGTGGGGTTCACGTTGTTTCCGTCCATGAGACTCTCCGTTGGCGGGGGGGACAGGAGCTTGGCGCTCAGTCTGGAACGGTTCTAACCGCCGCCTCCCATAAACTCCAATTGAATAAACAAAAGGCGGCGATAAGTTGAGCAAATGAGTGGATTGACCCTCAAACAGCTCCGCTACTTCGAGGCGCTCGCCCAGCACCGCCATTTCGGCCGGGCGGCGGAGGCCTGCGCGATCTCCCAGCCGGCCCTTTCCCTGCAGATCAAGGAGCTGGAGGGGATGTTCGGCGCGCCGCTCGTCGAGCGGGGCCCGCGCCAGGTGCGCCTCACCGCGGTGGGGGAGGATTTCATCCGCAAGGCGCGCCAGATCCTGCTCGCGGTGGACGAGCTCGAGGACATGGTCCGCGCCTCCAGCGGCCCCCTCGCCGGGCGCTTGCGCCTCGGGATCATCCCCACCGTCGCGCCCTACCTGTTGCCCCAGATCATCGCGGCCCTGGCCGAGCGCTTCCCCAAGCTCGAGCTCGAGCTCCGGGAGGCCGTCACCCGCGCGCTGATCGGTGATCTTCTGGAGGCGCGGCTCGATCTCGCCATCGTCGCCCTGCCGATCTCCGAACCAGCGCTCCGCGAATTCGCGCTGTTCGAGGAGGATTTCGTGCTCGTCCGCCACGCATCGGACGCGGACAAGCCCGTTCCCAGCCCCGGCAGGCTGCACAGCATGCGCCTTTTGCTGCTGGAGGAAGGGCACTGCTTCCGCGACCAGGCGCTCTCCTTCTGCCAGGCGGCCGAGGCCTCCCCCGCCGACGCCCAGCCGCGCCGGCTGATGGAAGGCAGCTCCCTCTCCACCCTGGTCCAGATGGTCGGCGCGGGCATGGGCGTCACACTCATCCCCGAGATGGCGCTGCCGCTCGAGGCCCGCGCGGCCGATATCGACCTCGCCCGCTTTCCCGCGCCGAGCCCTTCCCGCACCGTCGGCATGGTCTGGCGCAACACCAACCCGCTCTCCGACCAGCTCATGCAAATCGGCGCGATCCTGCGCGCCGTCGGCCACCAGCAGCGCCCACCCCCGGCCCCGGCGGAGGTGGCACGCCCCGGGCAGAGCTGAGTTCCCGCGAACGGCCATGGGCGAGCGGGAGCCGCCTTCGCCCGCCTCTCCGGCTACTTCTCGTTCTCCACCAGCCCGCGGACGAAGAGGCGCTGGAGGAGGACGACGACCAACACCGGCGGCAGCATCGCGATCAGCGCCGCCGCCATCGCGAGGTTCCACTCCGGCACTCCTTCGGGCTGCGGCATCAGCTTGGCGATGCCGATCACGACCGTGGTGTATTCGTGCTGGGTCGTGATCAGGAGCGGCCAGAGGAACTGGTTCCAGCCGAAGATGAAGAGGATCACGCAGAGTGCCGCAATGTTTGTGCGCGACAGCGGCAGCAGAATATCCCACAGAAAGCGCATCGGCCCCGCGCCGTCGATCTTTGCCGCTTCCACCATCTCGTTCGGGATCGTCAAGAAGAACTGGCGAAAGAGGAAGGTCGCGGTCGCGGAGGCGATCAGCGGGAAGATCAGCCCGGAATAGGAATTCAGCAGCGACAGCTTCACATCGAAGGTGATCCGGTTGCCGCTCACCCAGCTCGCCAGATCGTCCAGCATCAGCAGCTCGCCCAGCCAGACCAGCGGCAGCAGCGCATTCGCCGCGACCTCGTAGGTCGGCACGATGCGCACCTCCACCGGCAGCATGAGCGACATGAAGATGATCCAGAACGCGGTCATCTTGAACCGGAAGTTGAAATAGACGATCGCGAAGGCCGAAAGGATCGAGATCGCGACCTTGCCGAAGGTGATCCCCGCCGCCTGGATCATCGAATTCGTGAGCTGCATGCCGAGATCGGCCCGGCTCCACGCCTCCGCGACATTGACCAGGAACTGGTCGCCGAACCAGACCGGCATGGGCGCCTGGTTAACCTCCGCCGGCGTCAGGGTGGAGGCGACGAGGGCGAGATAGATCGGAAACCCGGTCAGCAGAATGCCGAGCGCCAGCGCCACATGGGTGACGATATCGAGGATCGGCGTACGCTCGATCATGGCCGTTGCCCCCTTCTCAGGCGGAGTAATGCACGCGGCGTTCCAGGAAGCGGAACTGCACGACGGTGAGCGCCATCACGACCAGCATCAGCACGATGGACTGCGCGGCGGACGAGGAGAGGTCCAGGCCGATGAAGCCGTCCCGATAGACCTTGTAGACCAGGATCGTCGTCGCATCGCCGGGGCCACCGGCGGTCGTCAACTCGATGATGCCGAAGGTGTCGAAGAAGGCGTAGACGATGTTCAGGACGATCAGGAAGAATGTGGTCGGCGAGATCAGCGGAATGACGATATCGCGCACCCGGCGAAGCGGCCCCGCCCCGTCCATCGCCGCGCTCTCGATGATCGAGCGCGGGATGGACTGCATGCCGGCCAGAAAGAAGACGAAGTTGTACGCGACCTGCTTCCACGCCGCCGCAAAGACAACCAGCGCCATGGCCTGCGGGCTGGAAAGCTCCGGGTTCCAGTCGACCCCCAGCACGTTCTGCAGCGCATAGGCGGCAACCCCGGAATGCGGGTTCATGGTGAAGTTCCAGAGCGCGCCGGCGATGGCGGGAGCCACGGCATAGGGCCAGATCAGCGCGACCCGATACGCGTCAGATCCGCGGATCACACGATCGGCGAAGAGCGCGAACAAGAGGCCGAGGCCGAGGGCCAGGGCCGTGGTCGAGACGCTGAAGACGATCGTGACCCAGATGGCTTCCAGGTATTCCTGCTGGGCGAAGAGGTCTTCGAAGTTCTCGAACCAGACCCATTGCGACGGCCCGCCGAACGGATCGGCAAAGGTGAAGGCCTGGTAGAGCGCCTGCGCCGCCGGCCAGAAGAAGAACCAGGCCAGGACGAGAAGCTGCGGCAGAAGCAGCAGGTATGGCAGGACCCGGCCGTCAAACGTCACGCGTCGCATCGGTCAATGGTCTTTCGTCAACGGGACAGGGGCGGCCGACCGTGGCAAGTGCACGTGCGGCCAAAGAAGCGGGCGGGGCCGCAAGACCCCGCCCACCCGAACACAGGAGCAACCCGATCTGCGGATTACTGCGCCAGCGCCGGGTAGAGCTCCTCGGCCTTGCGCGCGTTCAGCTTCTCGAAGCGACGCAGGATCTCGTTGCCGCGGCGCACGCCGTTGTCCATGGCCTCCTGGACGGACTGCTCGCCGGCCCAGACCTGGCGCAGCTCCGCTTCCAGCGCGATCCGAATGTTCTCGTAATTGCCGAGACGCGCCACGCGGGCCGGGTTGTCGCCGCCACGCAGCAGCTGGATGATGGCGAGTTCCTTGGTCGGGTTCTTCTCGTAGTACCCGTCGTCCTTCAGCTCCTTGTAGGCCTGCTTGGTGATCGGCACATACCCGGTCGCATCGTGCCAGAACTTCTGGGTGTCGACCGAGGTCAGCGACTGGAAGAACGCGGCAACGCCTGCGTACTCCTCTTCAGAGAAGCCCTTCAGGACATAGAGCCCGGCGCCGCCAATCGTTGTGTTGCCCGGCTCGACGCCCTCGTTGTGCGGCAGGTGGGTGGCCGTCCAGTTGGCCTTCATCTCGTCGGCCATGCGTGCATGGCTCGCGGTGGAGCGCGTGTGGAAGAGGCAGTTGCCTTCGGTGAAGTTGGTCAGCGCGCCCGAGCTCCAGTCCGTCTGGGACTCGGCACCGAACTCCGCCAGGCCCTCGTCGAGCCAGCGCTTGATCAGCTTCATGTGGTTGACGGCGAAACCGTCTG
>JBCBWF010000150.1:0-10942 GCA_039817245.1 Pseudomonadota bacterium | reverse complement strand
GCCGTGCCGCCCCGCGGCCTTGCCGGCCCCAATGGTCCCGATCTGTGGCATGATGACGATGCCTCGCCTCTGCGGCCCGCCGCCGAACGGGTGGGCGGGCGGGGGAGGCGGCGGGCCGCAGAGGCATTGCCACCCGCGAGAGAGCAATCGAAGGAGCTTCCCGATGACCGAGCCGACCCGCCCCCTGGCGATCCCGACGGTGCATGTGGACAACGCCCGCACCCGCGTCACCGAGTACCGCTTCGCACCGGGATCCGCGACCGGCTGGCATCGCCACGAGTACGACTACGTGATCACCCCGCTTACCGACGGGCATCTGCGCCTGATCGGGCCCGGCGGCGCGGAGAGCGAGGCGCAGCTCGTCGCCGGCCAGAGCTACTTCCGCGAGGCCGGCGTGGAGCATGACGTGATCAACGCCGGCGCGACCGAGATCCGCTTCGTCGAGGTCGAGTGGAAAGGCTGAGACGCCCAGCCACGCCCACTTGACCCGCAGGTCGCGAAGCCCGACGCTGCGCGGCGATCTGCCAGCCCGGACCAACCGGCGCGGCGCTGCGGGAGGAGAGCGATGACCGACATGACCGGGCCAGGGCCCGAGGCCGAATGGCGCGCACATCTCGCCGAAGGGCGGTTCATGCTGCAGCGCTCGCGGAGCACCGGGGCACATGTCTTCTACCCGCGCGTCGCCGCCCCCGGCTCGGGAGAGACGGATCTCGAATGGGTCGAGGCGTCCGGCCGCGGCACCGTCTACGCGACCACCTGCACGCGCCAGCGCCCCGAAAAGGGCGGGGACTACAACATCGCCCTGATCGATCTGGCGGAGGGCCCCCGGATGATGGCCCGTGTCGAGGGGATCGCCCCCGATGCCGTCACCATCGGCCTCGCCGTGCGTGCGCGCATCGGTGAGCTTGCGGGCGAACCGGCGGTCATCTTCGAGCCCGAGAGCGCGCCGGCATGAGCGATCTGCGGCATCTGCGCGGCAAGGCCGCCTGCATCGGCCTCGCAACCGCCGGCACCGGCGAAGCCCCGGGCCGCAACGCCATGGAGCTCATGGCCGAGGCCGTGGTGAAAGCGCTCGCCGACGCCTCCGTTCCGCTCGAGAAGGTCGATGGCCTCTTCGCCGCGACGGCCTTTCATTCCATGGCGGCCATGTCGCTCGCCGAGTATCTCGGCATCCGGCCCGCCTGGTCCAACGGCTCGAATATCGGCGGCTCCTCCTTCATGGCGCATGCGCTGGACGCGGCCATGGCGCTGGAGGCGGGGCTGATCGATGTCGCCGTCATCGCCTATGGCTCGAACCAGCGCACGGCCGGCGGCTTCAAGTCGATCTCCGAACCGATGCCCTTCGAGGCGCAGTACGGGCCGCGCAACCCGCTCACCGCCTATGCGCTGGCCACCTCGCGCTACATGCACGACTTCGGGGCGACGCGGGCGGATATCGCGGAGGTCGCCGTCGCCGCCCGCGCCTGGGCCAATCTCAACCCCGAAGCCTTCATGCGCGGCCCCCTCACGGTCGAGGACGTGCTGGCGGCGCGCATGATCTCGGACCCGCTCGGCAAGCTCGACTGCTGCCTGGTGACCGATGGCGCGGCGGCGATCGTGATGACGCGGGCCGACAGGGCGAAGGACGCACCGAAGACACCGGTGCACCTCCTCGGCGCAGCGGTCGAGCACCATCACCGCATGATCTCCGCCATGCCGGATCTCACGGTCACCTCCGCTGCGGTCTCCGCCCCGCGCGCCTTTGCCATGGCAGGCTACGGGCCGGCCGAGATGCACAGCGTTCAGCTCTACGACGCCTTCACGATCAACACCCTGCTCTTCCTCGAGGACTGCGGGTTCTGCGCGAAGGGCGAGGCGGCGGCGTTCATAAAGGGGGGCCATATCGCCCCCGGCGGCGGGCTCGCGGTGAACACCAACGGCGGCGGGCTCTCCTGCGTCCACCCCGGCATGTACGGTCTCTTCGTGACGATCGAGGCGATCCGGCAGATCCGCACGGCAGCGGGGAACGACGAAGGCCCCCGCGAGCCCGGCGGATGGATCGAGGGCGCCAAGCTGAGCCTCGCCCATGGCAATGGCGGTGTCCTGTCGTCGCAGGCCAGTTGCATCTGGGGTCACCCGGATACCCTTTGACGCATCGATTGCCGGCAGGCAGCGGGCTCGCCCTGGGGCGAGCGGGACAGACGAAGCGAAGGAGCCCTCCGATGGACCTCACCTACACCGCCGACGAGGAGGCGTTCCGCGCCGAGGCCCGCGCCTTCATCGCCGAGAACCTCCCGCCCTCCCTGGCCGCCAAGGTGAAAGGCGGCAAGCGCCTCGCGAAGGAGGACTACGAGCTCTGGCATGCGCGCCTGCAGTCGCGGAACTGGCTCGCCTGGTCCTGGCCCGTGGAGCAGGGCGGCCCGGGCTGGGGGCCGGTCGAGAAGCACATTTTCGAGGAGGAGTGCGTCGCCGCCGGCGCCCCGCGGATCATCCCCTTCGGCGTCAACATGCTCGGCCCCGTGCTCCTGGAGTTCGGCACGCCCGCGCAGAAGGCGCATTGGCTGCCGCGCATCCTCGACGGTTCGGACTGGTGGGCGCAGGGTTATTCCGAGCCCGGCGCAGGCTCGGACCTCGCCTCGCTTCGCACCCGCGCCGTGCGTGAGGGCGACCACTACGTCGTCACCGGCCAGAAGACCTGGACCACCCTCGGCCACCACGCGAACATGATGTTCTGCCTCGTCCGCACGGATCCGGCCGCCAAACCGCAGGCCGGGATCTCCTTCCTGCTGATCGACATGGCCACCCCGGGCATCGAGGTCCGCCCGATCGTGACGCTCGACGGAGAGCACGAGGTCAACGAGATCTGGCTCGAGGATGTGCGCGTGCCGGCGGAGAACCTCGTGGGCGAAGAGAACCGCGGCTGGACCGTCGCCAAGTTCCTGCTCGGCCACGAACGCACCGGCATCGCGGGCGTCGCCTACTCCAAGGCGCTGATGAACCGGCTGAAGCGTGTGGCGGCGGCACAGCGGAAGGGCGGCAAGCCGCTCGCCGCGGATCCGCTCTTCGCCGCGCGCATGGCACGCCTCGAGATCGATCTCATGGCCATGGACATCTTCAACCTGCGCGTCCTCTCCGAGGCCAAGGCCGGCACGGCGGAGGGGGCGAACGCGTCGCTTCTCAAGATCAAGGGGACCCAGGTGCGCCAGGAGGCGACGGACCTCATCCGCCGCGCCCTCGGCCCCTATGCCATGCCCTATCTGCCCGAAGCGCTCGACGAGGGCTGGAACGGCGAGGAGATCGGCCCCGCGGGCGCCAACCCGGTCGCCAACCAGTACTTCAACATGCGCAAGCTCTCGATCTACGGCGGCTCGAACGAAATCCAGAAGAACATCGTGGCAAAGGCCATGCTCGGCCTCTGAGCGGCCCGCGGATCCGCGGGGAAGAAGGAAGACCCATGCACTTCACGCTATCCGACGAGCGCCGCATGCTGGGCGAGACCGCTGGGCGGTTTCTGCGAGAACGCTACGAGATGGAGCTCCGCCATGCCGCAGCGGCGGAGCCGGACGGCTTCTCGCGCACGCTCTGGGCGGAGATGGCCGAACTCGGCCTCATCGGCGCGCTGATCCCGCCCGAGGCCGGCGGCTTCGGCGGCGCCGGCGAGGATATCGCGCTCGTCTTCGAGCATCTCGGCCGCGGCCTTGTGGTCGAGCCGTTCCTGGCGAGCGGCATCCTCGGCGCCTGGCCGCTGGTCCGCGCGGGCGAGACCGCCCTGCTCGAGCAGGCCATCGCCGGCGAGACCTTGCTGGCCTTCGCCCATGGCGAGCCGGAGGGGCGCTACGACCTCGCCGAGGTCTCCTGCCGGGCGGATGGCGCGGATGCGGACTGGCGCCTCTCCGGGCGCAAGGCCGTCGTCGCCAACGGAGACAGCGCGGACTGGATCGTGGTGAGCGCGCGGACCGCCGGCGAGCCGGGCGAGCGGGCAGGTCTCGGCCTCTTTCTCGTGGCAGCCGACGCTCCGGGGCTCGACCGCCGCGGTTACGGCACGGTGGAGGGCGGACGCGCCGCCGAACTCACCCTGGCCGAGACGCCCGCGCGCCCGCTCGGCCCCGTCGGCGAGGCCTATCCGCTGATCGAGGAGACCGTCGGCCGCGGCATCCTCGCTCTCGCCGCCGAGGCGATCGGGCTGATGGAAGTCTGCCGCGAGATGACGCTCGACTATCTCAAGACGCGCCAGCAGTTCGGCCGCCCCCTCGGCCAGTTCCAGGCGCTGCAGCACCGCATGGTCGAGATGACGCTGGAGATCGAGCAGGCGCGCTCGGCCGTCATGCTGGCCGCCGGCACCCTGGAGGCCGACCGCAGCACGCGCGAGCGCAACCTCGCCGCAGCCAAGCACCTCACCGGGCGCGTGGGCCGGCTGGTGGCGGAGGAGGCGATCCAGCTCCATGGCGGCATCGCGATGACCTGGGATTATGCCTTGCCGCACTATGCCAAGCGCCTCGTGATGACGGACCACCTGCTCGGCGACACCGATCACCACCTCGAGCGCTTCATCGCCCTCGGCCGCGAGGCGGGAGCGGCGGCATGACCATCGAGACCGCCCGCACCGGCCCGGTCCTCACGGTCACCAACCGCGACCCGGCCACGCGGAACGCGATCTCCTGGGACTTCTACGAGGGGTTTCGCGAGATCTGCGAGACCGCGCCCGCGGACGGTACGCGCGCGATCGTGTTGACCGGTGCTGCAGGCTTCTTCTGCTCCGGCGGCAACGTCTCGGGACTGAAGGCGCGCTCGGAGGCCGATCTGCCCACCCGGCGCGCGAGCGTCGAGAAGCTCCACGCCATGATCCGCGCGATGCGCGCCTGCCCCTGCCCGATCATCGCGGCGGTGGAGGGCGGGGCGGCGGGCGCGGGGGCCTCGCTCGCGCTCGCGGCCGATCTCATGGTCGCCGCGCGCGGCGCCTATCTCTCGATCGCCTATGTGCGGATCGGGCTCACCCCGGATGGCGGTGCCACGGCCCTGCTCGCCCGCGCCCTGCCCCGTGCGCTCGCGAGCGAAATGGTGATGACCGGCGACCGGATCGGCATGGAGCGGCTGCACGCGCTCGGCCTCGTCAACCGCCTGACCGACCCCGGCGATGCGCTGAGAGAGGCGGAGGAATGGGCGGCAATGCTCGCTGCCGGTCCCCCCTCGGCGCTCGCACGCGGCAAGGCGCTCCTGCGCGCGAGCTATGGCGATGGCTTCGACGCACAGCTCGACCGCGAGGCCGAGGCCATCGCCAAGGCGCTGGGCGGCGCGGAGGCCCGCGAGGGCATCGCCGCCTTCCTGGAGAAGCGCAAGGCCCGCTGGTAGCGGCCCCCCGACTCCCTGGCCCGCCCCTCCCTGGCACCCCGCCTCCCTGGCCCGCCCCCTCCCTCTCCCGCCTGTCGTTTGCCCGGCCGCCGCGGCGCGGCTCGGTTCGGCGACGCTTGGCCCACCGCTCGAGGAACCCCGAAGGGGTGAGGAGAGCGCGGGATGCATCGGCGCGCGCAGCGCGGCGATTCCGCCTGCCAGGCCCCTTGACGCGATCCTGAAAGCGGCGGGCGGCGAGCGGGCGCTGGAGCGCGAAGAGGCGCAACACCGCGCCTGCCTCGCCTAGCGTCGCGCGGGTCGCCTCAAGGAAAGGTCCCGCAGATGCCGATCACGCGCTTCGTTCTTCTCGCCGCCCTCCTCGCAACCACCGGCTGCGCCGTGCGGCAGGATCCCGCACAGGTTGCGCGCTTCAACGACAGCCTCGGCCGTGCCTTCGACGATGACCGCACCGCTGCGGCCCGCGCCGCTGCCGGCCTCGCCGCCGCGCAGGACGGGGTGAGCCTCGGCTGCACCATGCTGTTCGACGGCCCGCGCTTCACGGCGCTCGCAGCGCTTCGGGCGTATTGCGCCGCGCGCGCCCTCGTCGCCGGCCGCTGAGCGAGCGGCGCGGTCCGCTCAGGCGCTGCGCCCGGCGGCGGCCGGGTCGTCACCGGCGCGGTCCTCCTCGGGCTCCGGCTCGCCGGCCTCCCGGAAGGCCTCGCAGGCCGGGTCCACCTCGGTGCGCTCCCAGAGGGGGGAGCCCGTCCGGAACGCAGCGCGCCCGATCAGATGCGAGCCGACCGGCGTCGTCATGATCATGAAGACCGCCACGAGCACGGCTTTCACCAGCACATCCAGAACCGGCTCCGAGAGAACGAGCGCCAGCACGATCAGGCCGAGCCCCAGGGTGCCGGCCTTGGTCGCCGCATGCATGCGCATGAAGACATCCGGAAAGCGCACGAGGCCGAGCCCTGCCGCAAAGCAGAAGGCCCCCCCGGCGACGAGGCAGACAGCCGACAGGATCTCCAGAACGTTAGCCATCGATGCGCTTCCCGGGCTTCGCGATCCTCTGGCCCGCCTTCGGACGCCGCCCGTCCCGCCGCTCCACATACCGCGCGAAAGCGACCGTCGCGAGGAAGGAGACCAGCGCCATGGCGAGCGCTGCATCGAGATAGGCTCCCTCCTCCACCGCCAGGCTGAACAGCACCAGAAGGGCGGTGAGCAGCATCGACAAAAGATCGAGCGCCACCACCCGATCCGGCAGCGTCTTGCCCACCACCAGGCGGTAGAGCGTGCAGATCACCCCCGCCAGGATCAGCATCGCCGCGATCACGGCGCCCCAGGCCAGCGGGCCGGACAGGTTGGTTCCGATCAGGAGGCTCATGCGCAGGCCCTCAGCACCACCTTCTCGATCCCGCCCTTGAGCGCGGCGTTCACGGCATCCACGCCCTCGTCGGTATACATCGCGTGGATCAGCAGATGGCGCCGGTCCTCGCTGACATCCACCGTGAGCGTGCCCGGCGTCAGCGTGATGAGATTGCCGGTGAGCGTGATCGAGAGATCCGTGTCCGCGTCGAGCGGCATGGCGATGAAGCGGGGCGTGGCGGAGAGGCCCGGCGTCATCACCTCCAAGAACACCCGCGAGGCGGAGACCACCAACTCGTAGAGAAAGTAGATCACGAGCCAGACGATGTTGAACGGCTTCAACAGCAATCGGAGCATCAGGGACCTCCCAGCACTGCGCGCAGATAGGAGAGCGGATCGAGCAACTCGCCCGCCGCGCGCTCGGCGACGGCGAAGAAATTCCCGGCGAAGAGACTGATCGCAATCGTCACGCCGGCGAGCGTCAGCACGGGCGCGACGATGGCGCGCGGCGGAAACACCGGCGCGATCGCCGTTTCCTCCACGCCGGGCCGCGGCTTCCAGAACGCCTCCACGAAGAGCCGGCCGAAATAGAAGAAGGTGAGCACGCTGGACAGTAGCACGAGCGCGGCGAGCACGTAGTACTCCGCCTCGATGCCGGAGCGCACGATCAGCAGCTTCGCCCAGAAGCCCGAGAGCGGCGGCACCCCGATGAGCGACAGCGTCGGCACCAGGAAGACCACGCCCAGCCAAGGCCCGGCCACCCAGAGCCCGCCGATCTTGGAGAGCGCCTCGCTCCGGCATTCCTCCTGCACGATCCCGCCGAGCAGGAACATGTTCATCATCGCCGGGATGTGGTGGAAGAAATAGAAGATCGCGCCGGCGATCGCGAGCGGCGTGCCGATGGCGAGGCCGAGGGTCATCACGCCGATCTGGCTGACGATGTGGTAGGAGAAGATCCGCCGCATATCCGTCTGGGCCGCCGCGCCGAGCGACCCGAACACGATGGTGAGCGCGGCGCCGAAGAGCAGCACGCCCGAGATTGCCGGCGTGCCGGGCTCGAAGACCAGCGTGAAGACCCTGAGGAGCGAATAGACGCCGACCTTCGTCAGGAGCGCCGAGAACAGCGCGGAGGTTGATACCGCCGGGGTGTGATACGAGGCGGGCAGCCAGAAGAAGACCGGGAAGAGCGCAGCCTTCGCGGCGAAGGCGAAGAGCAGCATGCCCGCCGCGCCGAGCACCGCCGTCTCGCCCATGCGCCCGTGGAGGACCACGGCAAGATCCGCCATGTTCAGGGTGCCGGCCGTGCCGTAGAGCAGGCCCACGCCGGTCAGGAACGCGATGGTGCCCACCAGGTTGAGCGCGGTGTACTTCATCGCGCCGTCGATCTGCGCCTTCTGCCCTCCGATCACCAGGAGGCCGAAGGACGAGATGAGCATCACCTCGAACCAGACATAGAGGTTGAAGAGATCGCCCGTGACGAAGGCGCCGCAGACCCCGGTGGCCATGGCATGGCAGAGCGCGTGATAGCCCTGCGCCTCGGTCTCCGGATCCACCTCCACGCTGGCATATTGCAGCACGGTCAGCATCGCGAGCCCGGCGATCACCACCATGGCGGCAGAGAGCGTGTCGACCGCCAGCGTGATGCCGAAGGGCGCGGCCCAGCCGCCCATCTGCGCAGCCTTGGGCCCGCCCGCGCCCACCTCGAAGAGCAGCATGAGGCCGACGATCAGGAGCGCGCCGGCCCCGATGAGGGAGATGACGCGGTGCACCGGATGATGGCGGGTCAGGTAGCAGAGCACCGCCGTCGCCATCGGTACGAGAATGGGGAACGCCGCCAGCATCAGCCTGCCTCGCCGCGATCGCGGGGTGTCACGCCGGGGACCGGCTCTGCCTCGCGCATCTTCTCACTATCCGCCGTTCCGAAGGTGGCGTAGGCGCGCAGCACCAGCGACAGGGTGAAGGCGAGCAGGCCGAACCCGATCACGATGGCGGTGAGGATCAGCGCCTGCGGCAACGCATTGGCGACCTCGCCCGCCGGCACCTTCGCCCCGGCCGGCACCAGCGGCGGCTCGGCATAAGTCATCCGCCCGGCCGCGAAGATCGTGAGGTTCGCCGCATTGGAGATGAGCATGAGCCCGAAGAGCAGCCGGATGAGATTGTTGGACATCATCAGATAGGCGCCCGCGGCCACGAGGAGGCCGACAAGGACGGAGAGGGCCGGTTCCATGCTCAGTCCTCCTCGCCTTGGCCGCGCCCGCGCAATGCTCCGAGCGCCGCAGCCTCCAGCGTGAAGAGCATGCCCGCCACACCGCCGACAACCACGAGATAGACACCGGTGTCGAAGAGCAGGATGGAGCCGACGGGCAGGCCCGCCTTCTCCCCGTCCGGCCCGATGGTGATGAGCGGCCAGACCCCGGCGAGCACCGCGCCCTTCGCGAGAAGCCCCCAGAAGGCCGAGACCACCGCGCAGCCAAGGCCGACGGCGGCGATGGACAGCGGCTCGACCATGAGCAGCCGGCGTGCGCGCTCCAGCCCGCTCGCCTTCTCCACCAGCGCAATCGCCGTGGCCGCGATCAGCCCGCCAATAAAGCCGCCCCCCGGATCGTTGTGCCCGCGCAGGAGCACGAACACCGAGAACAGGAAGAGCAGCGGCGCGAGCACCCGCGTTGCCGTGCTGAGGATGACCGAATTCATTGCGTCTGCGTCTCCTTCGCGACCTGAGGGCCGGCCTCCTCCGTCTCGGGCGGCAGCGGGGCGGGCAGCGGCGCGGCGCGCCCCGGCCCGGAGGTGAGCGCCACCACGGCCGCGATGGCGGCAATCACGATCACCGCGATCTCACCCATGGTGTCGAGCGCGCGGAAATCCACGAGGATCACGTTCACGATGTTCCGCCCATAGGCCGCGGGGGCGCTGTTGGCCTCGAAGAACTCGGTCAGCCGCAGATCGAGGCCCGTGCCGAGCACGGAGAAGAGGATGATCGTCACGCCGAGCCCCAGCGCCGCGGCGATGCCCGCATCGCCGACGCGGAAGCCGCGCCGCTCCGGTGTCCGCGGCAGGCGCAGGAGCGCGATGGCCAGGAACACAACGACGAGGATCTCGATCATCAGCTGCGTCATGGCCACGTCGATCGCGCCGTAGAGCACGAAGATCACCGAGATGCCGGTGCCGACGGCGCCGAGCGCGCAGATCGCGAGCAGACGCGAGCGCGTGAGGATCACCACCGCCGTGGCGACGCAGATGATGATCAGGGTCGTGAAGTTGAAGATCGGCAGGTCGAGCGCGATGGGCGGGCGCGGCCCCTCGCTCATGCCGACAGCACCCCAGAGCACGAGCGCGAGCGCTGCGAAAGTGCAGCGCATGTAGAAGCTGAGCGAGCCGTTCTGCACGCCGCGCGTGATCCAGCGCGCCGCCCCCTCCACGCCGAGCAGCACCTTGTCGTAGATCTCGTCGGCGCTCGAGAGCCCGCTCGCCTCGGCGCTGGAGAGCCCCGTGCGCACCGCGCGCGCACCGAGGAAGAAGAGCGCGCCGAGCCCGAAGGTGGCGAGGCTGAGCAGGAGCGGCACCGAAATGCCGTGCCAGAGATAGAGATGCAGATCGACGGGCCGGCCGAGCACGGCCGAGGCGATGGGCGCGATCATCGCATCGCCGAGCAGCCCCGGCATTACGCCGAGCACGAGGCCGAGCACCGCCAGGAGCGCCGGGCCGAACCAGAGCGTCCAGTGCGGATCACTCGCCGGTTTGGGGCTCAGGCGCGGGCCGAAATGGAAGGGGCTGATCGCGACGAGCGCGGCCACGGCAACCATCATCGCGTTTGCCATGAGGGCGGCCCCGGTGATGAGCACCGGCTCGTTGGCCACACCGATGGCACCCTCGTAGAGCACCTCTTTGCCGAGGAAGCCCACGAAGGGCACCATCCCGGCCATCGAGAGCGCGGCCAGCGCCGCCATCGTCGCGGTGATCGGCATGGCGGCCCCCAAGCCGCCGAGCGCATCCACCTCGCGCGTGCCGGCCTTCTTGTCGAGGCAACCGACCATGAGGAAGAGCGAGGCCTTGTAGAGCGCGTGAACGATGAGGAAGAGGCAGGCGCCAACCACCGCCTTCTCCGTGCCGCCGCCGAGGAACATCACCAGCGTGCCGAGGCCCATGACCGTGGTGTGGGCGAGCATCAGCTTCAGGTCCGTCTGCCGAAGCGCCCAGACCGAGCCGACGAGCATGGTCACCGCGCCGAAGAGGCCGAGGATCCAGAACCACGCCTCGGTCCCGCCCAGCG
>JBCBWF010000347.1:0-5298 GCA_039817245.1 Pseudomonadota bacterium | reverse complement strand
TCTCCAAGGTGATCCGCGCGCGGTTCAAGCTCTTCCGGAAGGTCAAGGCCATCACGGCGGAAGCGCGCTGGTCCGGCTGGTTCCTTTCGGTCTTCCCGATCATCGCGCTCCTGCTGGTCCAGCTTGTGAAGCCGGACTACTATGAAGCGGTCGACGATCACCCGCTGTTCATCCCCGGCGCGATCGTGACTTTCGTGCTGCTGGTGCTGAACGTCTTCTTCATGCGCATGCTTGTGAACATCAAGGTCTGAACCGATGGGCGAACTCGGCGACGCAATCAGCGCATTTCTGGAACGGCTCACGGCCGCGCTGATCGAGGAGTATGGCGAACAGGCGCCGTTCTACGCCATCGCCAGCGTCTCGATCCTGCTGGTGCTGATCGCGATCCCGCTGCTCCTGCGCAAGAAGAAGGACCCGCTCGACCGGTTCAACTTCCGCGAGGAGCGGATCCAGGGCGAGCTCGTCAAGCTGCGCGACGCGGAAGACGGGCCGACCGGGGGACTGGCGGACTATCTGCAGCCCCAGGACAAGAAGCAGATGTCGGAGACGCGCAAGCAGCTCCGGCAGGCGGGCTTCGACGGCCCCTCGGCGGTGCGCAGCTACTACATGGCGCGCGCCGGTCTTTGCATCGGCTTCACGCTGCTCGGCTCGGTGCTCTTCCTGATCGCGCCCGCCAAGCCCAACATCCCCGTCGGCGTGCTGATCACCGGCGTCATGGCCTTTCTCGGCTATCTCGCGCCGGTCTACTGGGTCACGCGCTCCATCGCCGTGCGGCGCGAGGAGATCCAGAAGGCCTTCCCGGACGCGATGGACATGATGCTCGTCTGTATCGAGGGCGGCCAGTCGCTCGACCAGGCCATGGCGCGCGTCGGCAAGGAGATGGAGGCCGCGGCCGGCCCGCTCGCCTATGAGCTCGGCATCGTGAGCCAGGAGTTCCGCGTCGGTAAGGACCGAATATCGGTGCTGCGCGATTTCGCGGACCGATGTGCGGTCAACGATATCAGCTCCTTCGTCACCGTGATGATCCAGTCGACCGCCTTCGGTACCTCGATCAGCCAGGCGCTGCGCGTCTACGCGGCCGAAATGCGCGACAAGCGATTGATGCGCGCGGAGGAAAAGGCGAACGTGTTGCCGACGAAGCTGACGCTAGGCACCATGTTCTTCACCGTCCCGCCGCTCATTCTCATTCTCGTGGGCCCATCGCTCATCCAGATCCTTCGCGCCTTCGCGCAGCTCGCCGGCGGCTGAGATGCGCGGCGCCCGGGCGTTCGCGGTTCTGCTGCTGTCCGGTGCGCTCGTGGCGGGCTGCGAACAGACATCGCCCGCGACCCTGTCCGAAGCGCCCGAGCCCGAGCGCATCACCCCGCGCGGTCAGGAGAGCTGGCTCAATCTCGGCCTCCGCCTCCTCAACGCCTCCGACCCCGCGCAGGCAGAGATCGCGTTCCAGCGCTCGCTCCTCGTGGAGGGCGTGAGCGCCAGGGCGCTCACCGGCGCCGGCATCGCGGCCGCGGGGCAGGGGCACATGGCGAAGGCGGAGGCATACCTCACCCGGGCGCGCCTGATCGCGCCGCAGGACGTGGATGTGAACAACGCCCTCGGCCTCGTCCTCTACAGCCGCGGCAACTACTCCGCCGCGCAGGAGGCGTTCCAGACCGCTTTCGTCGTCTCCAGCGGCTCGAGCGACGTGGCGAAGCTGAACCTCGACCGCAGCGAGAGCATCCTTTTCGATCGCGGTCTGCTCGGCGGGGGGCGCGACGAGGCGATGACCTTCGACGTCGTCCGCCTCGGGCGCAGCGAATACCGGCTGACCGATGAGGGCGGTGCGCCGCCCGCGCAGCCGGACGAAGCGACGGCCGAAGACCCGACCGGGGACGAGACCGGAGAAGAGGCGGCGGACGACGCCGCGCAGACAGCCGCGGAAGAGGCAGGGACAGACGACCTCGCGGCGCTCGAGGCGGGCGACCCGCAACCGGACGCCGATACGGCCCCGCCGGCCGAAAGCGACGAGGCGACGGAAGCGGTGCGCGCGCCGGCCCTTGAGGAGCCCGAAAGCGCCACGCATTCGGAACCGGACGACAGCGCGGCGGAGACCCCGGAGACGGACCCGACCGAGAGCGCTGCGGATGCGCCGCTGGGCGACGAGGAGACCGACACCGCAACGCCAGCTGCCACCGAGCCCGCCACCGGGGCGCCGGATGATGGCATCGCGGACTCAGCTGCCGACAGATCCACGCCGGAGGCCGTCGAAGCGCGCGCCGATACCGAGAATGCGATACAACCTACAGGGGATCCGGCCGACCGCTGAACGAAGCGGCGGACCAGGATGCACCCAGCACACGCGCCGACGGGGACAGGCGCGACAAGGAAGGGGAACGAGATGACCGAGCGGGTTCTGCGCAGCATCATGGCGGCCTGCATCACGGCCGCGCTCACCGCGGGCTGCACCGAATCGATCAAGGAGAAGGAAGACCCGCTCGCCGGCGACATCATCGACGAGGTCAATCTCTCCCAGCTGATGCTCACCGTCGGCGACCCCAAGAGTGCCGTAAGCTATTTCGAGAAGGCCATGGCGCGCGAGCCGGAGCGGGCGGATTTCCGCCGAAACCTTGCGCGCTCCTACGCCAAGGCGCAGCGCTTCCCCGAGGCCTCGCGCACCTATCAGGAGCTGATGGCGCTGCAGCAGGACGAGCCCTCCGACCGGCTCGACTATGCCTATGTCGCGATCCGGCTCGACCGCTGGGACGACGCGACGGCACTCGCCGGCTCGCTGCCCGAGAGCCTCGACACCCCGCGCCGCCACCTGCTCGACGCCATGGTCGCGGACCACACGAAAGACTGGGAGACCGCGGACGCCGCCTATGCCCGCGCCGAGCAGCAGAGCCCGAACCCGGCCGAGACGCTCAACAACTGGGGTGTGAGCCTCATGTCCCGCGGCGAGCTCGCCGAGGCCTCCAAGACCTTCGAGAAGGCGGTGAGCTACGACTCGCGCCTCTTCAGCGCCAAGAACAACCTCGCCATCTCCCGCGGGCTGCGCGGGGACTACCGGATCCCGGTGGTGCCCATGACCGAGGAGGAGCGCGCGATCATCTACCACAATCTCGGCGTCATCGCGCTGCGCAAGGGCGACACCCGCACCGCGCGGGGCCTGTTCGCCGCGGCCGTCGACCACCATCCGCGCCACTATCAGCAGGCGGCCGACCGGCTCGCGCAGCTCGACGGCGCCATCCTGAACTGAGGACTACGCCGTGATCATGTCCGACGCCGCCCTCGGCATCGCGCTTGCCGGGCTCGTGCCGCTGCTCGCCTACATCATGTGGAGCGACATGAAGGCGATGCGCATCCCGAACATCGCGGTGCTGCTGATCTTCCTCGTCTTCCTCGCGACCGGGAGCTGGGGCCTGCCGCTGGAGACCTTCCTCTGGCGCATCGGGCACACGGTGATCGCCTTCGGCGTCGGCTGGGGGATCTTCCAGATCTCGGGCGGCAAGATCGGCGGGGGCGACCTGAAGCTCCTCATCGCGCTCGTGCCCTTCGTGCCGGGCTCGGCCGTGGGCATCGTGCTCCTGATGTGGGCGGTGATCACGCTGGTCTCGCTTGGTGGCTTCTTCCTCGCGCGCCGGCTGATCGGGGAGCGGGAAACGGGTTATATCGCGCTCAGCCAGAAGGCGTACTTCCCCGCCGGGGTGCCGATCGGGCTGACGATGATCCTCTTCCTCGGCCTCTCGCTCGCCAAGGCGCTCTGACGCCGCTCAGCCCTCAGCCCTCAGTCCTGAGCCCAGGCGGCCCAGGCCGGGTCGGCCAGAAACCGGTCCGGATGGTCGGTGATCACGGCGCCGAGTCCGGCCGCGCGCAGCGGTGCCGCAGCCGATGGATCGTTGGCCGTGTAGGTGCGGAGCGCGAGCCCGGCCGCGCGCGCCTCCGCCGCAAAGGCCGGTTCGAAGTCGCCGATGCGCAGATGCAGCGCCTCCGCGCCGAGCGCCGCTGCAGTCTCGCGCCAGTCCGCCGCCGGCGCCTTGTAGAGCAGGGCGACCGGCATCTCGGGGCGCGCGGCACGGAACCGGACAAGAGCTGCGTGATCGAAGCTCGAAACCGTCATGGCCCGCGCCCAGTCCCGCCCGGCCGCGTGCTCCGCTGCGAGAATTCGGGCGACCGTATCGGCCAGCGCCGGGCCCTCCGCCCCGTGCGGCTTCAGCTCGAGATTGGCGCCGAGGCCGAGGCGGGCAAGCTCGGCCAGCGCTGCCTCAAGCCGCGGTATCCGCTCGCCGGCGAAGGCCGCGCCGAACGAGGCGCCCGCATCGATCCCCGCCAGCGCGGCTGCGTCGAGCGCCCCGATCGGCCCCGTCGCATCCGTGCAGCGCTCCAGCGTGGCGTCGTGATGGAGCACGGCCGTCCCGTCGCCGAGGAGGCAGACATCGAATTCCACCCAGCCCGCCCCCGCTTCGGCCGCGGCGCGAAAGGCGGCGAGCGTGTTCTCCGGCGCGTGCCCGCTCGCACCCCGATGGGCGACGATGCGCGGGCTCCGCGCAGGGCGCGGGACATCGGCGCACATCGCGGATCCTCCTCCGGCTCCTCCAGCCCGCGGACCATGGCGCGGCGCGCCCATGCGAACAAGGGCGGCGGTTGCGCCGCCGCCTGCCTTGTGGTCTTGCAGGGGGGCCGGCGCCGCCGGCGGTCTTGCCAGAGAGGACGCATCCTGCCGTGTCGCCGCGGTTCGCCGCTATCGCCCGCTGGGGCACGCTGCTGATCGGGCTCGCCGCGCTCGCGGTGGGCCTGCGCTTCGCCGGTGCGGCCGGGGCCGGCTTCATCGAGGCGCGGCTGCTTATGCGCGCCGAGGCGGTGCTCGACGGTGCGGGGGCCACCGGCTGGGCGCGGGTCTCGGCGAACGGGCTGACCCTCTCGCTCGAGGGCACGGCGCCGGACCCGGACGAGCGCGCCTTCGTCCTTCGTGCGCTTGCGGACACCATGCCCTACACCGCCCTCCGCGATGCGACGGAGATGGCGCCCGTGCCGGCCGAGCGGCGCCCGCCGGTGCGCCTCGAGATCCATCGCCGGCCCCAGCGGCTCACCCTTACGGGCCAGTTCGCGGACCGGGCGATGCGTGCGGACCTTCTCATAGCGCTCGGTCGCACGCTCCCGGCGCTCACGGTCGAGGATCTGAGCGGCACCGGCGCCGCGGCCCCGCCGCCCGAATGGGGACCGGAGATCGCCGTCGCCGTGGCCGCTGCGGCCGCGGTGCCGGAGGCTTATGTCCGCATCGAGCCGGGGCGGATCCTCGTCGAGGGCGTGATGCCCGACGAG
>JBCBWF010000023.1:0-27365 GCA_039817245.1 Pseudomonadota bacterium | reverse complement strand
CTCGGCGGCAACGAGAGCTATCCGGACCTCTTCCGCCCCTTCGGCGGGTTCGCGGACACGCATGGGGTGGAGGACAGCCTGGTGGCGCTGACCGCCTGCCCCGGGATCGGCTTCGAGGAGACGGCGGATCTGATCGCGGTGATGCGGGGGCTGGCGGCCTGAGCGGCGCGGGGCCGGCAGTGGGCGCCGGACGGCCGCACGAGGCCCGCGGGATCAGTGAAGCTGCGTCGTGCCGCGGGAGGCGGTACCGCGCGGGCGACCGCGCGCGGGGTCGAAGGGGTTCGCGGACACCTCGAAGCGCCGGCCCTCCCCCGCGGTGAGCGAGCCGGGCACCGCACGGCCCTGCGCCACGTCGAGCAGCAGGCGCAGCTCGCACCAGCGCGCCTCGCAACCGTCATGCGTCAGGACGGGCGTGCCGGCGATGCGGCCGAGCAGGCGGTCGCTGCCGCTCGGCACATAGTCCCGCGCGCGCATGCAGACGGGCAGGATCGCGCCGTCCACCGTCTCGCCGAGATAGAGGATCACGCGGCCGCATTCGCGCCGGATGGCGCGCAGACAGTCCCGGGCAGCGGGAGAAGCGGCGAGCGGTCCGAAGGGTTCAGCGTCGGTTCCAAAGCTCAAGCGCACGCACCATTCGCCGGCCTGACACTCGAAGCGGCCCGCACAGAAGGAACAAAGCAGACACGACAATCGGCCATTCCGGCCCCCGATACGGCGTTATGCCGTGCGACAGGATGTCGTCGCGGTGAGGCTGCGAAGCAAGTCCGCAGACGCTACTGAATTCGAGTTCGTTGCAACTTCGTTCGAAAACCGCCTGGTCACATGCGGCGGTATTCGAAGTCCGTCCCGGCATCGGACGCTTCGGTGACGGCGGCGGCGCGCATCTCGGCGTGGTGCGGGGAGAGGCTGCAGGCGGGGTCGGTCGCGGCCGCATCGCCGGTCCAGGCGAAGGCCTGGCAGCGGCAGCCGCCCCAGTCCTTCTCGCGCCGGTCGCAATCGGAGCAGGGATCCTGCATCCAGCCGGTGCCGCGGAAGGCGGTGAAGGCCTCGCCGCGCGCCCAGATCTCGGCGAGCGGGCGCTCGGTGACCTTCTCGAAGGCGAGCGTCTTGATGGTGGCCGCCGCGTGGCAGGGCATGACCGTGCCGGAGGGGGTGACGACGAGGCCCATGCGCGCCCAGCCGCCCATGCAGGGCTTGGGAAAGCGCGAGAGGTGGTCCGGCGTCACATAGTCGATGACGAGGGTGCCTTTCAGCCGCTCGCGCGCCTCGGCGGCGATCTCGCCGGCGCGGGCGACCTGCTCGGGCGTGGGCATGAGGGCGGCGCGGTTGCGATAGGCCCAGCCGTGATACTGGGTGTGCGCGATCTCGAGCCGGCGCGCGCCGAGGCGCACGGAGAGCTCGATGGTCTCGGCCAGCCTGTCGAGGTTCTGGCGGTGCATCACGGCGTTGATGGTGAGCGGGATGCCCTCGCGCTCGACCCATTGGGCGACCTTCATCTTGGTCTCGAAGCCGCCCTTGTAGCCGCCGAGGCGGTCGGCCGTGCTCGCATCCGTGCCCTGGATGGAGAGCTGGACATGGTCGAGCCCGCGCGCGGCGAGGTCGTCGAAGCTGGCCTCGGTGAGGCCGACGCCGGAGGTGATGAGGTTGGTGTAGAGCCCGGCCTCGATGGCGCCGGTGGTGATCTCCGGCAGGTCGCGCCGCGCCGCGGGCTCGCCGCCGGAGAGGTGCACATGGAGCACGCCGAGGGCGGCGGCCTGGCGGAAGGTGTCGATCCAGGCGGCGGTGTCGATCTCGGCGGAGCGGCGCTCCAGATCGATGGGGTTCGAGCAGTACGGACAGGCGAGCGGGCAGCGATGGGTGAGCTCCGCCAGCATGGCCATGGGCACCGGGACGGCGGCCATCGCCTCGGACAGGGCCTTCGGCTGGTCGTTCATCGGTGGATCTCCAGCATGCGCCGGTTGGCGAGATCGATCAGGAACGGGCGTGCATCGGCGGCGATGCGCTCGGGCGGCGCGTCGAAGGCCTCGGCGAGATGGGCGACGACGCCGGCGAAGCTGCGCTCGCCGTCGACCGCGCCGAGGATGTGCCCGGCGGTGGCCTGGAGCTTCATGGCGCGCTCGGGGGCGAGCAGGAACCAGCCGTCGCGCACGCTGCAATGGCGCAGGCGCACGCCGCGGGGGAGCACGGGGATGGCGTGGTCGGGCAGCACCGTCTCCACCGCGGCGGGCTCGGCGGTCATGCCGCCTGGCCCTCGACGAGCGCGTCGCCCGGCATCCAGGCGCCGGGCGCCGGATTGCCGTTGACATAGACGTGCCAGAGCGCGTCGAGCTGGCACCAGAGCATGCCGCATTTGAACTCCAGCGCGGCGAGGGCGGCGGCCTGGGTCTCGGGCGTGGTGGCGTGGCGCTTGACGTATTCGAGGGCGAAATCGGCGTCGCGCGGGGCCTCGCTGAGGCGGTGGCCGAAGTAGCGCAGGGTGTCCTCGCTCACGAAGTCGTAATGCGCGAGCATGCCCTTGACGCGCTGGCCGATGATCATGGGCGAGAACATCTCGGTGAGCGAGGAGGCGATGGCCTCGAGGAGCGTGCGGTCGCGCACGAAGCCGACATAGCCCTCGCAGGCGAACCGGGTGGTCGGGAGCGCGCCCTTCATGGAGGTGACATAGCCGCGGTCGAGGCCGAGCCCGTCGGTGAGCGCGAGCCAGCGGCGCAGGCCCCCTTCCGGCGCGTCGTCGATCTCGCCGTCATGGTCGACGATGCGCTGGCGCCAGATGCGCCGCAGCACCGTGTCGTCCATCCGCGCGAGGATCGTGGCGTCCTTGATGGGGATGATGCGCTGGTAGCAGTAGCGGTTGAGCGCCCAGGCGCGCACCTCGTCCTTCGAGCAGCCGCCGGAATGGAGGCGCTGATGGAAGGGATGCAGGTGGTGATAACGCGTCTCGCCGATATGGCGGAGTGCCGCTTCCATCTCGTCGGGGCTCAGGATGCTCACGGGCTCAGCTCCATGCCGTCATGCGCGATTTCCCAGCCGGCGGCCTCCACGGCCGCGCGTTCGGGGCTGCCGGAGCGCCAGACGGGGTTGGTGTTGTTGATATGGACATAGACCTTGCGGGCGATTTTCAGCCCCTCGAAGGCGGCGAGCGAGCCCTCGGGGCCCGCCATGGCCATGTGGCCCATGCGCTGGCCGGTCTTCTGGCCGACGCCTTCGCGGATCATCTCGTCGTCGTGGAAGACGGTGCCGTCGAACATCAGGAGCGCGGCGCCGTCGAGCCGGGCGGCGAGGGCGGGGGTGAGGCGCGCACAGCCGGGGATGTAGAAGGCGCGCCGGCCGCCGGCCTCGAGGGCGACGCCGACGGTCTGCTCGCCTTCGAGATCGGTCTGCACCTCTGCGCCCTCCATGAAGAGCGGCACCTTGCCGGGGACCGCGAAGAGGGTGGCGGTGAGGCCCGGCAGGATCTCGGCGGGGGTTTCGAGCCCGACGATGCGGCGGGTGACGAAGGCGGGGTCGAGGGCGTTGAAGATCGGGTTGGCGTCGAGCACGCCCGCGATCTCGGCGGTCATCCAGAGCGTGAAGCGCTGCTTCTCGCGCAGGGTGAGAAGGCCCGCGATGTGGTCGAGATCGCCATTGGTGAGCAGCACCGAGCGGATCGGTGTGTCGCGCAGGCCGAAGCGCGCTGGGTCGCGCGGCTGGAGCGCGGGCGTGGCCATGATCTGGGCGCGCAGGTCCGGCGAGGCGTTGAGGAGCGCCCAGTCCGCCGCCGGATCCCCGGGGGCCGCGGTGGTGACGGCGAGCGAGGATTGCGAGGCGGCCGCGAGCGGTGCCCCACCGCGCCAGAAGGACGCGCTGTTGGGAGCGTTGCAGTTCCATTGCGGCAGGCCGCCCCCGGCCGCCGCGCCGACGACAAGGGCGCGCAGCGTCACCGCCGCGCGCCCCCATGCAGGTCTCGGGGGGCGTTCACGCCGTAGTCAGAGCAGCTCGGCGGCGTCGCCCTCGGCCGAGAAATACATGTTGATTTCCATGCCGCAGGTCACTTCTTCGATCGTCGGTGCGGTCCAGAGCATTGTTTCCTCCATCCTCTGTTCTCTTTCGTTGTCGTGCACGCTGCCGGCTCGTCCGCGGCCGGGGGCGTTGGACCCAGAACCGATTGACGATGCGTCAGGCGCCCGCGGGGACAGTATTCGGACAGTGCGGGGCGCGGTGCAAGGGGCGAGCCATGCGGCCTCTTCACCGCGGAGCACGATTTCGCGAGGCGGCGGCGGCTCAGCATTGGGCGCCGATCTGGCGGCTCAGCCGAGAGCGCCGCGGCGGCGGAGGGTTTCGATGCCGGCGGCGTCGTAGCCGAGGGTGGCGAGCACCGCCTCGGTGTCGCAGCCCGGCAGGCGCGGGGCGGCGAGCGGCGCCGGGCTGCTGCGCGAGAAGCGCGGGGCGGGCGCGATCTGCAGGGCGCCGGCGGCGCCGGCATCGCCCGGCATGGGCGCGAGCGCGCCGCGCGCGGCGAGCTGGGCGTCGCCCGCGAGATCGGCAAGCTCGAGGACGGGCGCCACGCAGGCGTCGAGCGGGTCGAAGACGGCGGTCCAGTGGGCGCGGTCGCGCGCGGCGAAGCGGGTCTCGAGCCCCGCGCGCGCCTCGGGCCAGCCGGCCTTCTCGGCCATCAGCGCGGGCAGCGCGGCGTAGTCGAGCGCGTCGGCGAGAATCGCGATGAATTTGGGCTCGAGGGCGCCGACGGCCATCCAGCGCGCATCCGCCGTCTCGTAGACATCATAGGTGGGCATGCCGCCGCCGAGGGTGCGCCGCCAGGCCTCGACGGGGTGGCCGGCGGCAAGGGTGACCTTGGCGATGTCCGCCATGAGATAGAGCGCCCCCTCGGTCATGGAGACATCCACATGCTGGCCGAGCCCGGAGCCGTGGCGCTCGTAGAGCGCGGCGAGGATGCCGGAGACCGCGAGGCTGCCGCCGGCGGCATAGTCGCCGAGCAGGTTCTGCGGCATCACCGGCCGGCCCGCCCCGTCGCGGCAGAGCGAGAGCGCGCCGGCGCGGGCGATATAGTCGATGTCGTGACCGGCGCGCCCGGCCAGCGGGCCGGTCTGCCCGTAGCCGCTGATCGAGCAGAGCACGAGGCCGGGATTGGCTTCGGACAGAACGGGATAGCCGAGGCCGAGGGAGGCAAGCTTGCCGGGCCGCATCTCCTCCACCAGCACATCCGCCCCGGCGGCGAGGCGCAGGAGCACCTCGCGCCCCGCCTCCGCCTTCAGGTCGAGCGCGAGGCTCTGCTTGCCGCGCATCAGCATGTCGAAGGGCGCGTGGCGGGCGGACAGGAACGGATCCTCCGCCGCCCCCGCATAGCGCGCCGCCGCGACGGTGGCCGGGTTGAGGACCGTGACGACCTCGGCGCCCATATCCGCGAGCATCATCGTCGCGAAAGGCCCGGGCGCGTTGATCGAGAGATCGACCACGCGAAGCCCCGCCAATGCTCCGCCCATATCCCCTCCCCCGCGACAGCGCGCCCGAGCGCATCACGCGGGGCTCCGATTTTCCCGCAGGCAGTGCAAGCGAAATTTAAGGGGCCGGCGCCAATTTGCGCGGGCTGACCCGCATCTCCGTATATCCCGAGGTTCCGCTGATGCCCGAGCTAAACTCTGACTCCGACCGGCGCTCCGGCGTCTTTGCCTTGTCGCTGACCGCAAAGACCGTGGGTCTGAGCGTGCTGGCCTCCGCTGCCGGCATCGTCCTGCTGGCCGGGCTCGCGACCGTGACCGCGACCGACCATGTGCGCGACCAGGTGGCGGAGACGATGGAGGCCGCCATGGCCCCGCGGATCGAGGCGCTGAACGCGCTGGGCGCCGCGATCGAAGCCGATCTGGCCTCCGTCGCCGAAACCGCGCTGGTGAGCGAGGGCCTGACGCGCATGAGCGCCGCCTTTGCCGAGACGGTCGCCGCCGACGGCTCGGCGACCGCGCTGCGGAGCGCCTATGTCGACAACAATCCCTTCCCCACCGGGGAGAAGCATCGTCTCGACCAGGCGGCCGAGGCCGGCGCCTATAATTGGGCGCATGGCGACGTGCACCCGGCGATGCGGATCCTGATTGAGGCGCGCAACTACTACGACATCTTCCTGATCGATAACACCGGCGCGCTGGTCTATTCGGTGTTCAAGGAAGCGGATTTCGGTACGAACGTCCTGAACGGGCCCTATCGCGACAGCGGCCTCGGGCGCCTGACCCGGACCCTGCTGACGGGCGCGCCGGGCGAGGTCGTGATGGAGGATTTCTCGCCCTATGCGCCGAGCGCCGGCACGCCGCAGGCCTTTGCCGGCCGGGCGATCACGGACGCGGCGGGGCAGCGGATCGGCATCGTCGCCTTCCAGATCCCCAAGACCCAGGTCGAGGCCGCGATCCGGATCGGGGACGAGGGCGGCGTGATCCTGCCCTTCCTGGTGGGCGCGGACGGGCTGCTGCGCAGCGATCTGACATCGACCGAGGCGAACGACATCGGCAAGACCGCCTTCGATGTGAGCGCGCCGGTCCCGTTCGGGGGGCATCCGCGGTTGCGCGAGGGCGTGGGCGTGGCGGGCAGTCCGGTGCTGCTCGAGACGGCGGCGATCGACTTTCTCGGAATGGACTGGACGCTTGTCGCGAGCCGCGACAGGGACCTGGCCCTGAAGCATGAGTATGCGCTGAAGGAGCAGCTCCTGATCATGAGCCTGCCGGCGCTGCTGATCCCGGCGCTTGCGGCGCTGCTGATCGGGCGCACGACGACGCGGCCGATCCGGCGCCTCGCGGAGGTGGCAGGGGCGCTCGCCCGGGGCGAGCAGGCCGAGCTGCCGGACCGCGAGCGCCAGGACGAGATCGGCGCGCTCGCGCGCTCGATGGAGCCGATCAACGAGGCCGCGGTCTCGGCGCGGCGCCTGAACTCGGCGCTCGACGCCGCCTCCTCCGCGATGGCGGTGGCCGATGCCGAGTTCCGGATCGTCTATGTGAACGCCGCGCTCATCAGCATCGTGCGCAAGACCGAGAGCTACTGGCAGAAGAAGCGCCCGGAGTTCTCCGCGGACAAGCTGATCGGCCAGAGCATCGACTTCTTCCACAATGTGCCGGACCGCAACCGCAACATGCTGAGCGGCATGCAGTCGCCGCATAACGCGCGGATCAAGTTCGGCGATTTCGTCGCGGATCTGGCGATCGCGCCGGTCTCCGACGCCTCGGGCAACCGCATCGGCTATGTGCTGCAGTGGGATGACTGCACGGCGCTGGCCAATGCCGAGGAGCAGCTCAGCAGCCTGCTCGCGGCGGTGGGCGAGGGCGACTTCACCAAGCGCGTGGACATCGAGATCGACGATCCGTTCGTGCGCCAGGTGGCCGACGGGCTCAACACGGTCTGCGCCGATGTGGCCGCGTTCCTGAACGATGTGGAGCGCAGCATGGGCCATCTTGCCGAGGGCAATCTCTGCACGCAGCTCGAAGGCCAGTATGGCGGGCTGCTTGGCCGGATCGCCGAGCGGGTGGACGAGACGGTGGTCTCGCTGGTGCGGCTGGTCTCGCAGGTGAAGACCGTGACGATCGATCTCTCGCAGCAGTCCGGCGATATCTCGCACGGCGCGGGCGAGCTCGCCTCGCGGGTGGACAGCCAGGTGGCCTCGATCGAGGAGACCTCCGCCGCGATGACCGAGATCGCCGCGAGCGTGACGGAGAACGCCAAGAGCGCCTCGACCGCGGACGAGCTGTCCTCGAAGGCCTCGGTGGAGGCGGAGAAGGGCCGCGAGGTCGTGGCCTCGACGGTGCAGGCGATGACGATGATCCGCGAGAGCGCCTCGCAGATCTCGGAGATCACGAGCGTGATCGACTCGATCGCCTTCCAGACCAACCTGCTGGCGCTCAACGCGGCGGTAGAGGCCGCGCGGGCGGGCGACGCCGGCAAGGGCTTCGCGGTGGTCGCGGCCGAGGTCGGCACGCTGGCGCAGCGCTCCTCGGAAGCGGCCAAGAACATCAAGGAGCTGATCGAGCGCTCGGCCAGCCATGTGGCCGAAGGCAACCGCCTGGTGGAGGCGACCGACGAGGCCCTGAGCTCGATCCTCGCCTCGATCCGCAACGCGGCCGGCATGATCAAGGAGATCGCCGATGCCAGCAAGGAGCAGTCGATCGGCCTGCAGGAGATCACCCAGGCGGTCGGCGAGATGGACGAGCTGACGCAGCAGAACGCGGCCCTGGCTGACCAGAGCGCCGGTTCGGCCAAGACCCTGACCGACCGGGCGGAGCGGCTCTCCGAGCTTGTGCGGGTGTTCCGCACCGGCGCCGAGGGCGAGGCGGCCGAGCGCCCCGAGATGGCCGATGCGCCGGCTGCGGCCGACAAATCGGCGGATCTCGAGCGCTTCGACAGCGATGGCTGGACGGAGAAGACAAACCGCGTGCCCCTGCGCCGCCTGAGCGGCTGAGCCGCGCGGCGGCCCGGTCGCGGATCCCCAGGATCGGATCCTCGCGACCGGGCCGCCGCCCCCAAGATCGCCCGAGCCGGAACCCGTTCGGCCCCTGAAGTGAGCCCGTCCGAGAGCCGCCCGCGCCGCTCCCTAACGGATGATCGCGAAGCGTAGGAGAAAGCCACGATGATCTCTGTCACGTCCAAGAACCTGCCCGGCTCGACGAGCATCAGCGGCATGGTCGACATGATCCCGCGGATCACGGACGACTTCGTGATGATCGTGGACAAGTCGCTCCGGGTGCTCTGGAGCAACCCGGCGATGGCCTACCGGATGAACACGCAGAGCGAGGTGGAGCCGGAGCAGTTCCGCGACTGGGTGCTGTCGCAGGTCGATGGCCTCATCGATTTCGACAATCTCTCGATGAAGAAGGATGTGGAGGACAGCAGCGACACGGAGCGGCTGATCCAGCTTACGGACACGGCCGGGCGGCGCGAATGGCACCAGATCTCGGTCGAGGCCGCCAGCCACGGCGGCAAGCCGATCTACATCATCTCGTTTCACGACGTGACGGAGATCAAGCACAAGGAGCAGAACCTCCGCGAGACGACCACCATGCTCGAGCACCGGCTCGCGCATGATCTGGACACGGGCCTGCCCAACAGCCGCGCGCTCGGCCTGCACCTGGAGCAGGCGCTGAGGCTGCAGGAACGCGACGGCCGCGTGGGCGTCCTGACCTTCGAGCTCCGGCATTTTCGCGAGCTGAGCACGATCCACGGCCCCGCCGCCGCCGAGGAGGTGGTGCAGGAGCTGGTCTTCGCCGCGCTGGAGGCGTTCGAGGAGCCGCCCTTTCTGGCGCGGCTCGGGGTGTATGACTTTGCGATCGTGCTGCAGCCGATCGAATCACGGGACGCGCTGCTCGCGCTGGCGGAAACCCTGGCCGAGAAGACGAAGGTCGTGGTCCCGCTCGACTCCGGGAACTTCACCATAGAGATCGATGTGGCGGCGGTGGCGGCCCCGGCGGAAGAGACGAGCGCCGAGAAGATCCTCGTGGACGCGCAGATTGCGATCTGCCACCCGGACCAGAGCAGCCGCAGCAATGTCCGGCTCTATACGGACGCCATGCGCGGCATCCTGCAGAACCGCGCGCAGATCTACGCCGAATTGCGCGACACGCTGGAGGGCGAGGGGATCGAGCCGTTCTTCCAGCCGCAGATCAACATCGCGGACGGGCGTGTGGTCGGCTTCGAGGTGCTCGCGCGGTGGCGCCATCCGGAACGCGGGCTGATCCCGCCGGGCATGTTCCTCGGGATCGCCGAGGAGACGGGGCTGCTGCCGAAGATCGACGACCTGATCATGGAGCAGGCGCTGCAGGCGCTGGCCGAATGGCGCGAGCAGGGGCATTCGAAGCTGCGGGTGTCGCTCAACGCCTCCGGTTTCGCGCTGCGCGACCAGACCTTCGTGGAGCGCCTTACTGCGGAGCTGGCGAAGAACGGCCTCGGGGCGGATGCCATTTCGGTGGAGATCCTCGAGTCGGTGAATATCGACGAGGAGGACGATCCGGCGCTCGAGACAATCCGCAAGATCAAGGAGGCCGGCATTCACCTGGAGCTCGACGATTTCGGGACGGGCTATGCCTCGATCGCGATGCTGGTGCGCATGGATGTGGACACGGTGAAGCTGGACCGGTCGCTCGTGGCGGATCTTTCAACGAATGCCGACAACCGCGTGATCGTGCAGTCGACGCTGATGCTCGCCAAGCAGCTGTCGCTCACGGCCCTCGCCGAGGGCGTGGAGACGGATGACGATCTCGCCCTGCTGCACGAGCTCGGCTGCCACGAAGCGCAGGGCTACGGGATCTCGCGACCGATGGCGCGCGACAAGGTGACGGCCTGGCTCAGCGATTACGATGCCAACCGCACAGCACGGTGGCGCGAGGCGGGCTGAGCGCAGGTTTTAGGCAGAGTCGGAAGCCAACAATGTCCCAAGCCGCGCCCGATCAGACGGCCCTCGCTGCGTTGCCTGCGTCCTCCGAGGAGACCATCGGCATGGTGCTCTTCGAGATGGCCGGCAAGCGCTTCGCGGTCGAACTCGCGAAGACCTCGGAGATCATCGCCCAGCCCGACATGACGACGATGCCGTTCACGCCGTCGATGCTGAAGGGCGTCGCGAACCTGCGCGGCTCCGTGGTGCCGGTGATCGATCTCGCCGAGGCGCTGAAACTGGACTCGACGATCGGGGCGGATGACGGCTCGATCATCGTCTGCCAGTCGCCGGAGATCGCCGGCCTCCTGGTGGACCGGGTCGAGACGATCCACGAGGCCAAGGCCGGCGATGTGCGGCCGCTGCGCTTCGGGCAGGACACCGGCGTGGTGACCGGGACGCTCGGGATCGAGGGATGGCCGGAGAGCGTGCTCGTGATCTCGCTCGACCGGCTCTTCGAGAAAGGGCTGCCGCTGCAGCGCGGCGCCGAGCGCAAGCAGGCCCCGCGCAAGCCCAAAGGCGCGCCGCGCCAGGCCGACACGAGCTGCGCGAGCGATCGACGGCTGCTCCGCTTCGAATGCGAGGGCGCCTCCTACGCGCTGCCGCTGTCGGATCTCGTCGAGATCGCGCCGCTGCCGCGCGATCTCTCGGCGGTGGCCGGCTGCGACGAGGGCGGCCCGCGGCTGATGGAGCATCGCGGACGGCCGATCCCGGTCTTCGCGCTGGCAGACTGCCTCGGCACCGCCGGGACCATGCAGGCGCGGCGCGGGGCGGAGAGCGCGCTGACGCAGACGCAATACGCCCTGATCCTGGAACGACGCGAACGCGACGGCGCGCGCGAGACGTTCGCCGTGGAAGTCGAGCCACCCTGTGTGCCCCTGTCCGCGCCGTATCAGGACACGGGACAGGGCTCCGAGCGGGGCGAAAGCACCCAGTTGAAGGCGAGTGTCGGGCTGGTGCGCAACCCCGATGACGGCGCGCTGATCACGGTTCTCGACCCCGATATACTGATCGAGGCGCATGTGCCGGGGCAGAGCGGCGCCGGTGACGACGAAAGCGATCCGCTGACGAGACTTGGTGCAGGAACGGAGGGCAGCGACATGGACGGTCCGACAGAAGGGAGTGACGCTATTCAGATCGTCGTCTTCCGCCTCGACGAGACGGAATATGCCCTGCCGATCCATCTTGTGCAGGAGATCTTGTCCCTGCCCGATGCGGTGACGCGACTTCCGGGATCCGCGCCCGAGGTCCGGGGGGTGATGAACCTCCGCGGCTCGGTGCTCGTGGTCATCGATGCGCGCAAGCGGTTCGGCCTGCCGATGGAGGGGCGGACGCAGCCTCAGATCATCGTGGTGACGGAAGGCTCCTCGGCGACGGGCTATGTGGTCGACGAGGTGATCGAGGTGAAGCGCGTGCCGCCGAGCACGATCAAGCCGGCGCAGCGGCTGGAGAGGACGGCCGGGCCGCAGATCGAGGAGGTCGTGGAGCTGGACGGACGCCTGATCCTGCTCCTGCCCGCGGAGGCCCTGTCCGGCGGATCGGAAGACGAGCCGGCCAAGATCGCCGAACCTTCGGTCGCCGACTGATGGCACAGATCCTCGTGGTGGATGACAGCCTGCCGATGCGCGGCATGGTGCGCCAGATCCTGGAGAGCATCGGCCACGAGGTGCGCACCGCGCGAAACGGCGAGGAAGCGCTGGAGCTTGCGCGCGCGGCGCTGCCCGATCTGGTGACGCTGGACGTGAACATGCCGGGGATGGGCGGGCTCGCCTGCCTGACCGCGCTGCGCGCGCTCGCGCCGACCAAGGTGATCATGGTGGCCTCCGAACCGGCCGGGGGCGCGGAGGCGACCTTCGAGGCCCTCGACCGCGGGGCGCTCGACTTCGTCTGCAAGCCGGACCCGACGCGCGGGCGCGACCAGGCGATGATGGCGCGCGAGCTGAAGGCGAAGGTTGGCGCAGCGCTGGGTGCCGCACAACCCGCCCCCCGGCCCGCGCGGCGCGAACGCCGCCCGGCGCCCGAGCGGATGGCGGCGCCATCGCCCGGCGCGCACGAGACCCGGTCGCGCCAGCGCCTCTTCGATCCGGGCTTTCCGATCGTGCTGATCGGCGCCTCGACCGGCGGGCCGAAGGCGCTCGAGAGCGTGCTCGCCGCGCTGCCGGCGCGCTTTCCCGCAGCTCTGCTGATCGCGCAGCACATGCCGGCGAGCTTCACGGGCGCGTTCGCGCGCCGGCTCTCCTCGAAATTCGCGCTGCCGCTCGGGGAGGTCACCGGGCGCACGGCAGTGGAGCCGGGGCGGATCTTCCTCGCGCGAGGGGACGCGGACTGCCTGCTGAGCACGACGCGCACGCATCTCTTCGCCGGCCCCGCGCCGGCGCTGCCGGACGCGCTCTGGAAACCCTCCGTCGACCGGTTGGTGGAGAGCGCACTGACCTGCCTCGCGCCCGCGCGGCTCTTCGGGGTGCTGCTGAGCGGCATGGGCACGGACGGCGCCCAGGGCTTCGCGCGGCTGCACGACCTCGGCGCGCCGGTGCTCGCGCAGTCCGAGGAGAGCTGCACCGTTTTCGGGATGCCCGGGCGCCTCGTCGAGCTCGGCGGCGCGAACGAGGTGCTCGCGAAGGAAGAGATCGGCCCCGCCCTTTGCCGCGCCGTCGCGAAGGCGGCGTGACACACGCGATCGGAGAGGAAGCAAGATGCCACTTGTGCGCGCGACGCTGGAACAGGAAGCGGCCGAGCCGGCTGCGCGGAGCGACGATCCCGCCGATCTCGCTGCCGAGCTGCGCAGCGAAGACGATGCGGTGCGCCGCGATGCCGCGCGCCGCGCCGCGCAGCGCCACCCGGAGGTCCTGTTCGAGGCGCTCGACGATGTGCGCTCGGCGGATCTCCTGGAGCTGATCCTCTCGCAGCTGACGACGCACCGCGCCGAGATGCTGCCCGACCGCCTGGCCGAGATGCTCGCGGATCCCGAGCCGACGCGGCGCAACCGCGCGGTAGATTGCCTGACCGCCATGGGCGCGGAGGCCGAGCCCGCGATCGCGCGCGCGCTGCGCTCGAACGACGCGGATGTGCGGATCCAGGCGCTGGCGGTGGTCCCGTCGCTGCCGGCCGAGCGCGCGGAGGCGCTGCTGATCGACCTGCTCGGCTGGGAGCCGGATCCGAACGCGTGCAACTGCGCGCTGGAGGCGTTGCTGCAGGTGGGCACCCATGCCTCACAGCACCTGATTGCACCGCTATCGCAACGCTTTGCGCAGGAACCCTCGATTGAATTCGCGCTCGTCCTTCTCGGCGAGCGGCTGGCCGAGGATGCGCCATGATCGCACGCGCAGCGAGCCGCCGGACCGCAGAGACCGAGGCGCCCGCAGACCCCTGCACGGAGGTGACCGAGAGCGATCTCGCGCGCTTCGCCGAGTTCTTCCACAAGCGCACCGGCATCACCTTTCCGCCCCATCGCAGCGCACTCGTGCGCAAGCGCCTCGGCGACTGCATCGTCGAATACGGGGCGGCGAGTTTCCGGGATCTCTTCCTGCGGCTGCGGACCCGGCCGGGCGGGCCGGAGATGCAGAGCGTGATCAACGCGCTGACGGTGAACGAGACATTCTTCTACCGCGAGGCGCACCAGTTCGACCAGCTGGTGAAGCACGCGCTGCCGCAGGTGACCGCGCGGCGCCCGGCGAACCGGCCGGTGCGCATCCTGTCCATGCCCTGCTCGACCGGGGAGGAGCCCTACTCGATCGCGATCTACCTGCTCGAGAACTGGCCGGATGTGGACCGGTTCGACGTGGAGATCATCGGCACGGATATCGACACCGACGCCATCACGAAGGCGCGCCAGGCGCGCTATGGCAGCCGGTCGGTCTCGCGCCTGCCGCAGTCGGCGCTGAAGCGCTATTTCCGCCTCTCCTCCGGCGCGGCCGGCTACCAGCTGGTGCCCGGCGTGGCCGATGCGGTGCAGCTCGCGCCCTCCAACCTGCTCGACCGCGAGATCGCCCGGCAGTTCAAGGCGATCGATGTGGTCTTCTGCCGCAACCTGCTGATCTACTTCGATGATTCCGCGAGGAGCGTCGCGATGAACAACCTCTATGACTGCCTCCGGCCGGGCGGCTACATTTTCGTCGGCCATTCGGAAAGCATTAGCCGGATGACGTCACTCTTCGAGCCGCAGCGCGTGGGCGAGCATATGCTGCACCGAAAGCCGATGCGGGCGAGGAGCGTGACATGAGCGAGGCGGGTACCGGCGGGGCGAAGAGCGTCCTGATCGTGGACGATGCGGTCACGATCCGCGCCTATCTCGAGCGGCTGCTGCGCGATGACGGCTTCGAGGTGACGACCGCGGTCAACGGCGCGGACGGGCTGGAGAAGGCGATGATGCTCGAGCCGGACGTGATCATCTGCGACCTGAACATGCCGCAGATGACCGGGATCGAGATGGTGCGCGCGTTGCGCGAAAACGCGGAGGTCGGGCAGACCCCGGTCACGATGCTGTCCTCGGAGGGGGACACGCACGACCTCGCGCAGGCCGAGGCCGCGGGAGCGAACTATTACATGAAGAAGCCGCCCCAGCCCGAACAGGTGCGCATGGTCAGCCGGCTGATGAGCGGTCGGGCCCCGGCATGAGCGATCTGCTGGAGCGTTTCGCGGCGGAGGCCCGCGACCTTGTCACAGGGCTGGTCACCAGCCTGCTCGCGATCGAGAAGGCGCCGGACGATACGGGCCTGATCGAGGAGCTCTTCCGGGCGATGCACACGCTGAAGGGGACCTCGGGGATCTTCGATCTCGCGCCCCTGACCCAGCTGACGCATCACGCCGAGGACCTGCTCGATACGCGGCGCAACGACGGCTCGCCGCTTTCGGCCGAGGAAATCGACGCGCTGCTCGAGGCGACCGATCTGCTCGTGGACTGGGTGGATGCGCTGGAGAGCGCGGGGGCGTTGCCCGACGACGCGGCCGCGATGGGCCGCGAGCGCGCGATGGTGCTGGAGAGCTTGCTCGGCGGCGCCGAGGGGGGCGACGCGGCGGAGGACGCAGGGGCAGAGGCAGCGGCGGCGCCGGTGGACACCGAGGCGGCGCTGGCGCTGCTCGATCCGGTGAAGGACGCGCTGCTGGACGGGTTCGTGCCGGAGGACGGCGCGGCCTATATCGCTCTGCGCTACACGCCGCTGGCGGATGTGTTCTTCGAGGGCAGCGATCCGCTCCTGACCTGGCTGCGTGTGCCGGGCCTCGCGGCCTGGCGGGTCTTCGCGCGGGCGGACTGGCCGGAGATCGAGGCGTTCGATCCCTATGACTGCAATCTCGTCTTCGTCGGCATCGCGGATGCGGACGAGGCGGAGCTCGTGCACCATTTCCGGTATGCCTCCGATCAGATCGCGCTTTCGGCGCTCGATCTGAGCGCGGTGGCGGCGCCAGGGAGGGCAGTGCCGGCGGGAGCGGCGGAGAGCGGCGGGGAGGCGGCAGCGCCCGCGGCGGCGGCTGTGGCCGCGGCACTGGCAGCCGGCGCGGACTGGACCCCGCCCGAGGATACGCCGGAGCCCTCGGACGAGGCGGTGGCGCTGGCGACCGAGCTGATCATCGCCCAGCGCACGCTGCTGGCGAGCGGCGCGGAGAGCGAGGACCAGCCGGCACGGGGGGGCTCGATCGCGCGCACGCTGCGCAACATCGCGGCGTCGCTGCCGGGCCGGATCCGGATCGACCCGCAGCGCTGCGAGGCGGCGGCCGGCGATGCCGAGGCGCTCGGCAGGATCGCGGGCGAGATGCTCTCGGCGCTCGCGAGCGCGGACCGCGATGCGGGCGCGGGCCTGCCGGAGGAGAGCACGGCAGCGGCGCCGGCAGCCGGTCAGACGGCGGCAGCGCCGGCGGCGCCCAAGGCGGCGAGCGCGGAGCCAAGGTCTGCGCCCAGTACGCCAGCCGGTGCGCCAGCAAGTGCGGCAGCCAGCCCTGCGCCCGGTCCGGCGCCGAGCCCGGCCGAACCGCGCAAGGCGCAACCGGTCGCTGTGGCCGACACGCCCGCGAGCGCCGAGGCGCCGGCCGAGGCCGGCCCCGCCGCTTCGGAGGCGGGCGATAGCGGCACCGGGGCGCAGCGGGAAAAGGCCGCCCCGAAATCCTATGTGCGCATCGATGAGGCGCGCCTCGATCTGCTCATGAACCTCGTGGGTGAGCTGGTCGTCGCGAAGAACGCCCTGCCCTATCTCTCCCGGCGCGCGAGCGAGGTCTACAACTGCGTGGAACTCGCCGGCGAGATCGATGCGCAATATGCGGTGGTGGACCGGCTCGCGCATGAGATGCAGTCGGAGCTGCTGCAGCTTCGGATGCTGCCGATGAGCCAGGTGCTCGACCGCTTCCCGCGGCTGGTGCGCGACACCGCGCGCAAGCTTCGCAAGCAGATCTCGCTCACGATGACCGGCGGCGATGTCGAGGTCGACAAGTCGATCGTGGAAAGCCTGAGCGACCCGCTCATCCACATCGTGCGCAACTCGCTCGATCACGGGCTGGAGACGCCGGAGGAACGCCTGGCCTTCGGCAAGGCGGAGGTCGGCACGCTGTGCATCACGGTGCGCAACGCGGCGGATCAGGTGGTCGTGGAGATCAGCGATGACGGGCGCGGGATCGATCCCGAACGCGTCAAGCGCAAGGCGCTGGAGCGCGGCCTGATCAGCGCCGAGGAGGCGGGAACGCTGAGCGACGAGGCCGCGCAGGCGCTGATCTTCCGGGCGGGCTTCTCGACCAACGACACGGTCACGGATCTCTCGGGCCGCGGCGTGGGCATGGATGTGGTACAGACCTCGATCAACCGCGTCGGCGGGCGGGTCGGGCTGAGCTCCGAACTCGGGCGCGGCACCACGATCCGGCTGTCGCTGCCGCTGTCGCTGGCGATCAGCCGCATCGTCGTGGTGGCCATCGGCAAGGCGCTCTACGGGATCCCGATGGAGATCATCAGCGAGATGATCAGCGTGCCGCAGACCGAGATCCAGCGCCTGCAGGGCGGCGAGGCCTTCATGCTGCGCGGGCAGGTGGTGCCGCTGATCCGGCTCGCGCCGCTCTTCGACCGCGCTGCGGCGAAAGACGAGAAGAAAACGGACGAAACGATTGTGGTAACCGCAGTAGACAACGACTTGTTCGGCTTCGTGGTTGATGATCTGCGAGACCGGATGGAGACAATCGTGAAGCCGCTCGACGGCATTCTATCCGGTCTGCCGGGCTTTATTGGCACATCGCTGATGGGCGACGGTCGCGTGCTTCTCGTCATCAATCCGGAGGACCTGTTCCTTGCCCATGCAGCTTGACGGATCGACCGCCCGTCTCATCGAAGTCTGCGGCGCCGAGGATGCAGCCGATCTCGCAGACTGGCTGCGGGACGGCGGCACCGCGGTGGATGTCAGCGAAGCGACCCATTTTCACGCATCGCTTCTGCAATGCTTCATGGTCTTCCGCCCGACGGTGGAGGGCCTGGCCGAAAGCCCCGCGGTGAGCGCCGTGTTCGCCGCAACCGTCGGTTGGCAAGAGGCAGCGCGCACTGGGGATCCCGCATGAAGCCGATCATGATCGTCGATGACAGTCCGACGATGCTCGCCAGTATCGAGGCGATCCTCGCGGAGAAGAACCACACCGTGATCACGGCGGATAGCGGTGAGATGGCCGCGGAGAAGCTCGGCGCAGGCGCCCGGCCCGGCCTGATCATCACCGATCTCAACATGCCGGGCATGGACGGGATCGAGCTGATCCACGCCATCAGGAAGATGCCGCGCCATCGCTTCACCCCGATCATCATGCTGACGACGGAGTCGAAGGACGCGCTGCGAGACCAGGCCAAGGCGGCCGGTGCCTCCGGCTGGATCGTGAAGCCCGTGGACCGAGACAGCCTGCTGCAGGTGGTCGGCCAAGTGCTTCCGTAGTCCAGCGACACGCTCACCAAGGATACCCGATCCTGTGACCGAAAAAGACCAGAAGAACGGCTCCGAGGATGGCGACGTGGCGCGCGGCGACGCGGCCGGGCCGCTGACCGAGCACGTGCATGTCGCTGAACGCGCCGCGGGCGCGCTGGCAGCGCATATCGACCAGATCGACGAGCTCCTCTCCGCCCGGACCGACCGAGCGCGGGAGCTGTTTCACACAGCGCTCCAGGAACAGCGCAACGATGGCGGCGAGAACAGCTATCGCGGGACCCTGAACGAGAGCGAGCTCGTGCGCCACACACTGCTCGATCTCGGCGAGGTGATGCAGGACGCCGACCTGCTGCATCAGTATCTGCGCATGACCGCGACGGCGGCACGGCTGCTGCAGGAAAGCCTCGGCAAGCTGGACGGGGCAGCGCCCCCCGACGCGGCGACCGACGAGGCAGCCTCGCTGGACAGCGCCTTCCTGGAGCTCTGCCACAGCGAGCCCCAGCGAAAGACGCATGCCCGCGCCTTCGGCGTGGAGTATGTGCCCAACAGGCGCTCCGGGATCGAGCTTTTCTGAGCGCGCTGTCGGCGCCAAGGGGCGAGGCGGCGCCGGGGGCGGTCGCGTGGCGCGCGGCCGGGCCGGACGGCTGGGGGAGCGTGCCCCGGGGGTGCTGGTCCGGCGGCGGGCCGGCTCGGCTGCGGGCCGATCCGGCATCGCGCCCGGGCGCGCCCCGCGCCGCCGTCGGCCGCGTCGGGTTCTGGGTCCGGTTCGGGATCGAGGTCGGGGTCGGGGTCGGGGTCGGGAGAGAAGTGGTGCGGACGGAGGGACTCGAACCCTCACTCCCATACGGGAAACGGATTTTCGTACCGCCACGGCTTTCGCCGCCATCCCGTCGGGATGTTTGCAAGTCTGGACTATCCCTTCGCCATAGCCGGCCGAAAGACCCCGCCTTAGGCGCTGCCCGTCTAGTCTCTACACCTTCCCGGCCCGGAAAATGCGTGCCCCGGGCGGGCTTGGCTCGGGATCAGCGGCGGCCTCGCCGAACGCGGCGGCGCTACGCCTTCCCCGAATTTGAGCAGTTCTACTCCCCGCATTTCCACGGGGGCACTCAAGTTGACCTCAAGTCCGTTGCGTCTACCGATTTCGCCACGTCCGCGCTGCCCGTCGCCGGGCGCGCCAACCCTACCGCGCCCGCCGATGCGCGCAAGGGCGCGCGCGCCGCGGCCTGCGGGGCCGCGCGGTAACCCTTCCCTAACCATGGCGCTGCAGTCTCGCGGGCATGGCAGTAGCCATGCGGGGGCTCGCCGATGGCGCAGCAGAAGCTGAAATCGACGCGGGCCGGGCGCGCGGACGGTGCGGCCGCCGACCTTTTCGCGGCGGTCGCGCCGCCCCTTGCGCCGGCCGAGGGCGGGGCGGAGGCGCCGGCCGGCGAGGCCTCCCGCAGCCCAGCGCAGACGCCGCATTACCACGACCATCGCCTGCGCCTGCGCCAGCGGTTCCTGGAGGCGGGGCCGGAGAGCGTGGCGGATTACGAAATGCTGGAGCTCGTGCTCTTCCGCGCCATTCCGCGGCGGGACGTGAAGCCGCTGGCCAAACGGCTGCTGGCGGAGTTCGAGGATTTCTGCGGTGTGCTCACGGCCGCGCCGCGGCGCCTGGCGGAGGTGCAGGGGGTGGGCGACGCGGTGATCTGCGAGCTCAAGGTGGTGGAGGCGGCGGCCAGGCGCCTCGCGCGCACCCGCGTGATGCAGCGCCATGTGCTCTCCGGCTGGGACCAGCTCATCGCCTATTGCCGCACCGCCATGGCCTATCGCGAGACCGAGCAGGTGCGCGTGCTGTTTCTCGACCGCAAGAACGTGCTGATCGCGGACGAGGCGCAGGGGGAGGGCACGGTGGACCATGTGCCCGTCTATCCGCGCGAGATCGTGCGGCGCGCGCTCGCGCTCAACGCCTCGGCCCTGATCCTGGTGCACAACCACCCCTCCGGCGACCCGACGCCGAGCGCCGCGGATATCGAGATGACCCGCGAGATCGAGGACGCGCTGACGACGCTGGGCCTGGTGCTGCACGATCATGTGGTGATCGGGCGGCAGAGCGAGGCGAGTTTCCGCGCCCTCGGCCTGCTCTGAGCCTCCGCCGCGCCGGGGGGCGGCGCCGTCGCGCTTGAGTTCCGCGCCCGCATCGGATCTTGATGCGGCGACGAGGCCCTGCCCCCCCTGCATGCATGCGATGGGAAGCCCGACCGTGGACAGCGATCCGCAGCAAAGGCTCGGCGACGCGCTCATAGCGGCGGGCAAGCTGAGTGCTGCCGCGCTGGAGCGGGCGCAGCGGCTCAGCGGCGCGGGCCGGGGCAGCCTGCCCGCGATGCTGGCCTCGCTCGGCATGGTGGGCGAGCGCGATCTGGCCGAGGCGCTCGCGGCCACGCTCGGCCTGCCGCTGCTCACGCCCGAGGGGCTGCCCACGGAGCCGGTGGCGATCGACGCTCTCAGCCCGAAATTCCTGCGCGACCGGCGGCTGCTGCCGCTGCGCCCGCCCGATGGCGGGCTGGCGGTGGCGGTGGCCGATCCGTTCGATCTCTACGCGCTCGGCGCGGTGGAGATGGCGACCGGGGCAACGGCGTCGCTGCATATCGCCGAGGCGGGGCTGATCGAGCGCGCCCTCGAGCGGCTCTACGCCGATGCGCTGGAGCCCGGCGCGAACGGGCTTGCCGAGCTCGACGCGCCCGACAGCGACGAGCCGGATATCGAGCGGCTGCGCGACCAGGCGAGCGAGGCGCCGGTGATCCGGCTCGTGAACGGACTGATCGCGCGGGCGGTCGAGGCGCAGGCCTCGGACATCCATATCGAGCCCTTCGAGCGCCAGTTCCGGGTGCGCTTCCGGATCGACGGGGTGCTGCAGCGGGGCGAGGACCTGCCGGAGGCGTTCCGCGCCGCGGTGGTCTCGCGCATCAAGATCATGGCGCGGCTGGATATCGCCGAGCGGCGGCTGCCCCAGGACGGGCGGATCAAGACGGTGGTGCGCGGGCGGGCGATCGATCTGCGCGTGGCCACGATGCCGATCCTGCATGGCGAGGCGGTTGTGATCCGCGTGCTCGACCGCGAGAGCGCGGCGCTGGATTTCGAGACGCTGGGGGTGCGCGAGCCGGCGCGCGCGCGGCTGGCGGCGATGATCGCGGAGCCGCACGGGATCGTGCTGGTCACCGGGCCGACGGGCAGCGGCAAGACGACGACGCTCTATGCCGCGCTGAGCAGCATCGTCAGCGATGCGCTGAAGATCCTGACGGTGGAGGACCCGGTGGAGTACCAGCTCGCCGGGGTGAACCAGGTGCAGGTGCATCCCGCGATCGGGCTGAGCTTCGCGCATGTTCTGCGCTCGATGCTGCGCGCGGATCCGGACGTGATCATGGTGGGCGAGATCCGCGACGGGGAGACGGCGCGGATCGCGGCGCAGGCGGCGCTGACGGGGCATCTGGTGCTCTCGACGCTGCACACCAACGATGCGGCGAGCGCGGTGACGCGGCTGCTGGATATGGGGCTCGAGCCGTATCTGCTGACCTCGACGCTGTCGGGCACGGTGGCGCAGCGGCTGGTGCGCCGGCTCTGCATGGCCTGCCGCGAGCCCTACCGCGCGATGCCGGAGGCGGTGGCGGAGCTCGGCCTCGACCGGCTGACGGAGGGCGAGGTGGTGCTGCACCGCCCGGTCGGCTGCCCCGCCTGCGGCGGCCGGGGCTATGCGGGGCGGATCGCGGTGATGGAGGTGCTGCGGATGAGCGAGCGCCTGCGGGGGCTGGTGCTGCGCCGGGCGGAGGCGAGCGCGCTGCGCGAGGCCGCACGCGCGGAGGGCATGCGCTCGATGTACGAGGACGGCCTCAGGCTCGTGCTCGACGGCATCACCACGCCCGAGGAGGTGCTGCGCGTGGCGAGCGACGGCTGATGGCGCGCTTTCGCTACAAGGCGCTCGGCGACGGGGGGGAGATCCGCTCGGGGCAGCTCCGCGCGGAGAGCCGGGAGGACGCGATCGGGCGGCTGCGGCGGATGGGGGTGGTGCCGCTCAGCATCGAGGGCGCGGGCGCGGAGGGGGCGGGCCTTGCCGCGCGCCTCGGCGGCGGGCTGCGCGCGCTTCTGCCGGCGCCGCGGCCGCAGGGGCGGGACCTGATGCTGCTGACCCGCGAGCTCTTCATCATGCTCTCGGCGGGCGTGACGGTGGATCGCGCGCTGGCCAAGCTGGACGGGATCCTGCGGCGCGGGGCGCTGGCGGGGGTGCCGGGCGCGCTTCTGCAGAAGGTGAAGGGCGGGGGCAGCCTCGGCGATGCGATGGCCACGCGGCCGGATGTCTTTCCCGCCTATTACGTCGGCATGGTGCGGGCGGGCGAGGCCGGGGGCGCGCTGGCGCCGGTGCTGAAGCGGCTCTCGGACATGGTGGGGCGGAACGAGGCGCTGCGGGCGAAGATCCGCTCCGCGCTCACCTACCCGCTGATCGTGCTGACGCTGACCGGGTTCTCGCTGGTGATCCTGTTCGTCTATGTGGTGCCGGAGTTCCGGCCGGTCTTCGAGCAGGCGGGCGAGGACATGCCGGCTCCGGCCGCGGCGATCCTCGCGGCCTCGGAGCTCCTGACAGATCACGGCTCGGCGCTGCTGCTGGGGCTGCTAGCGGTGCTGCTCCTGCTCCGGCGGATGCAGGGGCTCGGCGGCGGGCGGCTCGATCGCGCGCTCCTGCATCTGCCGCTCTTCGGCGGGCTGGTGCGACGGATTGAGACGGCGCGGTTCTGCCGGACGCTGGGCACGCTGCGCGCCAACGGGGTGCCGCTGGTGGACGGAGTGGCGATCGCGGCCGGCACGCTCGGCAACCGCGTGGTCGCCGCGGCGGCGCGCGCCATGGCGGACCCGCTCGCGCGCGGCGAGGGGCTGGCCGGGCCGATGCAGGCCGCCGGCGTCTTCCCGGAGCTCGCGGTTCAGCTGGTGGAGGTGGGCGAGGAGAGCGGGAAGCTGCAGGACATGCTGCTGCAGGTGGCGGAGGTCTTCGACGAGGAGGTGGAGGAGAGCCTGCAGCGCCTCCTCGCCCTTCTGACGCCGCTGATGACGGTGCTGCTCGGCGGCCTGATCGCCTTCGTGATCGGGACGATCCTTTCGGCGATCCTGTCCTCCTACGACCTCGCCGTCTGACGTGTTCGCCTCTGGGATGTAACACGGGCGTCACGCTCGCCTTGTAGGCTTGGCCCATCCACGGAGAGGGTAGTGATGGCGAGACCAGTCAGGCAGCTTCGCAGCGTCCGGCTCAGAGAGCGCGGCATGACTCTCGTGGAAGTCCTTGTGGTGCTTGTGATTCTTGCGCTGCTGGCATCCTTTGCCGTGCCGCGCCTGATGCAGTATGTCGGCGGCGCGCGCAGCGATACCGCCGCGCTGCAGATCAAGCGGCTGGCCGGTATTCTCGAGCTCTACCGGCTGCAGAACGGGGGCTATCCGAGCACGCAGGACGGGCTCGGGGCGCTGCTTGCCCCGCCCGCGGGGGCGGAGCGCTGGAACGGCCCCTATCTGCAGAACGCCGAGGCGCTGATCGACCCCTGGGGGACACCCTATGTGTATCGCTCGCCCGGGCAGAACGGCGAGTATGACCTGCTCACCCTCGGCGCGGACGGGCGCGCGGGCGGCGATGGCGAAGATGCCGATGTGGCAAACCTGCCCTCCTCCTGAGACGCGCGCGGATAGCGGTTTCTCCCTGCTCGAGCTGCTGACGGTGGTGACGGTGCTGGCGCTGGTGGCGAGCCTTGCGATGCCGCGGCTGGCCGGCTCGCGCGAGGCGCTGGAGCTGCGGGCGGCGGCGCAGTCGCTGAGCAGCACCTTCCGACTGGCGCGGAGCCGGGCGGTGGCGACGAACCGGGAGGTTTGGGTGACGATCGATGTGCGCGCGCGGACCTTCAGCCTGATGGCCGGGATCCCGCGCGCCCTGCCGACGGGGGCGGAGGTCAGCCTCGTCACCGCCCGGAGCGAGCGGCTCGACCGCGGGCGCGGGCGGATCCGGTTCTATCCGGACGGCACCTCCACCGGCGGCGAGGTGGGCCTGCGGGTCGGCTCCGCGGCGCGCGCGCTGGTGGTGGACTGGTTCGACGGCAGCGTGGTGGAGCGCGGCGAGATGGGCGGAGCGAGGGACGGATGAGCGGCGGCGGCGAGCGGGGGTTCACGCTGGTGGAGGTGCTCGTCGCCTTCACGATCCTGGCGCTGATGCTGGGCGGCATTCTCCAGGCGATCACCGCGGGCCTCGCGGCGGAGCGCGCGGCGTCGCAGGCCACGGCGCGGCTGCTCGAGGCGCGGTCGCTCGTGGAGGCGGTCGGGGTCGATGCGCCGGTTACGCCCGGCCGGCGGGAGGGCCGGCTGGCGGACGGGGCGCCCTGGCGGCTGACCGTCGCGCCCCTGGAGGAGCCCGCCGCGCGGCTCACGGCCTTTCGCGTCGAGCTCGCCGTCGGGGACCGGGCGCGGCCGGACTTCGTGTTGCAGACCGTGCGGCTGGGGCCCGGCAGCGATGGATAGGCAAGCGGGCTTCTCCCTCGTCGAGCTTCTCGTCGTCATGACGCTGCTGGCCTTCCTGTCGGCGATCCTGCTCGGCAGCCTGCGCTTCGGTGCGCGGAGCTGGGAGGGCGTGCTCGCCGCCACCGACCGGCGCGACAGCATCGCGGCCGCCCACCGCTTCCTGCGCGCGCGGGTGGGCGGGCTGGTGCGCTCCGGCACGGCGGGGGCCTGGGCCGGCGCGCCGGAGATCGCGGGCGATGCGCGCGAGATCCGCTTCACCGCGCCGTGGCTGGAGGCGCTCGGGCATGGCGGGGCCTATCGCTTCCGGCTCTGGCAGGAGGAGGACCGGGTGCGGCTAGCCTGGCGCCCGGCGGGCGCGCGCGGCGCCGGCGCGCCGGACACGGCCGGCGAGCGCACGCTGCTGGCCGATGTGCGGGCGCTGCGGATCGGCTATTTCGCGCGTGCCGAGCCGGGGCGCCCCGCGGGCTGGACCGCCGTCTGGGCGGACCGCCCCGCGCCGCCCCCGCTGGTCCGCATCGCCGTGGACTTCGAGGCGCCAGCGATGCGCTGGCCGCCGCTTGTCATCCGGGTGCAGGACTGATGCGCGCCGCGCGGCCGGATGCGCCCCTTGCCGGGCGGGGGGAGCGCTGATGCAGGCCGCGCTTTCGGCGACGCTACGCGATGCGCTGCGCTGGTGGCTGGGCGAGTTGCGCGCCTGCCTGCCGCGCCGCCTCGCCAACGCGGTCTTCGGCGACCCGAGGCGGCTTATGGTGCGCAGCGAGGCGGGCCGGATCGTCCTGTCGCTCGCCGGGAGCGAGGGATCGAGCGCGCTCGGCACCGTGGCGCCCGCGCCCGCGCGCGAGATGGCGGCGGCGCTGCGCACCCTGCTGCGCCGCCGCGGGCTGGAGCACGCCCCGGTGACCGCCGTGCTGGGTCCCGGCAGCGCGATCGAGACCACCGTGGATCTGCCGGTCGCCGCCCTCTCCAATCTCGGCGAGGTGATCGCCTTCGAGATGGACCGGCTGACGCCCTTCCGCGCCGAGGATGTGTTCTTCGACCATGCCGTGCTGGGCACCGACGAGGCGATGGAGCGGCTCTCGGTTCGGCTGTTGGTGGCGCGCCGCGCGGATGTGATGGCCGCGGTGGAGACATGCCGGGCGCTGGGGCTGCGGCCCTCGGCCGTGTCGGGCGATGAGGCTGGCGGGGATGGGGCGCGCGCGCCGATGAACCTGCTGCCCGAGGCGGAGCGGGCGCGCACGAGCCAGGTTCTGCCCCGGCTCACCGCCGCGATGGCGCTGCTCTGCGCGCTGACATTCCTGAGCGCCGTGGTGACCGATCTCGGCTGGCGCGAGCGCAGCCTCGCGCAGTCCGAGGACCGGCTCGCCGAGCTCACGCGCCTGGCCGGCAGCGCCGCCGAGCAGGAGCGCGCGCGCGTGCGGCTGGCGGATCTCGCGACCCATGTGCAGGCGCTGCGGCGCGCGCGCCCCGGCACCGTCGGCGTGCTCGACGCGCTGAGCGCGGCGCTGCCCGATGCGCACTGGCTGCAGAGCCTGACGATCGAGGGCGATGCGATCGCGATCCGGGGCGTCTCGCGCGATGCCTCGGTGCTGCTCGGGCTGATCGAGGCCTCGCCGGCCTTTCACGCGGCGCGCTTCGCGGCGCCGGTCCAACGCGACAACGCGGCCGGGACCGAACGCTTCAGCATCGCGGCGCGGCTGACGGCGGCGACGGGGGGCGGGCCATGACGCGGCTCGAGGGCATGCGCGGGCGCGTCCTCGCGCTCGGGCTTCTGGCCGCGCTGATCCTGCTGGCGGTGACGCAGGGTATCCTGCCGGTGCTGGAGCGCGCGCGGCAGGCGGATGCGGCCCTCGCGCAGAACCGCGCGATCATCGCGCAGTTTCACGCCACGCTGGCCACGGACCGGGCCGGGCCCGACGCCATCGACGCGCTGAAGGCGCGGATCGGCCTCAGCCCGCTCTATCTGCGCGGCGAGACGGAGCCGCTGGCGCAGGCGCGGCTGCAGGACCGGTTCGAGGAGATCGTCGATGCCGAAGGGGCCGCTCTCGGCAGCGTCCAGACCCTGCCGACAGAGGCGGAGGAGAACGGCCTGCGCCGCCTGCGCCTGCGCGCCAGCTTCACCAGCCCCTATGACGCCGCGATCCGGGCGCTGCATGCGATCGAGGCCGGCCTGCCCGCCTTCTTCATCGAGCGGCTGCATCTGGAGCCCGCGGACGGCCGAGCAGGACGGGCGGGACGGGCGGGGCGGGCGGAGGATACGGGCGGCGGGTCCTTCGCGGTGACGCTGGAGCTTTTCGGCTATCTGGCGCCGGAGATCCCCGAATGATCCGGCTCATCCGCCATGGCGCGCTCACGCTCGTTTTCGGGCTGCTGTCGCTCCTGTTCCTGCACTCGACGCTGGAGAACCGGGAGGACCTGCCGGAGGCCTGGGCGGCGCCGGGCCCGCAGGCAGCGCCCGGCGCGGCGCAGGGTTCGGCTGCGGCAGAAGCGGCGGGGCTGGCGGAGGAGGAGCATGCGGCGGTGCCCCTCTCCGAGTTCGCCGCGGTGCTCGAGCGCCCGCTCTTCAGCGCGAGCCGGCG
>JBCBWF010000288.1:0-6711 GCA_039817245.1 Pseudomonadota bacterium | reverse complement strand
GCCGGTACGCCTGCTGCAGACCTGTCTCGCGCGCGGCTGGCCTGCCCTGCCGCAGCTCTGCCTCGCCACGGCCGGCGCTCAGGCGCTCGAGGGCGACCCGGCCACGCTGGTCTCGCCCGCACAGGCCGGGCTTTGGGGCGCGGCAGGCGTTGTCGGCGAGGAGTATCCGGAGGTCGCGCTGAAGCTCGTCGATCTCGACCCCGCCGCCGAGCCCACCGCCGAGCCCACCGCCGAGCCCGCCAATGGGCACGCCGCGCAGGCCGCCGCCCTCGCCGCAGAGCTTCTTGCGCCGGATGGCGAGGCGCGCGTGGCGCTCCGCGCCGGGCGCCGGCTGGCCCAGCGGTTCCGGCGCGGCCCAGCCCCCACGCAGCGCGCCGCGACACGGCCCTGGCGGCGCGATGCGGCCTGCCTTGTGACAGGCGGTCTCGGCGGGCTCGGCCTGCGGATCGCGCGGCGCATGGCGGAGGAGGGGGCGCGGCACCTCGTGCTCCTCGCGCGCAGCCCGCTTCCGCCGCGCGAGACCTGGGCGGCGCTCGACCCCGCCAGCGCGGACGGCGCACGCGTGGCCGGCATTCGCGCCATCGAGGCCGCGGGCGCCTCCGTGCACTGCATCTCGGCGGATGTGGCCGAGGAGGCGGCGATGCGCGCAGCGCTTGCGGCCTACGAGGCGGAAGCGCGCCCGCCCGTTCGCGCGGTTGTCCACGCCGCCGGCCGCGTCGACAGCGTGCTTGCGCATGAGCTCACCTCTCAGCGGTTCGATGCGGTGATGGCCCCGAAGCTGGCCGGCGCCCGGGTGCTCGACCGGCTGTTTCCCGATCTCGATCTCTTCGTCGCCTTCTCCTCGATCGCCACGGTCTTCCGTCCTACCGGCATGGCCAACTATGCCGCGGCCAATGCCGCGCTCGAGGGGCTCGTCGCCAGCCGCCTTGCGCGCGGTCAGACGGCGCTCGCCATCACATGGGGCGTCTGGCCGGGCGTCGGCATGCATCGCGATCTCGGCGACTGGGGCGAGGGCGATCTGGAGCGGCGCGGCATCCTGCCCCTCGAGCCCGACGGGGCGGAGGCGCTCTTCGGCTGGCTGTGCCGACAGGGCAGCTCGGCCGCGGTGCTGCGGATCGACGGGGATCTCTTCGCGGCCCGTCAGCGTCACCGCACCGATCCGCTCTTCGCCGAGATCATCGCCGAGGGCGCGGGCGGGGCGAGCGACACCGCCGCAGCGCTGGCCAATGCGGCCGGGCCGGAGGAGCGACGGGCGATCCTGGAGCAGGCCGTGCGCGCGAGCCTCGGCGCCGTGCTGAAGATGGCTCCGGCGGAGGTCGACGCTGAGAAGCCGCTCGGCGCGATGGGGCTCAACTCGCTGATGGCGATGGAGCTCAGGAACCGGCTGGAGCGCGCGCTCGACCGGCCGCTGCCCGCGACGCTGGCCTGGAACCACCCCACGCTGCGCGCCCTTATCGCCTATCTCGATCGCGAGGCTGCAGCCTCTGCCGAGCCGCCCGCGACTGCGCCTCAGGCCGTGCCCGGCCCAGCCCCATCCGCATCGCCCGAAGCCGTCGATCCCCTCGCGCTCGACGATCTGCTGGACGGGCTGTCGGAGCAGAGCGACGCCGACCTCGTGGCGGCGCTGCGCGCAGGCGGGGGGCGGACATGACCCGCCAGGATCTCTCCAGCCTCTCCGCGCTCAAGCTCTCCCTCCTGGCGCGGGAGATGCGCAGCCGCGCGGGCGCCGCCCTCGCCGCCGATCCCATCGCCATCGTCGGCATGGCCTGCCGGGTGCCGGGCGCCGACACGCCGGCGGCCTTCTGGGAGCTGGTGGAAGCCGGGCGCGACGCCACCGGCGAGATCCCGTCCGAGCGCTGGGATGCCGAGGCCTGGTACGATGCCGACATCGCGAGCCCGGGCAAGTCCGTCACCCGGCGCGGCGGCTTCCTCGACCGGGTGGACGGCTTCGACGCGGCCTATTTCGGCATCCTGCCGCGCGAGGCCGATGCGATGGACCCGCAACAGCGCCTCTTCCTGGAATGCGCGATCGAGGCGCTGGAGGATGCGGGCGTCCCGCTCGCAGCACTGCGCGGCAGCCGCACCGGGGTCTTCTCCGCGAGCTACCACAGCGACTATGCCGGGCTCAGCTATCGCGACCCGGCCGCGCTGGACCTGCGCACGCTGACGGGGACCGTGCACAGCGTCGTGCCGAACCGGCTCTCCTTCCTGCTGGATCTGCACGGGCCCAGCCTCTCCATCGACACGGCCTGCTCCTCCTCGCTCGTGGCGCTGCACCTGGCCTGCCAGAGCCTGCGTGCGGGCGAGTGCGACCGGGCCCTGGCGGGCGGGGTCTCGCTGATCCTCACGCCGGAGCTGATGGTCACCCTCTCCAAGGTGGGCTTCATGGCGCCGGACGGCCGGTCGAAGGCCTTCGACGCTGCGGCGGACGGGTTCGGGCGCGGCGAGGGCTGCGGCGTGCTGGCGCTGCGCCGGCTCTCGGACGCGGTGGCGGACGGGGATCGGGTGCACGCGCTCATCCGCGGCTCGGCGGTGAACCAGGACGGCGAATCGACCGTGCTCACCGCGCCGAACGGGCCCGCGCAGGAAGCGCTCATCCGCGACGCGCTGTCCGCCGCCCAGGTGCCGCCGGAGACTGTGGCCTTCGTCGAGGCGCATGGCACCGGCACCGCCCTCGGCGATCCCATCGAGGTGGAGGCGATCGGCGCGGCGCTCGGCCGGCCCGGCACCGCGGGGCCCTGCTATCTCGGCACCGCCAAGGCCAATATCGGCCATCTGGAAGCCGCGGCCGGCGTGGTCGGCACGATCAAGGCGGTGCTGACGCTGGCCCATCGCCGGATGCCGCCGCAGGCCTGTTTCCAGACGCTGAGCCCGCATATCCGGCTGGAGGGGACGCGGCTGCGGATCCCCACGGCACCGGTGCCGCTCTCGGGCGCGGGGCCGCTGCGCGCGGGCATCAGCGGCTTCGGCGTCGGCGGCACGAATGCGCATGTGGTGCTGGAGGAGGCGCCCGCCGGCCTGAACCCCGCGGGCGCGGACGGAACCGAGGCGCCGGCAGTGCTGCCCCTCACCGCGCGGTCCGAAGCCGCGCTCGGCGAGATGGCCGCGCGCTGGGCCGCGTTCCTCGCAGCGACCCCGGAAAGCCTCGCCGACATCCGCTACACCGCCGCGCGGCGGCGGACGCACCACGCCCGTCGGCTCGCCGTCGTCGGGCGCAGCAAGGCGGAGCTGGCCGACCGCCTCGCCGCGCAGGCGCGCGACGGCGGCGCACCCGGCATCGCCACCGGCGAGGCCCGTGCGCGCAAGCTCGCCTTCGTGTTCTGCGGCCAGGGGCCCCAGTGGTTCGCCATGGGCCGCGGGCTCGCGGACCGGCCGGGCCCTTACCGCGAGGCGCTGGAAGCCTGCGACGCCGCCCTCCGCCCGCATTGGGACCACTCGCTGATGGACGCGCTCGGCTGCGACGAGGCGGAGAGCCGGCTCGGCGACACGGAGATTGCCCAGCCCGCCCTTTTCGCCCTGCAGACCGCCCTCGCCGCGGAATGGCGGGCGCGCGGGATCGTGCCGGATGCGGTCGTGGGGCACAGCCTCGGCGAGATCACGGCGCTGCATGTCGCCGGCGCGCTGGACCTGGACGCCGCCGCTCGCGTCGTCGCCCATCGCGGCCGGATCATGCAGCGCGCCGACGACACCGGGGCCATGGCCGCGCTGGCGATGGAGGCGGCGGAGGCGGCCGCGCTGGCCGCGCCTCATGGCGAGCGACTGAGCCTCGGGGCGGTCAATGCGCCGCGCAGCGTCGTCCTCTCCGGCGCGCATGAGGCCCTGGAGGCGGCGCTGGCGGAGGCCGAGCGCCGCGGGCATGCGCCGCGCCGCCTGCCGGTCCGCTACGCCTTCCACAGCGCGCAGATGGAGCCCTTCCGCACCGCGCTGGAGGCGGCCCTTGCGGGGCTTGCCGGCGCCGCGCCGCGCATCCCGGTCTATTCCACCGTCACGGGCGCGCGCTTCCGCGGCGCGGTGGATCCGGCCTACCTCGCCCGCAATCTGCGCGAGACCGTGCGGTTCGCCGATGCCGTCGCGGCGCTCCTGCACGACGGCCACGACCTGTTCCTCGAGATCGGCCCGCACCCGGTGCTGGGCGCCGCGGTGGCCGAGTGTGTCGGCGACGGCGACGGCCATGTGATGGCCTCGCTCCGCCGCGATCAGGCGGATGAGGAGGCGATGGCGCGGGCCAGCGGGCAGCTCTTCGCCCTCGGCCGCGATCCGGATTTCGCGGCGCTCGAGCCTGCGGGCAGCGTCGTCACGCTCCCGCCCTACCCCTGGCAACGCCAGCGCCACTGGTTGGCGGAGACCACCGGCGCGCCGCCGGAGCCTGCCGCCCCTCGCCTCCATCCCTTCCTCCAGAGCCGCATGCGCGTTGCGGGACAGGGGCTGGAGATCTTCGAAGGCGACCCGGGCGCGGCACAGGACTGGCTGGGCGATCACGTGGTGCTCGGCCGCTGCCTCCTGCCCGGCGCGGCGGTGATGGAGACGCTCGCCGCCATCGCCACGGCGCTGCTCGGCGACACGGCCTGCGTCGCGGATCTCGCGCTCCTCGAGCCGGTCGTGCTCGGCGGCGGGTCGGCGGGGGCGGCGACACGCTGGCAGATCCAGGCGCGTAGCGAGGCCGACGGCACTGTCGCCCTCGAATGGCACACAGAGACCGATGCGGGCTGGCGGGTGAGCGCCACCGCCCGCGCGCATGCAGCCGAGGCACCAGCCCCGTTCGAGCCGCTCGCGGATGCGCAACCGCTCGACGACGCCGCGCTCGCCGTGCGTCTCGACCTGCCCGGCCTCGCCTTCGGTCCGAGCTTCCGGCTGCTCTGCGGCGTCGCACTCGGCGCGGCGGGCGCGCGGGGCACGGCGCAGGCGGCCGCTCCGGCGCCCGGGCACCGCCTGCATCCCGCGCTGATCGATGCGGGCCTCCAGCTCGCATCGCTCGCAGCACCGCAGGCGCTCTACCTGCCCGTCGGTGCCGACCGCATGGCCTTCGCGCCCGGCGCTCCAGGCGCGGTGCTTCTGGAGGCGCGCTTGCGCGACACCCCCGGCGAGACGCTGACGTCCGATATCCGCTATCTCGCGGCGGACGGCACGCTGCTCGGCTGGATCGAGGCTGCGCGCTTCCTGCGCGTCCGCGCCGATGCGGGATCCACGGCCGCCGCCGAGATCTACGAGACCGTCTGGGAGCCGGCGGGCAATGCACCGGGCGCGGCCCCCGCCGCCGCCGATCTCTCCGGCACCTGGCTCCTGCTCCGCGCCTGGCCGGGCGCAGCCGCCCCGAGCGTGCTGGAGGCCGGGATCGCGGCGGCCGGCGGGCAGTGCCTCCACGCCGTCGCCGGTGAGCCCGATGCGGAGGCCGCCATCGCGGCCCTTGCCTCCGCCCCGGCGCCGCGCGGCGTCCTGCTCTGGGCCGCTGCGCCGGATGAGCCGGACGCGCCCCGCGCCGCCATGGACGCGGCGGAGGCGACCCAGCGCGCACTCCTGACCGCCCGCGCGCTCCTCGCCGCCTTCCCGGCAGCGGCCCCGCCGCTCACCCTCGTCAGCCGTGGCGGGCAGGCGGCAGCGCCCGGCGAATATGCAGCGCCCGCCCCCGCCGCGCTCCGGGCGCTCTTCGGCACGCTCGCCCTCGAGCATCCGGAGCTCGGCGCCCGCACGGTCGACCTCGATCCCTGGTCGAACGATCTGCCCCCGGACGCGCTGTGCCAGGACGCGCTGCGCCAGGACGGCCCGCGCCAGCGCGCCTATCGCGACGGCCAGTGCCTGCTGCCGCGCCTCGTGCGCCGCACCGCATGGGACGAGGCGCAGAGCGGCGTGTTCGAGCCCACCGGGTCTGGGCGGGCCGGCGGCGTCGCGCTGCGCCCGGCCGAGCGGCGCGCGCTCCGCGAGGGCGAGGTGCGCCTCGACATCCGCGCGGCCGGGCTGAATTTCCGCGACGTGATGGTGACGCTCGGCCTCTATCCCGGCGCGCCGGTGCCGCTCGGCGCGGAATGCTGCGGCATCGTCTCGGAGATCGGCCCGGGCGTGGAACACCTCGCGCCGGGCCTGCGCGTGATGGGCATGGTGCCGCGATCGCTGGGCACCGAAGCGGTGGCAGAGGCGCGGCTGCTCATGCCCGTGCCCGATGCCTTCAGCGATGCCGAGGCGGCAGCGGCGCCGGTCGCCTGGCTCACCGCCGCCTACGGGCTGGAGACGCTGGCGCGGCTGCGCGCCGGCGAGCGCGTGCTGATCCACTCGGCCGCCGGCGGGGTCGGGCTCGCGGCGGTGCGGCTCGCGCAGCGGCTCGGCGCCGCGGTCTTCGCCACCGCCGGCTCGGCCGCCAAGCGCGACGCACTCCGCGCCCTGGGCGTCGCCCATGTCTTCGACTCGCGGACGCTCGGCTTCGCGGATCCGATCCTCGAGCGCACCGATGGCCGCGGCGTCGAGGTGGTGCTCAACGCGCTCTCGGGCGCGGCCATCGGCGAGACCCTGCGCGCCCTGGCGACCGGCGGGCGTTTCCTCGAGATCGGCAAGCGCGGGATCCTCACGCCCGAGGAGGCCGCCGCCGCGCGGCCGGATATCGCCTATCTGCCCTACGATCTCGGCGAAGCGGCGCACGCGGATCCCGCGCTGCTGCCCCGGCTCTGCGAGACGCTGATGCCCGCGCTCGCCACGCGCGCGCTCGCGCCGCTGCCGCTGCGG
>JBCBWF010000117.1:0-12603 GCA_039817245.1 Pseudomonadota bacterium | reverse complement strand
GGATGTTCGACAGCTGCGAGATCCGGATCCATCCGACCGGCTCGGCGATCGCGCGGCTCGGCACGATCAGCCAGGGCCAGGGGCATGCGACGACCTTTGCGCAGATCCTCGCCTCCGAGATCGGCATCCCCGCGGACGACATCACCGTGGAGGAGGGCGACACGGATACCGCGCCCTACGGGCTCGGCACCTATGGCTCGCGCTCCACGCCGGTGGCGGGTGCGGCGACGGCGATGGCCGGGCGCAAGATCCGGGCGAAGGCGCAGATGATCGCGGCCTATCTCTTGGAGGTGCACGACGACGACGTGGCCTTCGATGTGGACCGCTTCGCCGTGAAGGGGGCGCCTGAGCGCTTCAAGACCATGAAGGAGATCGCGTTTGCCGCCTATAACCAGGCGATCCCAGGGCTGGAGCCGGGCCTGGAGGCGGTGAGCTACTACGATCCGCCGAACATGACCTATCCCTTCGGCGCCTACATCTGTGTTCTTGAGGTGGATGTGGACACGGGCGTGGTGGATATCCGCAAGTTCTACGCGCTCGACGATTGCGGGACCCGGATCAACCCGATGATCATCGAGGGCCAGGTGCATGGCGGGCTGACCGAGGCGCTGGCCATCGCGATGGGCCAGGAGATCGCCTATGACGAGCTCGGCAATGTGAAGACGGGCACGCTGATGGACTTCTTCCTGCCGACCGCCTGGGAGACGCCCAACTACACGACCGACCACACGACGACGCCCTCGCCGCATCACCCGATCGGCGCGAAGGGGGTGGGCGAGAGCCCGAATGTGGGCGGGGTGCCCTGTTTCTCCAATGCCGTGCACGACGCGTTCCGGCCCTTCGGGCTCACGCAGAGCCACATGCCGCACGACCACTGGCGGGTCTGGCAGACGGCGAACCGGCTGGGGCTGCATGGCTGAGCCGCGCCGGGCGGGGGGCGCGGGGGCATGAGCTTCCGCGACCTCCGCGCCCGCCTCGCCGGGGTGGGCTATGTGGCGGACGAGGCCGTGGCGATGGCGCTCCATCTGTCGCTGGTGCTCGGGCGGCCGCTCCTGCTGGAGGGGCCGGCGGGCGTGGGCAAGACCGAGATCGCCAAGGCGCTGGCGGCGCTGGAGGGCGCGCGGCTGATCCGGTTGCAGTGCTATGAGGGGCTCGACGCCTCGGCGGCGATCTATGAGTGGAACTACCAGCGCCAGCTGCTGGCCATTCGGGCCGCGGAGGGGGCGGATGCGGCGGAGACGGAGGCGCGGCTCTTCTCCGAGCAGTACCTCCTGCGCCGGCCGCTCCTGGAGGCGATCTCGCAGCCCGAGCCGCCGGTGCTGCTGATCGACGAGATCGACCGGGCGGATGAGGAGTTCGAGGCGTACCTGCTGGAGATCCTCTCGGATTTCCAGGTGAGCGTGCCGGAGCTGGGGACGATCGCGGCGGTCAGCCGGCCCATGGTGGTGCTGACGGCGAACGGCACGCGCGCGCTGTCGGACGCGCTCCGGCGGCGCTGTCTCTATGCCTGGATGGACTACCCGGACCGCGAGGCGGAGCTGGCGATCCTGGCGCGGCGGGGCCCGGCGCTGGAGCCGCGGCTGGCGGCGCAGATCGTGGGCGTGGTGCAGGCGCTCCGGCGCGAGGCGCTGGAGAAGCGGCCGGGCGTGGCGGAGATGCTGGACTGGGCGGCGGCGCTGGCGGGGCTCGGGATCAACGATCTGGCGGAGGACCCGGCGGTGGTGCAGGCGAGCCTCGTCTGCCTGCTGAAGACCGCGGCGGATCGCGAGGCGGTGCCGGCGGCGGTGCTCGCGCGGCTCGTGGGCCAGGCGGCCTGATGCGCGCGACCCGGTTTCCGGCGCGCGCCTCCGGCCCGGCGGAGCGGCTGGCGGGGTTCATGGCGCATCTGCGGCTGAACGGGCTGGCGGCGGGCCCGGCGGAGACGGCGGATGCGCTGGCCGCCCTCGGGTCGGTGGATGCGCTCGACCCGGCCGAGGCGCGGCTGGCGCTGAAGACCCTGCTGGCCGGCGATGCGGAGGCCTGGGCGGGTTTCGACGCGCTCTTCGACGCCTACTGGTTCAATGCCGGGCGCACGCGCGAGGCGCAGGCGCCGGCGCGGCATCTGCGCCAGCAGGCCGCGCGGCCCTCGCTCTGGAGCGGCCATCTGGACCCGGCGCCGGGTGGCGCGCAGACCGGCGGGGATGCGGACCCGGATGACGGCGCAGGCGCGGCGGAGGGCACCGAGGGCCGGCTGGTGGCCACGCGCACCGAGGCGCTCTCGCGCCGCGACCTGCGCGAGCTCTCCGATGCCGAGGCGCTGGCGGAGGCGGAGCGCGTGGCCGCCCGGCTGGCCGCCGCGATCCGCGACCGCCGCTCGCGCCGCCGCCGCGCCGCTTCCCGCGGGAGGGTGCCGGATATGCGCCGGATCCTGCGCCGCAGCCTGGCGCGCGGGGGCGATCCGGTGGAGCTCGCCTGGCGGCGGCGGCCCGCGCGGCCCATGCGCATCGTCGCCCTCTGCGATGTCTCGGGCTCGATGAGCGTCTATGCCCGCGTGTTCCTGGCCTTCCTGAAGGGGCTGGCGAGTGCGGATACCGAGACGGAGGCCTTCCTCTTCCACACCCGCCTCATGCGCGTGACCGAGCCCCTGCGGATGCGCGACAGCCTGGAGGCCGCCGCACGGCTCTCGCTGATGGCGGAGGGCTTCGGCGGGGGCACGGATATCGCCGGCTGCCTCACGCGGTTCGACGCACAGTATGCGCCGCGGCTGCTCACGCGCCGAAGCGTGGTGCTGATCCTGTCCGACGGCTACTGCACCGCGCCGCCGGAGGGGATCGGCACGGCGCTCGCCCGGCTGCGGCTGCGCGCGGGGCGGATCGTCTGGCTCAACCCGCTGCTCGGCTGGGCGGGCTATGCGCCGGTGGCGGCCGGGATCGGCGCGGCGCTGCCCCATCTCGATGCGCATCTGCCCGCGAACACGCTGGCCGCGCTGGCCGCGCTCGAGCCCGAGTTCGAGGCGCTCTGAGATGGCCGCGATGCGCCCCTTCGAGATCTTCGCCACCATCGAGCGGCTGCGCCGGGCGGGCCAGCCCTTCTGCGTCGCCACGGTGGTGCGCACCGCGGATGTCACCTCGGCCAAGGCCGGCGCCAAGGCGGCGGTGACGGAGGGGGGCGAGATCCTCGGCCATCTCGGCGGGGCCTGCGTGCGCGGGGCCGTGCAGCGCGCCGCCGCCGAGGCGCTGGCGAGCGGCGAGGTGCGCGTGATCCGGGTGAAGCCCGCCGACCGGGTGGTGGCGCTGCAGGACGAGGACGGCGCGGCGGTCTTCCGCTCGGGCTGCCCCTCGGGCGGCACGGTGGATCTTCTGATCGAGCCCTACCGGCCGGCGCCGATGCTGGCGATCTTCGGGCGCACGCCCATCGCGGCGGCGCTCGCGCGGCAGGCAGCGCTGCTCGGCTTCCGGCTGGCGCTGACGGGCGCGGTGGAGGGGCTGGAGGCGGACCCGATCGCGGGCACCGATCTCGGCCCGCTGGCGCTGGGGCCACGGGACTTCGTGGTGGTGGCGAGCCAGGGCGAGGGCGATCTCGCCGCCCTGCGCGCGGCGGTCGAGAGCGCGGCGGGGCACGTCTCGATGGTCGCCAGCGCGCGCAAGGCGGCAGCGCTCGGCGCGAAGCTGCGCGCGGGCGGGGTGCCGGCGGAGCGGCTCGCGCGGCTCAAATCGCCCGCAGGCCTCGATCTCGGCGGGATCGACCCGGGCGAGATCGCCCTCTCGGTGCTGGCCGAGATCGTGCTCTGGCGCAACGCCGCGCGCCGCGCCGGCGCGGAGGCCGGGCAGCAGGCCTGAGGGGCGTCCCCTTTCCCGACCCATCCACATCCTGAGCGGCGCGGGCCGGTCCGCGCATGGCTGCCTTGCGGCCGCGGTTATTGTATGCGACTGCATACAGTGCCATATCCACGCTCAGACCACCGGCGGCGCCGCACCCCCGCGCGCCCCGATGCCAGCCAGGAAAGGAGCCTCGCCATGACCCGCAGACCCCATGCCGGCCCGCATAGCGTTCTCGGCACCGGTTTCGGCAGCCTGATCGCCAGCCTCGCCCGCGCGCACCGCACCACCGCGCGCATCCGCCACCTGCTCGACCTCTCCGATGCCGAGCTCGCCCGCCGCGGCCTCACCCGCAGCGAGATCGTCCGCCGCGTCTTCGACGGGCGCGGCTGACACCTGCCACAAACGCACCGCCCGGAGCAGCGCGGCCCGGGCGGCGCAGCCGTCCGCGGTTTCGCAGGGGCTCGATGCCCCTGCGAAACCGGCCTGGGAGAAGGGCGCAAGGGCCGCCCCCGCGCCCGCCCGCTGCAGCGGGCGCGACACGGTATTCATTTGTGGACCTCGCTTTCCACGATGCGGATGAGCTAAGAACGGAGCGGAGCCTCCCCGGGCGCACCGGGCGAGGGCAGGCAACGACCTGCAACACCGATCCGGAGGAAACCCATGACCGTCACCACCCCTCTCAGCCGTCGCACGGCGCTCGGCCTCGCGGCCGCCGCGGCGCTGGCCCTCGCCACTCCCCTCCCCGCACAAGCGGCGGACTTCTCGGGCGAGACCATCGAGTGGATCATCCCCTTCAAGGAGGGCGGCGGCTCGGACAAGTGGTCGCGCTTCTACGCGCCCCTTCTCTCCGAGGCCCTGCCCGGCAACCCCACCGTGGTGGTCAAGAACATGCCCGGCGCGGGCTCGACCAAGGGGGCCAACTTCTTCGCCCAGCGCGCCAAGCCCGACGGGCTCACCATCCTCGGCACCTCCGGCTCCACGCAGTTTCCCTTCCTGCTCGACGACCGGCGCGTGAAATACGACTACGCGGACTGGAACGTGGTCCTCGCCTCGGCCACCGGCGGCGTCGCCTATCTGCCGCCCGATCTGGCCGAGCGCTGGGCGGCCGATCCCAAGGACGTCATCGAGAATGTCGACTTCATCTATGGCAGCCAGGGGGCGACCCGGCTCGATCTTGTGCCGCTGCTCGCCTGGGAGATGCTGGGCATGAAGGTCGAGCCCGTCTTCGGCCTCAAGGGCCGCGGCGCGGGCCGGCTGATGTTCGAGCGCGGCGAGGTCAATATCGACTACCAGACCTCCTCGGGCTTTCTCGGCAAGGTCACCCCGCTCGTGGAGGAGGGCAAGGCGGTCCCGATCATGACCTGGGGCGCGCTGAACGATGACGGCAACATCGTGCGCGACCCGACCTTCCCGGACATCCCGACCTTCAAGGAGGTCTACACGCAGGTGAAGGGCGAGGAACCCTCCGGCGAGGACTGGGAGGCGTGGAAGGCCTTCTTCGTGGCGGGCTTCCCGGCGCAGAAGATGGTGTTCCTGCCCAAGGGCACGCCGCAGGAGATCGTCGACGCCTATTCGGCCGCCTTCAAGGCCGTGACCGAGCGGCCGGATTTCGCGGAGATCTCCAAGGCCCGGCTCGGCGTCTACCCGCAGTCCACCGGCGACGCGGCGACGGCCCGCCTCAAGCTCGGCACCGAGGTGCCGGAGGAGGCGAAGGCCTGGGTCAAGAATTGGCTGAAGGAGCGCTACGGCGTGACCCTCTGAGCGTACGGTTGCGGGCGGGAGCGGCCGGGGAGCGCGCGCATGTCGGACGGTCCGATCGGCCGGCTCCGCGCCCTCTGCCTCGCCCTGCCCGAAGCCGAGGAGCGGGAGACCTGGGACAGCCCCACCTTCCGCGTCCGCGACAAGATCTTCGCCATGGCCCGCGCCAGGGAGGCGCGGCCCGAGGCCTGGATGAAGGCCCCGCCCGGCGCCCAGGAGGTGCTGGTGGGGGCCGATCCCGCGCGCTTCTTCAAGCCCCCCTACATGGGGCCGAAGGGCTGGATCGGCATCTATCTCGACCCCGCCGACGGGGAGGGGCCGGACTGGGAGGAGATCCGCGCCCTCGTCACCCGCAGCTACCGCATGATCGCGCCCAAGCGGCTGGCAGCCCGGTTGCCAGACTGACCGCCCGCTGACCGGCCAGCCAACCGGCCCGCTGACCACCCGCCCGAGAAGGCCGCGACAGAGAGGACAGGATGGACATTTTCGCCACCGCGCTGCCGGCCCTCGGGGAGGCGTTCGCGCTGATCCTGACGCCGACGGCGATCGGCTATCTCATCAGCGGCGTGCTGCTCGGGCTCTGCGTCGGCGTCTTCCCGGGGCTCGGCGGGATCGCGGGGCTCTCGCTGGTGCTGCCCTTCATCTACGGGATGGACCCGGTCGCGGGGCTCTCGCTGATGGTGGGGCTGGTGGCGGTGATCCCGACCTCCGACACCTTCGCCTCGGTGCTCCTCGGCATTCCCGGCTCCTCGGCGAGCCAGGCGACGGTGCTGGACGGGTTTCCGCTCTCCAAACGCGGACAGGCGGCGCGCGCGCTGGCGGCGGCCTTCGCCTCCTCGCTCTTCGGCGGGCTCTTCGGCGCGCTGATCCTGACCTTCTTCATCCTGATCGCGCGGCCGCTGGTGCTGGCCTTCGGGGTGCCGGAGCTGTTGCTGCTGACCATCCTCGGCTTCTCCATGGTGGGCGTGCTGGCGGGGCGGAGCCTGCTGAAGGGGCTGATCGCGGTCGGGCTCGGCATGAGCGTGGGGGCCATCGGCGAGGCGCCGGCGCAGGGCTCGCCGCGGCTCGATTTCGGCTCCTGGTACCTGCAGGACGGGCTGACGCTCGTGGTGATCGGCCTCGGCATCTTCGCGATCCCGGAGATCGTGGCGCTCCTGCGCTCGGACCGGGCGATCTCGGAGAACGCCAAGCTCGGCGCGGGCTGGTGGGACGGCGTGTCCGACTGGTGGCGCAACCGCTGGCTCTCGCTGCGATGCTCGGCCATCGGCGTGGTGGTGGGCGTGGTGCCGGGGCTCGGCGGCTCGGTGGTGGACTGGATCGCCTATGGCCACACGGTCCAGACCACCAAGAACCGCGAGAATTTTGGCAAGGGCGAGATCCGCGGGGTGATCGGGCCGGAGAGCTCGAACAACGCCAAGGAGGGCGGCGGGCTGGTGCCGACGCTGCTGTTCGGCATTCCCGGCTCGGGCTCGATGGCGGTGTTCATCGGGGGCATGATCCTGCTCGGCTACGAGGCGGGGCCGCAGATGATCCGCGACGATCTGCCGATCACCTACACGGTGGTGTGGTCGCTGGCGCTGGCGAATGTGGTGGGCGCGGGGCTCTGCATCTTCCTCAGCGGCGGGATCGCGCGGCTGACGACCATTCCCTTTCCGCTGCTGACGCCGTTTCTGCTTATGATGATCTCGTTTGCGGCCTTCCAGTCGAAGCAGACGCTGTGGGATCTGGTGGCGCTGGCGGCAATCGGGCTGCTCGGCATCCTGATGCGGCGGTTCGACTGGTCGCGCCCGGCCTTCCTGATCGGCTTCGTGCTGGCGGATCAGGCCGAGGTCTACACCTATCAGAGCACCCAGATCGCGATGCTGAAGGCGAAGACCGGGGGGATCGAGGGGGCGCTCGGCTATCTGTTCTCGCCGGTGGGGCTGGTGCTGATCGGGATCATCGCGCTCTCCATCTGGCTGGGGGCGCGCCAGTCCGGCGCGCTGCATGCGGCGGAGGGCGAGCCGGCGGCGGAGCCGGAGGGCAGCACGCTGGCGCCGACGCTCTTTGCCGGGGCGGTGGCGCTGTTCCTGGCGATCTCCTTCGTGGATGCGCTGACGGTGAGCGTGCTGATCGACATGGTGTTCCCGGCGATCGTGTCGGGCTTCTCGCTGCTGGCGGCGCTGATCCTGCTCTGGCGGATGCGCGCGCGCCCGGCGACGGACCCGCTCTTCGCCGATGCGGAGCGGGTGGACCGGACGGCGGAGCCGCACGGGCTGGGGGCGACGCTGTTCTGGTTCGGGCTGCTGCTGGGGCTGACGGCGCTCTTCGGGTTCATCATCGCGCTCGGCCTCTTCTTCGTGGTGTTCCTGACGGTGCGCGCGCGGGCGCCGATCGGGCGCACGGCGATCCTGACGGCGGTCGGCCTCGGCTTCGTGCTGCTGATGGCGGGGCTTCTGAACCGCGATTTCCCGCCCGGCCTGCTGCAGGAATACATGCACCTGCCCTGGCCCTTCGGAGATGCCTGATCGGAGGCGGCTGAGATGACGCAGACGGCCATTCCATACCTGTTCCTGCGCGGCGGCACCTCGCGGGGGCCCTATTTCCGGCGCTCCGACCTGCCGGAGGACCGCGAGACGCTGGCGGCGGTGCTCTGCGCGGCGGTGGGGGCGGGGCATCCGCTGAACATCGACGGGCTCGGCGGGGGGGCGGCGGTGACCACGAAGGTGGCGATGCTGTCGCCGGCGGAGGAGGAAGCCGCGGATGTGGACTATTTCTTCGCCCAGGTCTCCGTGGAGGAGGCGCTGGTGGATTTCAAGCCGACCTGCGGGAACATCCTCGCGGGCGTGGGGCCGGCGGCGATCGAGATGGGGCTGGTGCCGGTGACCGGGGAGGAGACGCGGGTGCGGATCCGCGCGGTGAACACGGGCGCGCTGGTGGAGGCGCGGGTCGAGACCCCGGGCGGCGCGGTGCGCTACGACGGCGCCGTGGCGATCGACGGGGTGCCGGGAACGGCGGCGCCGGTGCGGCTCGCCTTCTTCGATGTGGCGGGTTCAGGGACCTCCGGGATGCTGCCGACCGGGCAGGCGCGCGAGGAGATCGAGGGGATCGCGGTGACCTGCATCGACGTCGCCATGCCGCTCTGTATCGCACGCGCGGCGGATTTCGGGCTGACGGGGCGGGAGACGGCGGCGGAACTCGACGAGAACCGCGCCCTCTTCGCGCGCATGGAGGCGGTGCGGCTGGAGGCCGGGCGGCGGATGGGGCTCGGCGATGTGTCGCGATCGGTGACGCCGAAATTCGCGGTGCTGTCGGAGGCGACGGAGGGGGGGAGCATTTCGGCGCGCTACTTCATGCCCTGGAAGTGCCATCCCAGCATGGCGGTGACGGGGGCGCAGTGCATTGCGGCCTGCGCGCTGACGCCGGGGTCGGTGGCGGACGGGCTGATGACACCGCCCGGATCGCCCGCCGATATCGTGATCGAGCACCCGATGGGGAGCATCGATGTGGCGATGACGTTCGAGCGGACCAACCGGGACCTCACGGTGATCTCTGCGGGGCTGACGCGGACGGCGCGGCTCCTTGCACGGGGCGATGTGTTCGTGCCGAGGTCGGTGTGGGCAGGCGCGGGTGCAGGCCCGGGGTGATCGGTTTGCGCCTCGTTGCGGCCGCGCCCGCCCACGTAACTGTGGGCGCAAAAGAAAGAACATTTAGTGAACAAACTGGCGCTGCGTTCAGTTTGTGCTGGCGGCCCATTTGCTAACCATACAGTCACAGAAAGCGCTGAATGATGTCGTGGGTGGGTGGGACAATCAGGAGTCTTTTTCACTGATTCTTTCGGGCGCTGGATCGGGGCGCTGCATCGGTGCATTCGTTCGGGGCGTTGCTCCGGGGCGAGCGGTTCCGGCGTGCTAGGCGTCGTCGTGCTGCGGGGCGGCGCTTTCGGTCCGGTCTCGCTGGGCGGCGAGGCGGCGCAGGAGGGCGGCGCGGCGGTCGAGGAGGTGGTTGAACTGGGCGTCGCATCCGGCGATGGGGCCGGGATAGGCGTGGATCTCGGCCTTGATGCGCACGAGTTCCGCCTCGAGCGCGGCCACGGTCGCAGCGGGGGCCTCTGGGGTCGGATCGGTCATTGGCGCAGCTCCCTGATCGGCTTGCCCTCCCGGAAGGCCGCAATGGCCTCCACCGTTTCGCGGTAGAAGACCGCGTAGGTCTGGCGGCTCACATAGCCGATATGCGGCGTGAGGATCAGGCGGCCGGCATCCATGAGCGCGCGGTCGCGGAGGGGGTGATCGGCGAGCAGCGGCTCCTCGGCGTAGACGTCGATGGCGGCCGCGCCGGGGCGGCCTGCGCGCAGTGCCGCCAGCAGCGCCGCCTCCTCGACGATCGGGCCGCGCGAGGTGTTCACGAGCAGCGCGTCGGGCTTCATGGCGGCGAGTTCCGCGGCGCCGATCAGGCCCCGGCTGCGGGCCGAGAGGACGAGGTGGATGGAGACCACATCCGCCTCGGCCAGGAGAGCGGCGAGGCTCGGGGCCTGGCGCGCGCCGGCCTCCGCGCAGCGCTCCGCCGTGAGGTTCTCGCTCCAGGCCAGGAGCTCCACGCCGAAGGGCCGGGCGAGCGCGCCGACCGCAGCGCCCAGCCGGCCGAGCCCGACCAGGCCCAGGGTGAGGCCGTGGAGGTCGCGCCCGAGGCCGCGCTGCCAGCCGCCCTCGCGCATCGAGAGCGCCTCGGATACGAGCCCGCGGGTGCCGGCGAGGATCAGGCTCATGGCGTGATGCGCGGTGGAGGGCGCGCGGCTCGCGGTGCCGCACACGGTGATGCCGCGCGCATGGGCGGCGGCGAGATCGATGGAGAGGTTGCGCGCCCCGGTCGTGACGATCAGGCGGAGATTGGGCAAACGCTCGATCAGCGCGGCCGGGAAGGGCGTGCGCTCGCGCATGAGGCAGACCACCTCGAAGGGCGCGAGGCGGGCGACCAGCGCCTCCCCGGCGATCGTGTCGCCGAACTCCGTGACCTCGGCGCCGAGGCTCTCCCAGTCCGCCAGCGACAGGGCCACGCCCTGGTAGTCGTCGAGGATCGCGATCTTCATGTCTGCTCCTTCGCCGCCTGGGGGCCGCGCCCGCTCTCCAGCCGGAGGCGGGCCTTGTAGGCGCGCACGATATGGAGGCGCGCGGCCTCCTCCGCCGCCGCCTCGTCGCGCGCCTCGATAGCGCGGACGATGGCGTCGTGCTCCTCGACCGACTCGGCCCCCCGCCCCGGCGAGCCCAGCGTGGTGCCGGAGAGGAGCACGAGCGAGCGGCGCACCGCATCGAGCATCCGGTTGAGATAGCGGTTGTGCGAGGCGCGGTGGAGCTGGCGGTGGAACTGGCGGTTGGCGAGCGCGAGCGCCGCGGTGTCCTCCGCCTGGGCGCGGTCCTCCACCACCATCTCGCGCAGCACCGCGATCTCGGCGGGCGAGGCGGCGCGGGCGGCGAGGCGGGCGGCGAAGCCCTCGAGTACTTCGCGCAGATCGTAGAGCTCGCCGAGCTCGTCATAGCCGAGCGCGGCCACGCAGAGCCCGCGCTTGCCGTCGCGCTGGGCGACGCCCTGGCTCTCCAGCCGGCCGAGCGCCTCGCGCACCGGGGTGCGGCTCACGCCGAAGCGCTCGGCGAGCTCGGTCTCCACCAGCCGCGCCCCGGCCGGGTAGTGCCCCGCATCGATGGCGTCGAGCAGGGCGGCGTAGACATCGCCCTCGTCACGGTCCATGGCCGTCTCCCCGGTCCTGCGGCCTGTCCTGCGGCCTGTCCTGCAGCCTGTTCTCCGCTCCGCGCGTCAGCCGCATCGCGATGGGCGCGCCGAGGATCACGATGATGAGGCGCGAGAGATGCAGCGTCACCACATAGGTCATGTCCGCGCCAGCCACGATCGCGAGAACGACCATCTCCGCCTGCCCGCCGGGGGCGAAGGCGAGGGCGGCCTCCATGCCCGGCGCGGCCCCGGTGAGGGTGACGAACTCGGCGAAGACCAGCGCGAGGATGGCGAGGATCGCGCAGTAGCCGAGCGCGGCGGCGACCACGCGGCGAAGCTCCTGCGCGGTGACGCCGGTGTAGTAGCTGCCGATGCCGAGGCCGATGAAGAACTGGGCGAGCAGGATCGCCTCGGCGGGCGGGCGGTTCTGCGTGAGGCCGAGCAGGCTGGCGGGGGCGGCGAGCGCCATGGGCCCCAGGATCGCCGCGCCGAAGAGGCCGATCCGCTCGCCCCCCTTCCAGCCGATCAGCGCGCAGGCGAGCATGACGGCAAGGTCGCTGAGGGGGATATCGGTCGCCGGCCGGCCGGGCGGGTTGTCGAGCGGCACGCCCCAGATCAGCGTGAGCAGGATCGGCATCAGCGCGACGATCACCAGCACCCGGGTGGCATGGACGAGGCTGAGCGCGCGCGCATCGCCGCCCGCCTCCTGGCCGAACAGGATCATGTCCTGCAGCCCGCCGGGCATGGCGGCATAATAGGCGGTGACGCGGTCGAACCCGCAGGCACGGCGGAAATAGGGGTAGCCGATGAGCCCGATCAGCGCGACGAAGACCGGCACGAGGGCGACGCTGACCGCGAAATCGCCGATGCGCCCGATGAGCTCCGGCGTGACCGAGGCGCCGACGGCGACGCCGAGGATGGTGCGCATGGCCATGGAGAGCTGTTTCGGCGCGGTGGGCGCGAAGCCCGCGAGGGCGGCGGCGAGGCAGGCGAACATCGGGCCGAGCAGGAAGGGCAGCGGCAGCGCGAGGGCGGCGAAGAGCGCGGCCCCGGCGCCGGCGATGGCGAAGGTCAGCAGGGTGGCTTTGAGGCGGATCATGGCTTGCACTACTGTATACCTCTGGATACAAATGGCGCAAGCAGAACGGGAGGCCCGGCCCGCCGAATGGCGTGGGCCGGCGATGGGGGCAGCATGAGCGCCGGCATAAGCGGACCCTTGCAGAACCGGGCCTTCGACATCGTGGTGGCCGGCGGGGGGAATGCCGCGCTCTGCGCCGCGATCTCGGCGGCGGAGCGGGGCGCGCGCGTGCTGGTCTGCGAGGCGGCGCCCAAGGGCTTTCGC
>JBCBWF010000641.1:0-1899 GCA_039817245.1 Pseudomonadota bacterium | reverse complement strand
GCGACGGCGGCGCGGACGGCGGCGGGGCGCTGCCTCGGCGCCTTCGGCGGGACGCGGCGCGGCCGCGGCGCGGGGCTTTTCCGCCCGCGACGCCTCGGCGCGCGCAGGCTCGGCGCGGGGCGCCTCGCCACGCGCAGACCCGGCCGGCGCCGGCTTCGGCCCGTTCCGGCGCGATCCGCCGCCGGGCTTCGCGGGCTTGGCGCCGCGCGGATGGTTGGCGGGCTTGGCACCGCCGGGACCGCCGGCGGGCGCAGCGGCCCGGCCCTCCTCCGGCGCAAGGAGGCGCTGGCGGGTGAGCTTCTCGATCGCGCGGAGCTTGTCGCGCTCATCCGGCGCGCAGAGGGCGATCGCGCAGCCATCCGCCCCGTTGCGCCCGGTGCGGCCGATGCGATGGACGTAGCTCTCCGGCTCGTCCGGCAGATCGTACTGCACGACATGGCTGATATCGCGCACATCGATGCCGCGCGAGGCGATATCCGTGGCCACCAGCACGCGGATGCGGCCCGAGGCGAAGGCCTTCAGCGCGTTCTGGCGCGCATTCTGTGCCTTGTTGCCGTGGATCGCGGCCGCATCGATCCCGTCCTTCTCGAGATTGGCCGCCACACGGTCCGCGCCGCGCTTGGTGCGCGCGAAGACGATGACGCGCCCGGCATCCTCACCGCGCACGATCTCGGCGAGGCGCGCGCGCTTCTCGGCCTGCGCACAGGCCTCCACGCTCTGGACGATGCGCATCACCGTCTTGCCCGGGGGCGAGACCTCGACGCGCAGGGGATCGTTGAGCAGGCCGGCGGCCAGATGCTCCACCTCGCGCGGCATGGTGGCGGAGAAGAGCACGGTCTGGCGGCGCGGATGGAGCTGGCGCGCGATGGCCTGAACCGCCTTCACGAAGCCCATATCGAGCATCCGGTCCGCCTCGTCGAGCACGAGAAACCGGGTCTCGTCGAAGCGCACATGGCCGTCCTGCATGAGATCCGTGAGCCGGCCGGGCGTGGCGATGAGCACATCGACCCCGCGCGAGAGCGCGCGGATCTGCGCGCCGCGGGACATGCCGCCGAGCACGAGCAGGGTGCTGACGCGCGCGCCGCCGGCGAGGCGGCGCAGCGTCTCGTCGATCTGCACGGCGAGCTCGCGCGTGGGCGCGAGGATGAGCGCACGCGCGGTGCGCGCGGCCGGCCGGCCCTTCAGCGCCAGGATCTGGTGCAGCATGGGCAGCCCGAAGGCCGCCGTCTTGCCGGTGCCGGTCTCGGCGATGCCGAGCACGTCGCGCCCCGCCATCTGCGGGGCAATCGCCTGCGCCTGGATCGGCGTCGGCCGCGAGAAGCCGGACTTTTCCAGCCCGCGCATAAGCGTGTCTGCAAGCCCGAAGCCTGCGAAAGTCTCCGTCGTCAAATTCGTCCTTTCAGGGCCGCGAGGCCCGGTGTTTGGGCCATAGGCCCAGTGTTACCGCCGGCGCCCTCGGATCCGATACACTCGGGTGAGACGCCCGGTTAGAGATTGCCCGTGCCGCGCACGGGGGCTGCTCTGGCGGCTATGAATGGCCGGCGCGGAACGCGACCGGCCCCAATCCGTTGATCCACGCGAAATGGATCGAGCCGGCGCCACGGGATCCGCGCGCCAGTTGCACAGGGTATGGGGCAGGCAGGGCCCGGCTTCAAGGGTTCCTGCGCAATAAGATACGGCCGATTGCTCGCTGTGACCGAAACGGTGCGATCGCCGCGTCGGTTTTGCCGCCCCGGCGCGTATCACCGCCGGCGGCGATGTCCGCCTGCCATGTCCGCCTGCCATGTCCGCCTGCCATGTCCGCCTGCCTTGGGCCGCCCGCGCCGGGCCGCCCGCGAAGACCAAGTCTGAGAGAGGACGCATCGCATGACCGTCTCGCTGCGCGAATACACCTGGATG
>JBCBWF010000471.1:0-3845 GCA_039817245.1 Pseudomonadota bacterium | reverse complement strand
GAGCCCCGCCGCCACCGCCGCGCCGTCCCACAGATAGCGGTAGAAGTCGATCTCCAGGATCGGGGCCGAGCCCAGCAGCACCAGCCGCATCGCGAGCCCAAGGCCCAGCACCGCCAGCAGCAGGCCGCTGCGCCCCTCGGCCTCCACAGACCTCAGCGCGCCCGGCAGCGCGAGCCAGACCGCGCCGCCCGCCATCAGGATCGCCATGGTCCAGATCGCAGGCGTGAGGCCGAGCGGCGCGGCCTCGGGGCCGAGCCGCGCCAGCCCCCAGAGCGCCGCGGCCACGGCCAGGAGCGCCAGCCCGATCCCTATGAGGCGCCGCTCCCCGGCTGCGAGGACCGCGCGGCCCGCCGCCGAGGCGGTCATGCCGGGCTCAGCTCCCGCCCTCGCCCGGCCCGCCGGTGCGGCCGTTGTTGAGCGTCTGGCTGCCGCGGCGCACCCGCGGCTCCGCCCGCGGCCGCGGCGCGGCGTCGTTCAGCGTCCAGTCGTACTCGTCGTCCTCGATGTCGCGGATCCCCACCAGCCGGTTCTTCAGGCCCGATGCCGCGTACTGGCGCAGATGCGCGATCACGCCGGCTTCGGAGTCGCCGAAATCCTCCTCGAACCAGTCGTAGATGCTAGAGACATAGAGCCGCCCGCCCCGCACATCCGCCCCGCGCGGATGATTGACGTAGCGCCGCGCGGCCTCGTCCAGCGCTGCGTCCAGCCCCTCGGCCGTCCAGGCTGTCGCGCGCAGATCCGGGCAGCCGATGGAGGCGCAGTTCACCGCGTAATGGATCCGCGGGTCCTGCCAGATCGGTCGCAGGATCCGATGCTCGATATCGTCGAGGCTCAGCGCCTCGCCCTCCACCTCGACCAGCTCCGCCCCCCAGGGCCCGTTGGAGAACAGCCCCGGCGAGATATCGATGTCGCGGATGGTCTCCACCGGATAGTTGTCGAGGATCACCTTCACCGTCAGCGCGTTGTAGAGATTGACCCAGTAGGCGAACTGCTCGTCGCGGTTGAGGCGCGAGACCGCCACCGCCTGCAGCGCGGCGAGATACCCGTCCAGCGCCTGCCGCTCCGCCGCGCCGAACCGGCCGTAGCGCACGAGCGCCACGCCGCCCGTGCCCTGCACCACGCGCCCCGCGAGCAGCGCATCCCAGGCGCTGTGATCCACCACCGTGCTCGAGGCCGGGTCATGCGCCGTCCAGCGCTCCCAGAGCTCGGCTTTCGGGGCGGCCTCGGCGGGGGCGACGGCGAGCCAGGCGGTCAGGGCCAGAAGCGCGAGCCCGGACCATCGGGCTCTCGGCAGGGTCGGCAGGGTCATCGGCGGGTCCTCCATGCGCATGCGCGGTTCGCCCGCTATCTCGCGCGCGCTCCCCCCCACGGCAAAACACAGCCGTTGACCCTTACGTGATCTCGGCCGCCGAGGCGCGCGCCTATTCGGCCTTGTCCTCGAAATGCCCCGCCGCCGCGAAGCCGCCCCCCTGATAGCGCGCCACCGGATCGTCCGCCGCCGGCGGCTCCGTCGCCGCATCGAGCGCTGCGCGGAAGGTCTCCGCGTTGTCCTGCGGGTGCCAGCCCAGATAGGCCACATGCCGGTTGTCCCACCAGCCCTCGTCATTGGCCGAGGCGCCGTAGATCACCGGACAGCCGAGCCGCGTCACGGTGAAGATCCGCTCGATCAGCGAAACGAAGTCGTCCGGGCTGAGCCAGGTCGCCAGCATCCGGTGATCCTTCGGCTCGGGAAAGCAGGAGCCGATGCGCACGATCGCGGTCTCGATCCCGAACTTGTCGTAGTAGAGCCGCGCCAGCGCCTCGCCATAGCATTTGGACACGCCGTACAGGCTGTCCGGGCGCAGCGGCGCCTCCGCGTCGAGCCGGGTCTCGCGGGTGTGAAAGCCGATGGCGTGGTTCGAGCTTGCGAACAGGATCCGCCGCGTGCCTGCCTGGCGTGCGGCCTCGTAGAGCGCATAGGTGCCGATCAGGTTCGCTTGCAGGATGGTGTCGAAATCAGCCTCGACCGACTGTCCCCCGAGATGCACGATCCCCTCGCATCCCTCCACCAGCTTGCGCGTGGCAGCGCGGTCGGAGAGGTCGCAATGCACGACCTCCTCGCCCTCGCCGGCGGGCACGATGTCGTCGATATCGGAGAGGCGCAGGATCTCGGCGAGCCCGGTCAGGCGCGGGCGGAGCATCCGTCCGAGGCCCCCGGCGGCCCCGGTGACAAGCAGGCGTTTCATGGGCGGTATCCCCCTGGTTGAGCAGGATCGACGACGCGGCCGGGGCAGGGCGCCGCCGGATCCGGACCCGGCCGCCGCCTCCCGCCGGCGCGACCGCGTCGGGCAGGCGCGCCACTCTACCGGCCCGCCGCCCGATGCGCACGCCCCCCATCGCGCCCCCGGATCCGCCCCCCGGGGCCGACTGGCATCACGCTTCCCCGAATGCCCGCCGCGCCCAAGGATCCGTGCAACGCTGCGGCGGGTTGCTGCATACCCGGTGCATACCCCACGCCTCCGCAAACGCGCCGCCCGCAAGGACCGGTGCGGGTCAAGGATCGCGCCAGCGACCGGCGCCAGCCGGCTCGTCCTTGATGCGCACCGGTCCTTGCCAACACCGTCGCGATGAACCGGCGCCGCCGGTTCTCTCAGCAACCGACGCGAGCCCATCGCTCCCGCCGCGCCTCCGGCCAGGGCGGCGAGGGCACGGCTTGTCCCACGGCTCGAGGAACCCCGCAGGGGTGAGGAGAGCGCGGGATGCATCGGGCCGCGGAGCGGCCCGATACCGCCAGGTCGCGCCCGGTTGAGTGCCCCTCAGCGCCCGGCCCCGGCCGCGTCGAGCCCCTCGAACCAGTCCATCGCCAGCGCCGGCCAGCCTTCCGGCATCTCGTGCCCGCCCGCATGCAGCGCGAATTCGAGCGCTGTGCCGGGCGCGCAATCCGCCCAGATCCGCCGCCAGAACGGCCCCTCCGTCACGAAGGCATCCGGGCGCAGCCTCCCGCAGCCGTTCTCGTCGCGCCACCGCGCCAGCGTCTGATGGATATCCCCCTGACGCACCCCGGCATCTCCGAGCGGGCGGCCCTCCAGCGGCACCGTCTGGTCGCGCCAGCCATGGGTATGCAGGAGCCGCACCGGCCCCGCGCAATCCTCCGGATGCGGCCACCAGAACCCGCCCGCCACCGGTGCGAAGGCCCGCGCCAGCGAGGGATCCCAGCAGGCCAGATAGGAGGCGATCGATCCTCCGATCGAATACCCCGTGATCAGCACGCGCGCCCGGTCGATCTCGAACCGCGCTTCCGCATCCGCCAGCACCGCGCGCGTGAAGGCCAGATCGTCGCGATGGGGCGGGTATTGCGGAATGAAGGCCCAGCCCGGCCCCCAGCGGCTGCCGGGCCGTTTCTTGCCGTTAGGCGCGATCACCACATAGCCGCGCGCGGTGAACAGTGCCGCCATCGCGGCGCGGCTCTCGAAGATCCGGCTGCCGTAGCCCCCGCCACCATGGAAGAAAACCACCGCCGGGCGGCGTTCCGCGCCGCCCTCTGCGTCCGGCAGCGCCACGAAATAGCTTCCGAGCGGCACCTCGCAGGGCGTCTCCGGCCCCCCGCAGCCCGCCTCCCCGGCCCGGCCCGGCGCGGGTGGCAGGACAAGGCCGAGAACGGCCGCGACAAGGGCGGTGCGGAACAGGCGGCGCATCGGCGCTCTCCTCTGCAGGGACTCGGCTGGGCCCGATCCGCACCTGCCCTTCGCCCGGAGGCAATGCCGACGGCCCCCGACCCGCTCCACGATCAACCGATTGTTACCGCTGCCATTCTCGCGCTGGCACAGCCCGGCGCGCGCCGCATGGCCCAACCTGCCGGATTCACG
>JBCBWF010000043.1:0-21531 GCA_039817245.1 Pseudomonadota bacterium | reverse complement strand
TGCGCATGGCGCAGGCTCGCACGAATGGCAGCCACCGGGAATCCCAAATCGGACTCCTCAGTATCGGTCAGACCACTAGGGTGGCCCTAGCCGAGGCAACCGACTCTCGGCGGACCCCCCCAAAGGAGGAGACGTAACCATGGCCCATGATCCCGGCCCGGCCTTCCGCGCCCTGCACCGCCCCGGAACGCCCTTCATTCTCGCCAATGCCTGGGATGCCGGCTCTGCGCGGGTGATGGCCGGCCTCGGGGCCGAGGCGATCGGTACCACCTCCGCAGGCCACGCCTTCACCCTCGGCCGCGCGGACGGTCAGGTGAGCCGCGACGAGGCACTGGCACATGCGGCCGATCTTGTCGCCGCCACGCCGCTTCCCGTCTCCGGCGATCTCGAAAGCGGCTATGGTCCCTCCCCGGAAGACGTCGCGCTCACCGTACGCGGCGCTGCCGAAGCGGGCCTCGCCGGCTGCTCGATCGAGGATACCGACCCCGACGCCGGCGGCTCCTACAGCCGCGAGGCCGCCATCGAGCGGGTCCGCGCCGGCATCGCCGCCGCCCGCGACCTGCCGCGCGACTTCGTCTTCGTCGCCCGGGCCGACGGTGTGCTGGCAGGCTCCTACGATCTCGACGAAGCGCTCACCCGCATCCGCGCCTTCGCCGAGGCGGGGGCGGATTGCGTCTACGTGCCCCTTCCCGGCGACCAGGCAGCGCTCTCCCGCGTGATCGAGGCCGCTGGCTCCGTGCCCGTCAACGCGCTCGCCGTCGGCCCCCTCGCCGCCCTCTCACGTGCGGAGCTCGGCGCGCTCGGCGTGGCGCGCATCTCCCTCGGCTCCGCCATCGCGCGCATGACGCACCGCACCCTGCACGACGCTGTCTCGGCGATGCTCGGTGAGGGCCGCTTCGACAGCCACCCCGCGATCGGCCGGAAGATCGACGGCCTGCTCGAAAAGGGCGCGCGCCCGGTCGAGGATTGAGCGCAGCGCATGTGTGTGCCCCGGGCTTGACCCGGGGCCTCCTGAACGCGTCCCGGAAGTCCCGGGTCAAGCCCGGAACCCCTGTCAAACGTGTTTTCTTACTGAGTTAATTTACGCGGTTTCGGAGGCTCGCGGAGAGCCCTGCGCCGCCCGTTCCTCAAGCCGCTTCGGTCTCGGCCGCCGGCTCCGGATAGGTCGGGTAGAGCCCGTTGTTCATCGCCAGCTGCTGCACGAGGCCGAGCACCACATCGATCGTCGGCGTCGGGTGCCCGGTGATCCGGCCCATCTCCTGCACCGCCGTCACGAGCGCGTCGATCTCCATCGCCTTGCCGGCCTCGAGATCCTGCAGCATCGAGGTGCGATGCTTGCCGACCTTCGCCGCGCCGTTGATGCGCCGCTCGACATCCACACGGAAGCTCGCGCCAAGGCTCTCCGCGATCGCCTGCGCCTCGAGCATCATCGCCTTCGCCGTGGCGCGCGAGGTCGGATGCGCGGCCACCACATCCAGCGTGCCCCGCGTGATCGCCGAGATCGGGTTGAAGCAGAGATTGCCCCACAGCTTCAGCCAGAGCTCGGAGCGGATATCGTCCAGCACCGGCGCACGGAAGCCGCCTTTCTCCAGGAGCGCCGAGATCGCGAGCACGCGCTCGGAGCTCGATCCATCCGGCTCGCCGAGCGCGAACTTGTCGCCATAGACATGGCGGATGCGGCCCGGCGCCTCGATCTCCGCCGCGGGGTAGACCGAGCAGCCGATGGCGCGCTCGGGGCCGATGATCGTCCACTGCCTGTCATCGCGGTCCACCGCATCGAGCCGTTTGCCCTCATGCTCGCCGCCCACCTTGTGGAAATACCACCAGGGCACGCCGTTCTGGCAGCAGACCAGCGCAGTGTCCGGGCCGAGCAGGGGGCGCAGATGTTCCGCGGATTCCCAGGACTGGTGTGCTTTCAGGGCGTTGAAGACCACGTCCACCGGGCCGATCTCGGCCGGGTCGAGGGCGGCCTGCACGGAGACGGTGGTCTCCTCGCCGTCCTTCACCAGGGTCAGCCCGTTGGCCTTGATCGCCTCGAGATGCTTGCCGCGGGCGATCACGGACACCTCGGTGCCCTCCACCCCGGCGAGCCCCGCCGCCAGATAGCCGCCGATCGCGCCGGCTCCGAAAACGCAGATCTTCATCGCTGCTCTCCTCTCGACTGCCCTGCGGCAGGGCGCATCGCAGCCCTCGCCGTGGTTCGTGGTATACCAACAACCACCACTGGTCTCGAATATCGCAGTTGCAAAAGCAAGGAAATTTCAACGCGCCGCAGCGTATATTATGGATTGGTCTTCCGGCAGGCGGCGGTGAAGGCGATCGTGACCGCCATCACATCTGCAGGATGATCTTCCCGCGATGGCCGCCGGCCTCCATCATCTCATGCGCCATGCGCACCTCGCGCATCGGCAGAACCGCATGCGTCACGCTGCGCAGCGCCTCCGTGGCGAAGAGCGGCCAGGCCTCTGCCTCCAGCCCGGCCGCCACCGCAGCCTTGAACTCCGGCGGGCGGGGTCGCAGCGTCGAGCCCGTCAGTATGATCCGCTTCATCATGATGGGGCCGAGATTGACCTCCATCTTTGCACCACGGTCAAAGGCGAGCTGCACGATCCGGCAATCCATGCCCGCAGCCTTGATGTTGCGCGCCACATAATCCCCGCCCATGAAATCGAGGATGATCGAGGCGCCGCCCGCCGCACGGACGATCTCCACGAAATCCTCGTTCTTGTAGTCGATCGCGCGCTCTGCCCCGAGGCTCTCGGCAAAGGCCCGGCCGTCAGCCGTGCCCGCTGTGGTGAACACCCGCAGACCCTTTGCCGCGCCGAGCTGCACCGCGGTGGAGCCGATCCCGCCGGAGCCGCCATGCACCAGGAACAGCCCGCCCTCCGGAATAACGTGACCGTGGAAGATGTTGGACCACACCGTGAAGAAGGTCTCCGGCAGCCCGGCCGCATCGATCTCGCTCACGCCCTCGGGGATCGGCAGGCAGTGGCGCGCGTCGATGGCCACGTATTGCGCATAGCCCCCGCCATTGGTGAGCGCGCAGATCCGGTCGCCCACCGCCCAGCGCGCCGCCCCCTCGCCGAGCGCGATCACCTCGCCGGAGACCTCGAGTCCCATCAGATCCGACGCGCCCGGCGGCGGCGGATAGGCGCCCTTGCGCTGCTTCAGATCCGGCCCGTTCACCCCCGCGGCAGTCACCTTCACCAGCACCTCGCCGGGCCGCGGCTCCGGCATCGGCCGGCTCGCCAGCGCCAGAACCTCCGGCGCGCCGGGCTCGCGCGCCTCGATGACTGCCATATCCGCCATGTTGTCCTCCCTCATCCTCACAAACGGGTGTAGCGGCGCGGCGCGGCGCGGGCAACGCAGGCTCGCCAAACCCCTTGCCGCAACCGTCCGGCGGGCTTTCTCTTGGCGTGCGGATCAGCTCGGAGGCAGGCATGGCGCGCGAGACGGTGGAAGTCTGGGATCTCCCGCTCAGGCTGTTCAAATGGGGCCTGGTCGCCTCGGTCTTCGGCGCCTTTGCGGCGATGAATGCGGGCGATATGGAGCTGCACAAGCGCTGCGGCTATGTCGCGCTCACGCTTGTGGTTTTCCGCGTCATCTGGGGCTTCGTGGGCTCACAGACCGCACGGTTTCGCGACTTCGTGCGCGCGCCGGCCGAGATCCGGGCCTATCTGAAGGAGGGCCGCAGCCCCACGCTCGGGCACAGCCCGCTGGGCGGCCTCGCGGTGCTGGCGCTCCTCGGCCTCGTGGCCGCGCAGGCCATCACCGGGCTGTTCTCGAACGACGACATCTTCTTCGACGGCCCCTGGGCCGGCTGGGCTGGCAAGGCTACCTCGGACGCCATCACGGGCCTGCATCACTCGCTGAGCGGGGTGCTGATCGCGATGATCGTGCTCCACATCATCGCGATCACGGTCTATGCGGCGAAGGGGGACGATCTGGTGAGCCCGATGCTCACCGGCGCCAAGCGTGTGGAGGCGCCTGCAGCGCGGCCGACGATGGTGGAGACGGCGCGCGCGCTCGTGCCACTCGTGCTCGCGGCCTTCGCGGTCGGCATCGCGTTCCGCTTCTGGATCCTCTGAAGCGCGGCCCCGCTGTGGGGGCGGAGCCGCGCCGGAGCCCGAGAGCTCAGCGCTCGCGATACGCGTCGTGGCAGGCCTTGCAGGTGCCGAACACGGCCTTCATGTCGTCGAAGCCCGCATCCTCGCCCTTGGCGGAAAGCGCGGCCACGGCTTTCTCCAGATCGCGCGCCTTGGCCATGAAGCCGTCGAAATCGCTCCAGATCTTGCCCGAAACGGTGGTCTTCTCGGTGCCCTGCCCAGACGTGTCGGGCTTGAAGGCGGTCTCGATCAGCGCGGGATCGGCGGCCGCGGCGAGCACGGCGATATACTTCGCCTTCTGGCCCTCGGGGGCAGTGACGTCGCCCTTCATGATGGCGGCGATGTTGTTCGCAGCCCCGCCGACGGCGCGGAACACGCTCTTGCGGTACTTGATCTGCGCATCGGCATTCACATCCGCGGCGCGCGCTTCTGAACCGGTGGTCGCCCAGAGGGTGGGGGCGAGACCGGCACCGACCGCAATGGCAAGGCCGAGTGCTGCTGCAGCGGCAAGGCGGGCTGTACGGTGGGACATGGGACTGGGTTCCTCTACCTGGTTCCGGTCACGTTAATCTGGAGCGAAACACCCTCACAGTCCCGCCTTCGGTCACGGATCGCCACTCACCATTCCGCGTACGGCGGTGCTACGGGCCGCGCTCAGCGCTCAGCGCTCCGCAGTGCCGAGCAGGAAGCCCGCCGAGCAGGCGATCACCCGGTCGAGCAGCGCCGGCTCCTTGCGCGCACCCAGATCGTGATGCGCATCGAGATCGACGATGAGAGTGTCCGCCGCGCGCGCCTCCGCGATCCGCCCCGCCAGCGCCGCGCCGTCCGGCACCAGCGAGTCGCGCCTCCCGGTCACCACGAGGATCGGCGCAGCGCTCTCGGCGGCATCTGCGATCGGGTCCGCCTCCACCAGCTCGGCGAAGAAGCCGGGCTTCAGCCCGGTCTCCGCAAACACCGCGTCCGCCTTGTCGCCGCCGGCGAGCGCGGCCGCAGCGCGGATCGCGTCGGCCCCGAAGATGACGCCATAGGTCGTCATCGGGTCCATCACCGGGTTCCAGAGGGCGAGCCGGTCGAACGGCGCGGCGCGCGCGGCGGCGCGCAGCGCCACGAGCCCGCCCTGGCTGTAGCCGAGCACGCCGAGCGGCAGATCCTGCCCGGCATGCTCCGCCTTCAGCCACTGCGCGGCGAGGATGGCATCGCGCGCCTGGCCCGAGAACCGGGTATCCGCCCAGGCGCCGTCGCTCTTGCCCGACCCGATGAAGTCGATGCGCAGCACCGCGATCCCCCGCTCGGCAAAGGCCCGCGCCGCCCGCGCGAACATGCCCTCACCGCCCGCCACGGGGATTTCGTTCCGCGATCCCGTATAGCCGTGAAACATCAGCGCGAGCGCCCGAGGGGCGACCCGGGCCGGCACTGCGAGCGTGGCGGCGATGCGGCCACCGGGCGTGTCGATCTCCACGACTCGCTCGGCAGCCGCCTCGAACTCCGCGACGACGGCCGGGCACGCCGCGAACGCATTCTGCCGGCCCGGTGACAACCCGACGATCAACGCCGTGGCGACCCCCGCGGTCAGACCTACCGCGATCGCCCCCAGCAACCGCGCGCGGATGAGATTGACCATAGCGCCCCGTGCCTCCGTTCCCGGCTCCGCTCCGGCAACAGGATGCCAGAGCGAACCCCGGGCCGCTCACACGAAACGCTGACAGTTTCTGGGCACTCTCGTAGGCGCAGAGCACGGTTCCGCACCGGTCGACGCAGCCGCTCGTTGCGCAATCTTCAATGCCGGGGTCACGACGTACGCGCCGCACCGACGGGGTTCAGAACAAATCAGGGGATGGTGGAGCCAAGGGGAGTCGAACCCCTGACCTCTTGAATGCCATTCAAGCGCTCTCCCAACTGAGCTATGGCCCCATTGCTGCGCGGTCTATGGGCAATGGCGGGGCGTGGCAAGGGAAAAATCTCCCTGCCGCGCCCGGCCAAACCGCTCAGCTCTCGTCGTCCCCGCCGGTCTTGCGATCGCCAAGGCCCTCGATGTCGTCGTCCTCGCCCTCGTCCTCGAGCAGCACGTCGCTGTCGAAATCGCCGAGCTCGTCGTCGTCCTCTTCCGCGGCGTCGTCATCCGCGTCCACGACCGTGACGCTGCTGTCCTCGGCCTCGTCTTCCGTGTCGTCGTCGTCATCGGTGCTCGTGATGTCGAGCGCCTCCTCGACGATCGCCGGCTCTTCCTCGTCGTCGCTGTCGTCGACGTCCTCGTCGTCTTCGTCCTTCTCGACGAGCTCCAGATCCTCCGCGACCTTGGCGGCCGTGGCGGCGGCCTTGGCGGCAGCCTTGGCGCGTTTCGGCTTCAGCATCGCGGCCATGTCGAACTCGGCCCCGCAGTTGGGGCAGATGATCGGGTCGCGCATCAAGTCGTAGAACCGCGCGGCGCAGCTCAGACAGGTCCGCTTAACGCCCCATTCGGGCTTGGGCATCGGTCGCCTCCGCATGGAGTGTTTCCGGGAAGAGGTGCGCCTGCCACAACTCCGCCCGCCTGTCAAAGCCTAACGCGCGTGCCGGGCGCCATCAGCCGGTGGGTGTGTCGGCGCCGATGCCGTGGGGCCGGGTGAACCCCTCCTCGAAGCCCTCCAGCTCATGGGTCCACCAGTCCACCCGGCTCTTGCACCAGATCTCGTGGCGCGGACGGAACGCGCCGGGATCGTCGAGGCTCCCGGCCTTGATGGAGTACCGGGTCACCGCCGGCCAGGGGGAGGTGAAGAGGTGGCTGCCGCAGATGCTGCAGAAATGCCGCGCGATGGTGCGGCCGCTATCGGCGGCTTTCGTCCAGACCGTCGGGCTGCCGGTCACGACCAGGCTGTCCGCCGCCACCGCGATGCCCGCATGCACCGCACCCCCGCCATGGCGCCGGCAATCGGTGCAATGACAGAAATAGTGCAGGCTCTTCGGCGGCCGCGCTTCATACCGCACGGCGCCGCAGAGGCAGCCGCCAACCAGTGTCTCGCTCATGCCGCATCCCCTTCGTTGCCCGCGCGATGCAGTATGTGCGCAATCCGGACCGGTCCGATAGCCGTTGCGACCCGGTCGCATCGCACCCGTCCCAGAATTGTGCAACTGCGAGATGCACATTGTGAAGGCAGGTTGGCCGCATTACTGTGCGCCCCAACAGGCGATCGAGGAGGCAGGTGCGTGCTCTACACGGCTTACGAACTGACCCACGCGGCCATGGGCCCGATGCGCACCATGGCGCGGTTCTCCTCGCAGGTTCTGCGCAGTCCGTTCTATCCGTTCAGCAACACCTTGCCGGCACGCACCACGGCGGCGGCCTGCGAGATGTTCGTCAACGCCACGCGGCGCTACGGCAAACCGGAATTCGGGATCGACGAGGTCGAGATCTCCGGTGAGAGCGTGCCGGTCTCCGAGGAAGTCGTGCTGGAGAAGCCCTTCTGCAATCTCCTGCACTTCAAGCGCGAGACCACGCTGGCGGAGATCCGCAACGATCCCAAGGTGTTGATGGTCGCGCCGATGTCCGGTCATTTCGCGACGCTGCTGCGCGGCACCGTGGAGGCGATGCTGCCGGAGCACGATGTCTACATCACCGACTGGACCGATGCGCGCGATGTGGCGATCTCCGAGGGCCGCTTCGATCTCTCCAGCTATGTGGACTACATCACCGAGTTCACGCGATTTCTCGCCAAGGACGGTGAGCGGGTCGCGGTGATGGGCGTCTGCCAGCCGGGCGTGCCCTGCCTTGTCTCCGCGGCCTTCATGTCGGCGGACGGGGATGCGGCGCGGCCCTCCTCGCTCATTCTGATGGGCAGCCCGATCGACACCCGGGTGAGCCCAACCGAGCCGAACCGGCTGGCCGAGGAGAAGCCGATCAGCTGGTTCGAGAAGAACATGATCGTGATGGTGCCCTTCCCGAACCAGGGCTTCCTGCGGCGCGTCTATCCCGGTTTCCTGCAGCTCTCGGGCTTCATGCAGATGAATCTCGACCGCCATGTCGATGCGCATATCGACCAGTTCCGCAACCTCGTGCGCGGGGATGGCGACAGCGCGGCCGCCCACAGCGCCTTCTACGACGAGTATCTGGCGGTGATGGATCTGACCGCCGAGTTCTATCTCGAGACCGTAGAGAAGGTGTTCCAGCGCCATGACCTGCCCAACGGCACCATGGTGCTTTGCAACCGCCGCGTGGACCTCGAGAGCATCCGCGACGTTGCCGTGATGACCATCGAGGGCGAGAAGGACGACATCACCGGGCGCGGACAGACGGAGGCCGCGCTCGGGCTGCTCACCCATCTCGACGACGAGAAGAAGTCGCATTGGACGCAGCCGAAGGTCGGCCACTACGGCGTCTTCAACGGTTCGCGCTTCCGGATGCATATCCAGCCGCGCATCCGCGACTTCATCCGCGCCCATCGGCGCATGGTCCGGGGTTGAGCAGGCTCTTCCCGCCGCGCCGGCGCAAGGCTGCGGCGGAACCCGCCTATATCGATCTCAGCGATCCGCCGGTTCGCGTGGCGCTGAATGTGGACCGGCGGGCACGGCGTTTCACGCTCAGGCTGAAGAATGCAGGGCATGCCGCGGTGCTGACGCTGCCGCCGGGCGTGCCGACCGAGGCCGCGCGTATCTTTCTCGAGGAGCATGCCGGCTGGCTCGCCCGTGCGCTCGCCAAGCAGCCCCAGCGGGTGGTGGTGGAGCCCGGCGCGGTCCTGCCGGTCGACGGCTGCGATGTGCGCGTGGTGTTCGACCCTGCAGCGCCGCGGGCGCCCCGGCTGGGCGATGCCTGCCTGAGGCTCAGCCCCGGTGCGCCGGCCGGGCCGCGAATCGCGGCATGGCTCAAGACACGCTGCCGCAACCGGCTCGCGCCGGAGGTGGCGGAGTATGCGGAGGCGCTCGGCCGGCGCGTCACCGGGCTCGCCTTCCGTGACACCCGCTCGCGCTGGGGTTCCTGCACGAGCGCCGGCCGGATCAGCCTCTCCTGGCGGCTGGCCATGGCGCCGCCTGCGGTGCAGGCCTATGTGGCAGCGCATGAGGCCGCGCATCTCGTGGAGATGAACCACTCGGAGCGGTTCTGGGCGCTGCTGGCGGAGCTCATGCCGGACTATGCGGAGCACCGCGCCTGGCTGCGCTCCGAGGGCCGCGCACTCCACAGCTACAGCTTCGAAGGCAACGCCGCCTAGCGATCGCCCGCGCCGAAGGGCCGGAAAGTGGGGCGCGGCTCCTGCGACGAGGCCCGCGGCTCGGAACCGCCGCCGCCGCCGAGCAGCCCACCCAGCACATCGCGGAACACCTGCTCCACGATCCCGGCATCGGCCACATCCGCCTCCTCGCGCGGACGGGAGGGCGCGATCGCCACGAGCGGCGGCTGCGCGAGATCGGGCTCCGGCACGATCTCCGGGAAGGGCCGCGGCTCCAGATCCGCATGCACGCGGATCATGGTCTCGCGCCAGATATCGGAGGGCAGTCCGCTGCCGGAGACACCGACCAGCGGGGTGTTGTCGTCGTTGCCCATCCAGACAGCCGCCACGAAGTCCGGCGTGAAGCCCACGAACCAGGCATCCCGCGCCGCCTGCGTGGTGCCGGTCTTGCCCGCCACGGGCCAGTCCGGCAGCGCGGCGCGCTTGCCCGTGCCATAGCTCACCACGGCCTCGAGCATGCCCCTGAGGCGCGCTGCGGTGCGCTTGGTGAGGACCCGCCGGCCGCCTCCCCCGTCATCCACGATCAGCGGCAGGTCGTCCCCGCGCACGACCAGGGACCGGATGCCATAGGCCGGAGCGCGATGGCCGCCATTGGCGATACTGGCGAACACGCCCGCCATCTCCACCGGTGTCGCCTCGGAGGTGCCGAGCGCGATGGCCGGGCCCGGTGCGATGGCGCTCTCGAAGCCCATCTCGCGCGCCAGTGTCCGGACCCGCTCGCGTCCCGCGCTCTCGCTCACGCGCACCGCGACACTATTGATGGAGCGCGCGAAGGCCTCCTCCATGGTGACCGTGCCGCGGAAGCGCCGGGTGTAGTTCGCGGGCGACCATCCTTCCACGGATACCGGCGAGTCGTCGAACACATCGCCCGGATGCATCCCCGCTTCGAGCCCCGCGGCATAGACCACGGCCTTGAAGGCACTGCCGGTCTGGCGCAGGGCCTGGGAGGCGCGGTTGAACTGCCCCACCCCGCGGTCGCGCCCGCCCACCATGGCGCGCACGGCGCCGTCATAGCTCATCACCACCACCGCGGCCTGGGCGACACTGCCCTTGCGCACCTTCTCGGCGAAGACGCTCGCCACCGCCTCCTCCGCCGCGCGCTGCAGGCGCGGGTCGAAGGTGGTCGCGATTGTCACGTCTTCCGTGGTCTCGGTCGCGAGAAAGGCGGGCGCGGTCTCCATCACCCAGTCCGCGAAATACCCGCCGGCGCGGGCAGCCGCGGCCTGGCTGAGCTGCGCAGGGTTGGTAAGCGCGTCGACGACCTGGCTCTCGGTGAGGTAGCCCTCGCGCTCCATAAGCCGGATGATCACGCCAGCGCGCCCCTGGGCGAGCGCCAGGTCCGCCGTGGGCGAGTACCGTGATGGTGCGCGCAACAGACCCGCGAGCATCGCCGCCTCGGAGGGTGAGAGGAGCCGCGCGGACTTGCCGAAATAGCGCTGGCTCGCCGCCTCGAAACCGTAGCTGCCGGCCCCGAGATAGACCCGGTTGAGATAGATCGAGAGGATCTCCTCCTTGGTGTATTTCAGCTCAAGGGCCAGCGCCATCGGCACTTCCTTGAGCTTGCGCTCTATGGAGCGCTCGGAGGAGAGGAAGACGTTCTTCGCGGTCTGCTGGGTCAGGGTCGAACCGCCCTGCACGATGCGACCCGCGCGGAAATTGGCGACCATGGCGCGGGCGAGCCCGATGGGGTCGAGCCCGAGATGCCGCCAGAACCGCCGGTCCTCGGTGGCAACGATCGCGTGGATGAGATGCGGCGAGACCTCCGATGCGCGCAGATCCCCGCCATACTGCTCGCCCCGCCAGGCGAAGACATTGCCGTTGCGGTCGAGCATGGTGACCGAGCCGCCGCCGCGCCCGTCGAAGAGCGCGTCCGAGGAGGGCAGGGTCGAGTAGAAATAGGCGGTCGTGCCGGCCAGGATAAGCGCCGCGACGGCGCCGATCCGCCAACCGACGCCCCACAGGATCCGCACGATCCCGAACACCAGCGCGCGCACCGTGCGGCCGACAAGCCCCGGGCCGGCGCGGCGATCCTTCGCCTGCCGGGACACCTGTTCTGCCTGCCCGCTCTCCTGACGCCCGCGCCGCGGTCTTTTCGCCGCCATCGCTTCACCCCTCGAAGATCGGTCGAACTTTAGTCTTTCCGGTCCGGGTGCACCAGAGACGAGGCCGGCCTGCGGCCTGCATATTCTGTGTTCATTGCACAGAAACTATGCAGAACGCCCTGCTTTGAGGCACGTCACCCCCGCCACAATGCGGTGAGCCATCGGAATTCAGCGGCGTGGCGCATCCGTGCGAAGCTGGCACGGTTCTTGGATCCCTGTGCGGCAGTGATCGAAACGATCGCGGACAGGTTGAGGAGAGAGATGAAACTGATCATCGCCGTCATCAAGCCCTTCAAGCTTGAGGAGGTCCGCGAAGCCCTCACCGGAATCGGTGTGCAGGGCCTCATGGTCTCCGAGGTGAAGGGCTACGGCCGCCAGAGCGGCCATACAGAGATCTACCGGGGCGCCGAATACGTCGTGAACTTCGTCCCGAAGATCAAAATCGAAATGGTGATCCCGGACGACCAGGTGGACCGCGTCGTGGAGACGATCTCGGGCACTGCGCGCACCGGCAAGATCGGCGACGGCAAGATCTTCGTTGCGAATGTCGAGGCGGCGATCCGCGTTCGCACCGACGAGCGCGACGAGGACGCGCTATGAGCGCGGCGGGTGGAGAAATGAGAGTGACCATGAACAGACTGACCATCTTGACCGCAGCCGGCGCAGCCTTCGCCCTGTCCGCGCTGCCGGCGGCGGCTCAGGAAGCCGAAGCCGCCGCATCCGGCGCAGTGCCGGAACATTCGGTGTTTGTCTTCAACACCTTGCTCTTCCTGATCGGCGGCTTCCTCGTCATGTGGATGGCCGCCGGTTTCGCGATGCTCGAAGCGGGCCTCGTGCGCTCCAAGAACGTCGCTATGCAGTGCACGAAGAACATCTCGCTCTTCTCGATCGCAGCACTCGCCTATTTCATGATCGGCTATCTGCTGATGTATCCCGGCGATGCGTGGATCATCGAGGGCTGGATCGGCAACCTGGGCTTCGCCCAGCTCGAGGCGGTCGGCGTCAAACCCGCGGATGCGGATGCGCTCGACTACGCCTCCACCGGCTCGGACTTCTTCTTCCAGCTCATGTTCTGCGCCACGACGGCCTCGATCGTCTCCGGCGTGGTGGCGGAGCGCATCAAGCTCTGGCCGTTCCTGATCTTCATCGCCGTGCTCACCGCGATCATCTACCCGATCCAGGCGAGCTGGAAGTGGGGCGGCGGCTTCCTCGCCAACGAGGACGAGGCCAGCTTCATGATGTCGAGCTTCGGCGCGATCTTCCAGGATTTCGCGGGCTCGACGGTCGTGCACTCGGTGGGCGGCTGGGCGGCTCTCGCGGGCGCCATCATCCTCGGGGCGCGTAAGGGCAAGTACGGCACGGACGGGCGCGTGAACCCAATGCCGGGCTCCAACCTTCCGCTCGCCACGCTCGGCACCTTCATCCTGTGGCTCGGCTGGTTCGGGTTCAACGGCGGCTCGCAGCTCGCCCTCGGCTCGGTCGGCGACGCAGCGGATGTGAGCCGGATCTTCGCCAACACCAACACGGCCGCGGCCGGTGGGGCTGTCGCCGCGCTGATCCTCACGCAGATCCTCTACGGCAAGGTCGATCTCACAATGGTGCTCAACGGCGCCCTGGCCGGGCTCGTCTCGATCACCGCGGAGCCGCTGACCCCGTCCCTCGGCATGGCAACGCTGATCGGCGCCGTCGGCGGCGTGATCGTGGTCTTCACCGTGCCGATGCTCGATAAGATGAAGATCGACGACGTGGTCGGGGCCATCCCGGTCCACCTCTTCGCCGGCATCTGGGGCACCATCGCCGTGGTGCTGACCAATGACAGCTCCAACATCATCGCCCAGCTCTTCTCGATCGTGCTGGTCGGCATCTTCGTCTTCGCCATCTCGATCGTGCTGTGGTTCATCCTCGCGATGAGCATCGGCATCCGGGTGAGCGAGGAGGAGGAGCTGGCCGGGCTCGACAACTCGGAGCTTGGCATGGAGGCCTATCCGGAATTCGGCAAGGGTTCGCAGTTCGTCTGACGGACGGACGCGGACCCGGCCACACGGGTCTTCCCGAGAGAGCGCTCGGCGGCGCTCTCACCTGCCCCGGCGGAGCTTCGCCGGGGCTTTTTTTTATTGGCGCCGGGCCGTCGCATGCCTAGTTGAGCCGAAAGCAACGAGGATGCGATGAAGAGCTTTCCCCTTTTCCTGAACGTGGCGGACCGGCCGGTGGTGGTCGTCGGCGGGGGCGAGCAGGCCGCGCAGAAGGCACGCCTTGTCGGCAAGACGGAGGCGCGCCTCGTGCTCATGGCGCCATCGCTCGTGCCGGAACTCGAGAAGCGGGTGGCGAAGGGAGCGGAGCACTGCGCGGCGGTTGTGGAACCCGGACGCTTCGACGATGCCGCGCTGGTCTTCATCGGGACCGGGTGCGCCGGTGGGGATGCGGCGATCGCAGCGGTGGCCAAGGCGCGCGGCGCCATCGTCAACGTGGTGGACCGGCCGGATCTCTGCGATGTCACCACGCCGGCGATGGTGGATCGCGACCCGGTCGTCGTGGCGATCGGGACAGAGGGCACGGCACCTGTGCTGGCCCGACAGATCAAGACCATGCTCGAGCGGAGCCTGGAGCCCACGCTCGGCGCCTTCGCGGCGGAGGCGGGGCGGCTGCGCAAGGCGGTCGAGCAGCACGTGCCGAAACCCGCGCGGCGGGCCTTCTGGGAGTGGGCCTTTGAGGGTCCCCGCCGCCTGTTCACCCGCGGCGAGCGCGCGGCCGCGAGCGCCGAGATCGAGCGGGCTCTGCAAGAGGGCGGCGCACCCGGCCGTCGCGAGGGCTTCGTGAGCCTTGTCGGGGCAGGGCCCGGAGCCGCGGATATGGTGACGCTTCGTGCTGTGGAGCGGTTACAGGCCGCAGATGTGATCTTCTACGACCGCCTGGTGGACCCTTCAGTGCTGGAGCTCGCGCGGCGGGACGCGGAACGGATCTGCGTCGGCAAAGCACCGGGCGAGATCGGCTGGAAGCAGCCAGAGATCGACGCCGCGATCGTAGAGGCTGCGCGCGACGGTCAGCGCGTGGTGCGCCTCAAGGCCGGTGACCCAGGCATCTTCGCCCGCGCCGCGGAGGAGATCGCAGCGGTCGAGGCCGCCGGCATTGGCTGGGAGATCGTGGCCGGCGTGACCGCTGCCGCCGCGGCAGCGGCCGAGACAGGGCTCTTCCTCACCGAGCGCCACGCCATCCGCTCTATCACGCTCACAACAGGGCAGACCGCGGACGGGGCGACGCCGGACTGGCGCTGCCATGCAAAGCCCGGCAACGCCGTGGCCTTCTATATGGCGGTGGCAAAGGCGGATGCGATCGCGGCGGATCTCATGGCGCAGGAGGTGCCGAGCAGCACGGCTGTGGAGATCGTGGAGAATGCAAGCCGCGAGACCATGCGCCACATCTCCACCACGCTGGCTGCGCTTGGCGAAACGGTGCAGCGCGAGGCGGTGCAGAACCCCGCGATCCTGCTCCTGCGCTGGCCGATCTCAGCTGCGCACACGCTCGCCGAAGATCGCGGAGCCGACGCGGATGCAGGTCGCGCCGAGAGCGATAGCGCGCTCGAAGTCGCCGCTCATGCCCATGGAGAGCCCTGAGACGCCGACCTCGCCGGCGAGCCTGGCGAGGAGCTCGAAATGCTCCGCGGGGTCCTCGTCGACCGGCGGGATGCACATGAGACCCCTGAGATCGAGACCGATCGCTCGGCACTGGGCGACGAACTCTGCGGTTTCCTCAGGCAGGCACCCCGCCTTCTGTTCCTCCGCGCCCGTGTTGACCTGGGCATAGACGGGCAGGTGGCGGCCCGTCTCGGCCATCACCTCGGCGATCTTCTGCGCCAGCTTCGGGCGGTCGACGGATTGGATCACGTCGAACAGCTCCACCGCCTGGCGCACCTTGTTGGTCTGCAGCGGGCCGATGAGGTGGAGCTCGATATCCGGGTAGCGCGAACGCCATGCCGGCCACTTGCCCGCGGCCTCCTGCACCCGGTTCTCGCCGAAGACCCGGTGGCCGGCCTCCAGCACAGCCTCGACCCGTTCGAGCGGCTGGACCTTGGAGACAGCCACGAGCGCGATATCGGCCGTATCGCGCCCCGCCTCCTTCGCCGCTGCCGCGATACGCGCCTGGATATCCGCAAGACCGCTCATGCGCGGGCGGCCACTTCCGCAGTCTCGTCGAGAAGCTCGGGAAACCAGCGTTCGAGTGCGGGCAGAAAAGCTTGGCGCAGGCGCGCGACCTGGGCCGGCGTGAGTTCCTCGCGCCAGCTCCCAGCCTGGCCCCGGGCGAAGAAGGCCTCCATATGGGCGGGGCGTTCGATGAAGCCCTTCTCCTGCTCCTGCTTCTTCAGCTTCGAGAACGAGGTCTCGCGGATCGCCTTGCGCAGCGGTCCGTCCTTCACCGGTGCGCCGAGAAAGCCGAGAACGGCGCGAAAGGCCGCCTCCGGGTCCGCGATCATGTCCTCGTAGCGCATCACATGGCGCTGCAGGCCGGGCGCGCCGAGCCAGCTCTCGATATGCCCGTCCCACCGCCCGATGACCTCGAAGATGCGGGTGGGAGATGCGTTGAGTGCTTTGGGATTCATCATCATCCCGATCGTCGTATCGAGGTCGAAACCGAGATGGCGGCTGTAGGACTGGGCAACGTCGAAGGGGTTGCGCAGCAGGTAGATGGCCGCGGCGGTCACATCGGGCGGGATCAGCGGGTGGGGACCGACCGCATCGATGCGGCTGTGTGTCTTCACGAAATGCATGTTGGGCTTCGAGGCGGCGATCAGGCGGATGGCCTTCTGGCGAACCTCCACCCACTCGTCGAAATCCTCGGCCACGAAGGGGCTTCGACCGGAGGCGCGGTCGAAGAAGTCCTGGCGCACATCGGCCGTGGTGAAGCGGCGCAGCGCATTGATGTCGAGCCCGGCATCGGGAAGGAAATAGCGCGCAAGAAAGCTGCGCAGCCAGGTGTTCCCGGATTTCGGGAAGGAGGCGATCCAGAGGATGCGGCGGAGATCGCTCATCGGCGGTATCGGGGTCCGTTCATCGGCGCGCGGCCTGCGTCTCGCCTCTTCTCTCCCATGGTGCGCCGGGCTTCAAGACGGGCATTGGCTCAGAGATAACCGTGGGCGCGCAGGACGCTGGCATGGCGCTGGAAGAACGCCTCCGCCTCCTTCTCGCTGATCAGCTCGCGCCACTGCCCGGCGACACCGCTGTGGAAGAAACGCTCGGCGGCAGGAGATTTCTCGATGAAGCCCTTGTCGCTCTCCTGGCGGGAGACTTCGTCGAAGGAAGAGAAGCGGATGGCGCGCTCCAGGCGCGCGTCTTCGACCGGCACGCCGATGAGTTCAAGGAGCCGGGAGAAACCGTCGGTCGGGTTCGTCAGCAGGTCCTCGTAGCGGAGCACCAGGACCGGGAAATCGCGCTGCTTGGTCCAGCTCAGAACATGGTCCGACCAGTTGCCGAGGTATTGCGGGACCGCGGCGGCGTCGCCGACGATCACATTGTCGGAGCGGCTGATCGCATCCAGTGTCTCCGGCAGTTCGAGGCCGTAATGCCGGGCATAGGAGCAGGCCATGTCGAGCGGGTGGCGGATGATGTAGACGACGGCACGGCTCAACTCCGCCGGCACAAGCTCGACGCCGAAGGCGCGGGTGCGGGCGTTGTGGGTCTTCACGAAGTTGATGTCGGCGTCGTTGTTCGTGATCCCCTTCAGCACGCGGGGGCGCAGTGCCAGAGCACGCTGCTGGTCGGATGGGTCGAACGGACCGTTGGCGACGGCCGCGTAGGCACGCGGGACCGCATCGCCGATGCCGAGCCGATGGACCTGGTTGATCGGCATCGGCGTCGCGCGCTTGAAGAGGTAGTTGGCGAGGAAGATCCGTGTCCAGGTGTTCCCGGATTTCGGGTAGGACGCGAGCCAGACGATACTCTTCTTAGCCATCGGACTGCCGGGCACGGGTAGGCCGGCACGCGCGACCGGCAAAGGAAAAGGGGGACCGAATGGCCCCCCTCCTGTTCAGATCGGACTGGCGTGAGATCAGAAGCTGATCTTGATGCCGGTGCCGATGATGAAGCCGTCCACATCGTCGCCCGCGGAGGAGGCCACGCCGCCAGCGGCGTCGCCGTTGTCTTCCTCGAAGTCGACATAGGCACCGAAGGCGCTGACGTCGACGCCCTTGGCGAGCTTGTACTTCACACCGATGAGGTACTGGGTCAGCTCTTCGTCGTTTCCGAACGGGTTCGTCGCGTTCTCGTCATCGACGTTCTCACCCTTGAAGTAGGTGAACGAGAAGCCCCAGGGGCCGGTCTCGTAGCTCACGCCGGCGTCGTAGGCCTGACCGTCGTCGGTGCCGCCGTTGTTCTGCTCGGCGAACGAACCACCGACCGTGAAGCCGGCGAAGCCGAGGTTGGCACCGACCGAGTAGACCTGCGGGTTGTCGCCGTTCGGGTTGAAGGCGATGCCCCAGCGGCCGGACACGGCGACGTCGAAGTCGCCGAAGGAGTTCACGTAGTTCGCACCGAAGTCGACGAAGTTGTCGACGATGCCGTTGGTGTCGAGCTGGGCGTTGTTGTCCTCGAGGCCGTCACGGGCATACGAGAAGCCGAGCTGCACGCCGGCGAGGCGCGGCGAGAAGTAGGTGAAGCGCTGGGCGTCGTTGTTGCCGAGGTTCTCGACGAAGGTCGAACCCAGGGTGCGACGGAAGACATCGTCACCGACGTTCACGGTGCCCGAGTTCGCGTTACCGGCAGTACCCGAGTACGGAATGAAGGCGGTGGTCGAACCGGAGTTCACACCAAGGAAGGTCACGTCCGGCGCGGCGAAGGTCATCTTGTAACCGGCGGAGTTTTCGGAGCCGAGGAGAACCTCACCGAAAGAACCGCGGACGAAGATGAAGCTTTCGTCGATCTGGTCGCCCGAGGTGTTACCTTCGAGCTGAACGTCGGCGCCGATGCGGATGCCGTTGTCGAGCGTGATCGACGGCTTGAAGTGGATTTCGGTGTCGGACTTGTTGTCGACGCCACCGAACTCTTCGCCCGAAATGTTGTCGACGTCGGAGTCGGCGTAGGCCAGGAACTGCTCGGAGTAACCGCCAACTCTGACATTCCACTCGGCAGCGTTCGCGTTACCAACGAAAGCGCCGGCAAGCGCAATCGCGCTGGTGCTCAGGAGAACTTTCTTCATTGTGTCCCTCTTTCGATCCCACACAGTCTGTGTTTCGTTGCCGGCGCAGTCTCGCATTGCCGATGCAAGGCTCCGCTTGCCTCACTGGCTCGTTCTTAACTCAGGCGCTGTGAGGGTCAATCACTGCAAGGCGGAGTGCAAGTACCTCGTACGTGAAGGTGCATTTTCGCAACAAGGATTTTGGCCACCGGCTTTCGTCGTCCAGAGCCCTGTGCTATCGGGGCTTTAAGCGGCACGAGAACAACCGGAGAGGAACAGACGGTGTCCCGAGTTATCCCCAAGATAGTACCGTATCTGAGCGTTGTGGCGCTTGGATCACTGCTCGCCGGCTGCGGCGGCTCGGGCAGCCTTGCGTCGAAGAATCAGACCGACGGTCCCCGACCGGGGCCGTCGCGCGAGTTCGATCTGGATACGTCGGAATCGGTGTTCGGCGAAGACGGGCTCACCTTCGGGACGGATGGCGGCCTCGGCAGTCTTCTCGGCGGCGAGGAAGAGCAGCGCGACGGGATCCCGGTCAACAAGTTCCTCTGGCAGGCCTCGCTGGACACGCTGGCGTTCCTGCCGCTGGCCTCGACCGACCCTTTCACCGGCGTGATCGCGACGGACTGGGGCGCGACGCCGGAAGCGCCGGGAGAACGGTTCAAAGTGACCGCTTACCTGCTGAACGGCGAGCTCGCTGCCACGGCGCTGCGTGTGGCTGTCTTCCGGCAGGTCCTTAACGAGGCGAATGTGTGGGTGCCCGCCGAGGTGAGCCCGGAGACACCGCGCCAGATCGAAGACGCGATCCTGACCCGGGCGCGGCAGATCCGCATCGCCGAACTGGGCGCGGAGAACACGGGCTGATCCGTGCCGCGCCCTCGCGTTGAAAGCACCGGTCCGACCGCCTAGAAGAGCGGCGGAGCCGGCGCCGGGACGCGGGCGGGAACACGAGGCAGCCGATGTCGCGCTACAACGCCGCCGAGGCGGAACCGAAATGGCAGAAGTACTGGCAGGATCAGGCCTGCTTCGAGGTTCGCGCGGACCCTGAACGCCCGAAATACTACGTGCTCAACATGTTCCCGTACCCCTCGGGCCGCATCCATATGGGGCATGTGCGCAACTACGCGATGGGCGATGTGATCGCGCGGTTCAAGCGGGCGCGCGGATTCAATGTGTTGCATCCGATGGGATGGGATGCTTTCGGCATGCCGGCCGAGAATGCGGCCATGGCCAACAAGGTCGATCCCGCAACTTGGACCTACGGCAACATCGCCGCCATGCGCGATCAGCTAAAGGCGATGGGACTGTCCTACGACTGGTCGCGCGAGCTCGCGACCTGCGATCCCGAATACTACGCGCAGCAGCAGGCGCTGTTCCTCGACATGCTCGAGGCCGGGCTGGTCGATCGCAAGTCGTCCGTCGTGAACTGGGATCCGGTGGATCAGACGGTTCTCGCCAACGAGCAGGTCATCGACGGTTGCGGCTGGCGCTCGGGCGCACCGGTGGAACGGCGTGAGCTGGTGCAGTGGTTCTTCCGCATCTCGGATATGGCGGACGAGCTGCTCGAGGCAATCGAAGGGCTCGGCAAGTGGCCCGAGAAGGTGCGGCTGATGCAGGCGAACTGGATCGGGCGGTCCGAGGGCCTGCAATTCCGGTTCCGCGTGGTCGGGGATCAGGCGGAAGCCTGGCCGGAGCTCGAGGTCTACACGACCCGCCCCGACACGCTTTTCGGCGCGAGCTTTGCGGCGATTTCGCCGGACCACCCCCTGGCCCGCGCGCTCGAGGACAAGGTCGAGGGGCTGGCCGCGTTCAATGCCGAGTGCCGGCGGATGGGCACCTCGGAGGAGGATCTGGAGAAGGCCGAAAAGCGGGGATTCGACACCGGTCTGCGGGTCCTGCACCCGTTCGACGATGGCTGGGAGCTGCCGGTCTATGTCGCGAACTTCATCCTCATGGACTATGGCACCGGCGCGATCTTCGGCTGCCCGGCGCATGACCAGCGCGATCTCGATTTCGCACGGAAATACGGCCTGGACGTCGTGCCCGTGGTCTGTCCCAGCGATGCGGAGCCCGCGACCTTCCAGGTTGGCAGCGAGGCCTATGTGGGCCCGGGGCGCCTGATCAATTCGCGCTTCCTGGACGGGATGACCGTCGAGCAGGGGAAGGCGGAGGTCGCGCAGCGCATCGCGGCAGCCGAGCAGGGCGAGGCGCGGGTGCAGTTCCGGCTGCGCGACTGGGGGATCAGTCGCCAGCGGTACTGGGGCTGCCCCATTCCGGTGGTGCATTGTGATACCTGCGGCGTGGTACCGGTCCCGAAATCCGACCTGCCGGTGCGGCTGCCGTCGGATATCGACTTCGACACGCCTGGTAATCCGTTGGAACGCCACCCGACATGGCGGGATGTGGTCTGCCCTCGCTGCGGTGGTGCGGCTCGGCGCGAGACCGACACGATGGATACGTTTGTCGATTCATCGTGGTATTTCGCGCGTTTCACAGCACCGGAAGCAGAGACGCCGACAAAGATCGAAGATGCTGAATACTGGATGAATGTTGACCAGTATATCGGTGGCGTGGAGCATGCCATTCTGCATCTCTTGTATTCGCGCTTCTTTGCACGAGCGATGTATAAGACTGGACATCTTCCGGAGCGCTGTATCGAACCGTTTGAAGCGCTGTTCACGCAAGGGATGGTGTGCCACGAGACCTATCGCAATGCGGATGGGCAGTGGCTCGCACCGGATGAGGTGAGCATCGAGGATGGCCGGGTTCTCGAGCGGTCCACGGGTGCGCCGGTCGAGGTCGGTCCCTCGATCAAGATGTCGAAGTCCAAGCGCAACGTGGTGGATCCGGACGCGATCATCGAGCAGTACGGGGCCGACACCGCTCGGTTCTTCATGCTGTCGGACAGCCCGCCGGAGCGCGATGTGGAATGGACCGCTGCAGGCGTGGAAGGTGCCTGGC
>JBCBWF010000321.1:0-5957 GCA_039817245.1 Pseudomonadota bacterium | reverse complement strand
GATGGGGTTTGTGTCGTCCTGAAGCATGAAGGCGAGCGAGCCGACCCGCACGGGGTGCGCCATGCCCTCGGCCTCGAAGCCCTGCGTCTCGAGGCCATGATGCGTGGTGCGCGTGCGCGCGCCGGCGAAGCCGAAGAAGCGGCTCTGGTTCGGCCCGTGGATGTCGGCATCCGCCATGCCGACGCGAAACCCGCGGAGCGCGAGGCCTGCGGCGAGGTTGGCCGAAACGGTGCTCTTGCCCACACCGCCCTTGTTGGCCAGCACGACGATGATCTGGTCGATATCCGCCAGCCGCGCCTCGATCAGCACCTTGTTGTGGTGCGGCTTGTCCAGCGGACAGGTCGGCTCGTCGGGGCAGAACTGGCAGGCATGGCCGAGCGAGCAGTCGAGCTTGGCGAGCTTTTCGCCGAAGTTCATCAGCCGTCTCCGACGCTGACGAGGATCCAGCCATCCGAGACACTCTTGAAGCCGTCGCGCTGCCCTGTGCTGCCCTGCCAGATGGCAAAGGCCATGGGGATGTCGGCACGGTCGAGTGCGGCGTTGTGCTCCCCGTCCGCCGCGATGGGCCGCGACATGACCACGACCCACTCGTTGGGATCGCCGTCCTTGTCCAGGTAGACCGCGTCGCCCGAAACAGGCTGCGTGTCGAGCATCGTGGTGCTGCCCGGGCCCCCGGCGGCCAGGTTCTGCACGGCGCCGTTGTCGGAACGCCAGTACCAGATGTTCACCGCCTCATCCGGCCCGCTGCCCATGATGTAGGAGGTGCTGTCATCGCCCAGCGAGAATTGCACGGCGGCCCCGTCGCGGAAACGGTCCAGGGTCGTGACGGCATCCTGGCTGTCGTCGCGCCAGCGCATGCGCACGTAGAACCGCTGGGAGGTGCGGGCGAGGTTCAGGTAGACCGGGATCTCCTCGGCGTCATAGTCGACGCGCAGGTCCACCGACGCATGCACCGCCGGCGCAGGCGCCATGGCGACCCGGTACTCGGGCAGCCGCTCCCAGATGATGTCGTCGGGGTCGTTGACGTTGCGCAGGTAGATGCCGTCGGGGATACGCGACGCTGTGACCCTGTCGCCGTCCTGCAGGAGCGCCGTGTTCGCCTCGACGATCGACTCGGCGACCACGGGCCCTGCGATCAGCATCGCCAGAGCGGTCAGACCGTGGGACATCCTGTGCATCTCAGCGTCTCCTTATCCCCAAAGGTTCTGGGCGGCGGGTTCGGCCTGCCGGGCCTGGGCCGCGGGCGCGTCCGGGTCGCGGTAGGGCCCCACGATGGCTTCCAGCTCGGTGATCTGGGTCCGGCTCCAGGCCGCCATGTCCTGGACGACCTGCAGGACCGTCGGGTCGAGATCCGCTACAGGGGTGCGCCGCAGCAGGCCCGCGACGCTCTCCAGCGAGGGCGCCAGGAAACGGGAGAGAAAGTCGCGCTCCGCCCGCCGGTAGGGCGAGGGATCCCGGCCGCGCTCGAGCGCCCTTGCTTCCAGGTGGCAGAGCACGGCCATGAACTCGGTCATGCTGGCCAGGTGGTCGGGCTCGTCCTGGTGCCCCTCGTCTGCGGACGCGGCCGCGAGGCCGAAGTGCTTGTAGATCTGGATGAGGTTGAGCATGAAAACGGGCCGCGTCAGCCCGGCCAGCACGTTCTCATGGTCGCCTGCCAAGAGCGCCGCCACGGGCTTTCCGCTGCGCCCGTGCAGGAAGGCCGAGATGAAGCCGGCCTCGAACGCCTCGAAGTCGGGGGCATGGCCGGGATCGGGCCAGGCTCTGCCGGTCAGCTTTCCCCAGGCATCGGCGAAGCCGGCATGGTACGCGCCGCGGGCCAGCGCGGCGTGGAACTCCGGCGCCGGATGAGCGAGCGCCAGGGCCATGAGCCGCCACAGCGTCTCCTTCGCGCGGGCCCGCTCGGGCGTGTTGCCCATAGCCAGCGTTCCGGGGGCGGCGACCGACATCAGCTCAGCTTGAACATGTCGGCGTGGCGATAGCCGATCAGCGTGTCCATGAGCTCGCTCTCACCCCCGTCGGCTTTCGTCTGGCGCTCCGTCGCCAGGGTGTCGAGCGCCGCCGCAACGCCATCGCCAAACAGGCTCTCCAGGTACTCCAGCGGCACGCGGCTCTCACCCGTGGGCTCGCCATTGGCGTCGAGCTTCGGCGGCGACATGGGCGGCACGTAGAAGACGTTGGGCTTGGTGCCCCATTCCGGGTGCAGCGGCAGCGCCACCTTATAGCGCTCGACCAGCTGGTGGATCGGCCCGTCCTCGTCATCGCGATAGCCGATCCAGCGGATGCGGCCTACGCACTGCTTGGCGCAGGCAGTGGGCAGGCCCTTCTCGATGCGCGGATAGCAGAAGATGCACTTCTCCGACTTCGAGATCTCCTCGTTGAAATAGACCTTCTTGTAGGGACACGCGCCCACGCAGTAGCGGTAGCCGCGGCAGCGTTCCTGGTCGATCAGGACGATGCCGTCCTCCTGGCGCTTGTAGATCGCGTTGCGTGAGCAGGCTGCCAAGCAGGCTGGGTTCTCGCAGTGATTGCAGAGCCGCGGCAAGTAGAAATAGTAGGAATTCGGGTACTCGCCCGCGCCCTCGTCCTCATCCCAGTTGGCGCCCCAGGTGGGTTTGACGTTGGGGCGCAGCCACGGGTCGGTGCCCGTCATCAACGCCTCTTCGTAGTTGTACTCCCAGGGGATGCCGTAATCCTCGGCGCTGGGCTCAGTCCCCAGTTTCAGCGCGCCGTCGGCGTCGAAGCCCCCGCCCATCTCGGCATAGTTCTTGGGGTAACCGGTGCCGGGCATGGTCTCGACATTGTTCCAGTACATGTACTCCCGGCCGTTTCGGTTGGTCCACTGGAGCTTGCAGGCCGAGGTGCAGGTGTGACAGCCGATACACTTGTTCAGGTCCATCACCATGCTGAGCTGACGTTTCACAGCCATTGTATGTCCTCCCTCCCAGCGGCGCTCACGCCGGCTCCACGTCGACGCTGCTCTCGTGAGCGAGCTGGTTGGCGTTGAACTTGAACAGCTTGAAGCCCAGGTGACCCCAGCCTCCGGCCAGCTCCAGCGGCTGGATCAGCGTCGCCATGGCGTTGTTCATGGGCTTCGACTGCTCGTACTGGTGCGGCTCCCAGCCGTGCTCCATCATGATCGCGGTGTCGGGAATGCTCGGGTAGAACTTCGCCTGGGCGAAGAACTCGCCGATGCCGTTGAAGACCCGCACCTTCGAGCCGTCGGTGATGCCCTTGGCCGCCGCCAGCTTCGGGTTGATGTAGATGTTCGGCTCGCCCCGCTGCAGGCGCATCATGAACTTGTTCGAGCGCCAGTTGGAATGGATGCCCCAGCGCGTGTGCGGCGAGTAGAACGATAGCGGATAGTTCGACGCCTCCTTGCCCGCATAGTGGCGCGCGGTCGGCACGGTGGCGCCCAGCTTCACAAAGCTCGGATGGTCACAGAAGAACGTGACCCGGCCGGTCAGCGTGTCATAGGGCTTCTTGCCCTCGGTCTGGGCGACAAAGGGGTTGTAGGGCTCCTCCGCCGGGATCGGCTGGTTGTTGCCGCCCTCGGCATTCATGACGATGAAGCCCTGCTCCGTCGCCTCCTCCAGTGTCACGCCACCGAATTCCGGGCTGTTGTCGACCAACCACTTGGTGGCGTCATAGTCGGTCAGGAGCGTGCCGCCGTCGGTAAAGTCGTCCCAGATCGTGTGCAGGTCCCGCGTGACGCTGCCGTCCTCGTAGGCCCCGACACCGCGGGCGACCGCCCGGTCCTGGATCTTGCGCGCGAGCAGCGCCATGATCTCCCAGTCGGGCTTGGCCTCGCCGATCGGGTCGACCGGGCGCGAGAAGACATTCACGAACCGGTGGAAGCCGACCGAGCGCAGGTCCCAGGCCTCGTAGTGGCTGGCTGCCGGCAGCAGGTAATCGGCCCACTGCGCAGTCGAGTCCATCCGGACATTGATGTTGACGAAGAGCTCTTTGACCTCTTCCAGGATCCGCTCGCGGTACTTGTCGGCATGCTTGTTGCGACGGAACTTGTTGTCGGCGATCGAGATCAGGCCCTTCATGTCGCCGTGATAGGGCATCCAGCCCTTGCCGATGCTCTCGTCGATCATCTCCTCGAGTTCGTCGAGATCGAAGCCGACGCGTTCCTTGAGCTTCACGGGATCGAAGTGCTTCTTGGCATGCTCGAGCATGTGGCCGCGCTGGAACTCGCCGAGGCCCCCCGCTTCCAGCCGCGGGAACTTCTGGAAGTTGAAGAGTGCGAGCTGCAGCCAGGGAATGTGCTTCCAGTCGATCCAGGACGTATCGACCCCGCCGGTCTTGCCGCCATGCCCGGTGAGCGCCAGCATCAGCGACTGCGCCCAGCCGGTGTAGATGCCGTTGGAGTAGCGCCCGATGTTGAAGCCATGCATCAGGATGGCCTTCTTCGCCCTGGCGAAGGCGCGGGCTTCCTGGCGGACCACCGACGGCGCGATGCCGGTCTCGACCTCGGTGGCCTCGGGCGGGTACTTCGCGGCCTCCGCCTTGACCCGCTCGAAGACGGTGGTGACCGGTATGCCGTTCACCTCGAAGCTGCCTTCGAGCGCCGGGTCCACATCGCCGAGCACCAGGGTCTTGTCCTCCGACCCCATGGACCCCTTGATCTCGACCGCCACGCCGGAGGTCAGGTCCCAGTGGTAGAAGACCTCCTCGGACCCGCCGTCCTGCAGGTCCGACTGGCGCAGCAGCATGCCCGTATCGCTGCGCACCAGCACCGGCAGGTCGGTCTGCTCCTTCATGAAAGCGGGCTTGTAGAGTTGCTCCTCGATGATGACGTTCACGAAGGACATGGACAGGAACGGGTCCGCCCCCGGCTTGATCGGCATCCAGAGATCGGCGTGGATGGATGACGGGTTATAGTCCGGTGCCACCGAGACCACGCGGGCCCCGTTCCACTTTGCTTCCCAGATGTAGTGGGCGTCGGGAATGCGCGTCGCGTTCGGGTTGAACAGCGACATCATGATGTAATCGGCATCGAACCAGGCGTCGGAGGTAAAGCTCTCCAGCGGGTTGCCGTAGGCCAGGTGCGCGCCGGTATTCAGGTCACCCACATCGGTGAAGATGTCGAGCTGCACCCCGCCGACCAGCGAAGCGAAACGATAGGGCGCCGCGAAGCGGACCATCGAGAGGTTGCCCGACCCGGTATGGGTCATTAGCTTGCCCGGCCCATACTTCTCGAAGATGTCGATGATCTTGTCGGCAATCTCTTCGGTTGCCTCGTCCCAGGAGATCCGCTGCCACTTGCCCTCGCCGCGCTCGCCGGTGCGCTTGAGCGGATAGCGCAGCCGGTCGCCTTCGTACATCGCCGCAGAGTGGATCGCGCCCTTCTGGCAGCCGCGCGGGTTGGCGTCCGGCACGTTGGGATTGATCTGCGGGTACTTCGCCAGCTGCTCTTCGCGGATGACGATGCCGTCTTTCACGTAGACGTCGAAGGCGCAGTTGCCGACGCAGTTGATGCAGTGCGCCGCCTTGCCGATCTTGTCCCAGGTGAACTCGCGCCGGTAGAGATCCTCCCAGTCGCGATAGGGGTACTCTTCGTCCAACGTATCGGCGATGGGCTCCAGCCGGTTCAGCGCCCAGGATCGATCCGCAGCCAGAATGCCGGCGCCGACGAGTGAGCTCGATTGCAGGAATTCACGGCGCTTCATGCGCAGCATGATGGTCCTCCCTTGACTTGCTCGAGCGGTTGGCTCCGCCTGGCTGGCTAGTTTTGGGAAAGGGTACCGGGCAGTCTGGTCGAACTCTAGCGAAACCCGGGAGAACCCGGTTGGCGATGGCTAACTGCAACTCTTTAATGCCGAAGCAATTCCCTCAAACGGACTGGTCCGGCACCCGCGATCATCAGGACCTCTTCGGTTCGCGAGCGGCGCGGTTTCATGGACGAAACTGCTGAGCGCCCGCTTCACGACGCCTCTTGCCACTGGGTTGCT
>JBCBWF010000107.1:0-13268 GCA_039817245.1 Pseudomonadota bacterium | reverse complement strand
GGAGATCGCGGGAAACCTGGGCTACGCGCCGAGCCGGGTGGCGGGCTCGCTGGCCGGCGCCAATTCACGGCTGATCGCGATCTCCAGGATCCGCGCCCGCGTCGCCGCCGAGACCCCGTCCACCCCGCGCATCGCCCGCGAGACGGACATGATCGACACCCCGGCCGCCGCTGCCACGTCCTCGATTCGCGCCCGCGCCGGGCCGCGCTCCTGCATCGCCGCCTCCCAACCCCCTGATCGCAAGGGCCTCTCCCGGCCTACGTTAGCGCTAACGGTGTTTCTCGCGAAAGATGATTGCGGCACGAAGCCCTCATGCGACACTGTTAGCGATAACAATAAAGGCGAAGGGAGGCTTCGCGTGCCGCGCATCGTGTTCGACCAGGTCGAAAAGAGCTTCGATTCGACCCGTGTGCTGCTTCCGCTCGATCTCGATCTGGCGGATGGCGAGTTCACGGTCCTCGTCGGCCCGTCCGGCTGCGGCAAGTCCACGACGCTGCGCATCCTCGCCGGCCTCGAGACCCTGAGCGCGGGCGAGATCTATTTCGACGACCGCCCCATCAGCACGCTGGAGCCCAAGGACCGCGACATCGCGATGGTGTTCCAGGACTACGCGCTCTACCCGCACATGAACATCGCGCGGAACATGTCCTTCGCGCTCCGCCTCGCCCGCGTGCCGAAGGCGGAGATCGACGCCAAGGTCCGCCGCGTCGCCGACATGCTCAATATCGGCCACCTGCTCGCGCGCAAACCCGCCGAGCTCAGCGGCGGCCAGCGCCAGCGCGTCGCCATGGGCCGCGCGCTGGTGCGCGATGCCGGCACCTTCCTGTTCGACGAGCCGCTCTCCAACCTCGACGCCAAGCTCCGCGCCAAGATGCGCACCGAGCTTGCCGAGATGCGCGACCGGATCGACAAGAACATGGTCTACGTGACCCACGACCAGATCGAGGCCATGACCCTCGGTGACCGCATCGTGGTGATGTCCGAAGGCGTGGTGCAGCAGCAGGGCACGCCCGAAGAGCTCTTCCAGACCCCGCGCAACAAGTTCGTCGCCGGCTTCATCGGCACGCCCACCATGAACTTCCTCGAAGGCATGCTGGTGCGCGAGAGCGATGCGCTCTGGGTCCGCGGGGACGGCTTCCTGCTGCCCCTCTCCGCCGAGCTCTCCGCGCGCATCCCGGACAGCACGACCGCCGCCGTCACCGTCGGCATCCGCCCCTCCGCCTTCAGCGCCGATCCCGCCGTGGGCGCGCCGATCGAGCTCAGCCTCATCGTCTCGGAGTATCTCGGCACCCTCTCCGTCCTCGTCATGCGCTGCGGCGAGGCGGAGGTGCAGGTGGAGTTCGCCGGCACAGCGCCGCGCACCCCGGGCCATGCCATGACCTTCGGCGTGCGCCCCGAGGACATCATGATCTTCGACAACGAGACCGGGCTCACCCTCTGAGCCCCCCTGCCGGGATCCGAAAACAGAGAACCGCAAGACACCAAAGGGAGGATAGAATGCTGAGACTGCTGAGAGCGACTGCGCTGGCCGCCTGCGGGCTGGCCATGTCCGGCGCCGCCATCGCCAACCCCTACGAGCCCTATGAGGGCACGACGCTGGTGGTCAACTTCCCCGCCCATCCCCATTACGACGCCGTCATTCAGGTGCTGCCCCAGTTCACCGAGGAGACCGGCATCGAGGTGGAGGTCGACCAGCTCCAGTACCTCAAGATGCGCGAGCGCCAGACGCTGGAGCTCACCAAGCGCGACGGCGACTACGATCTCATCGCCTATGTGGTGTTCTCCAAGGCCGACTATGTGTTCGCCGACCAGCTCGAGAACCTCGCGCGCTACTTCATGAACCCCAAGCTCGCCGATCCGGCCTACGACGCCGGGGACCTGATCGACGGCTATGTGGAGAATATCGGCATCGCCGGCGGCAAGAAGGGCTATCTGCCCGGCCCCACGGGCTCGCTCTTCGGCATCCCCTTCGGCTCGGAGACCTCGGTCCTCGGTTACCGCAAGGACATCTTCGAGAAGCACGGGCTGAAGGTGCCCGAGACCTATGACGAGATGCTCGATCTCGCCTGCAAGATCCCCGAGCTCGAGCCGGGCATGGGCGGCATGTCCTCCCGCGCGGCCTCCGGCCACCAGGCGAGCCACGCCTTCCTGCTCCACCTCGCGCCCCTCGGCGGCCGGGTGCTGGACGACAACTGGAACCCCACGGTGAACGACGCGGCCGGCGTGAAGGCCGCCAACGCGCTCAAGACCATCGTCGACTGCGGCCCCGAGGGCGCCTCGGGCTTTGCCTTCGGCGAGGCGCTCGCCAGCTTCCTGCAGGGCAAGACGGCGATGTATCTCGACACCACCGTCGTCGCGGGCCAGATCGACGATCCCTCCAAGTCCAAGGTCGTCGGCAAGGTCGGCTGGGCGCTCCACCCCGAGGGCGTGCGCCGCGGCAGCCAGACCGGCGGCTTCGGCATCGCGATCCCCAAGAACGCCGAGAACAAGGAAGCGGCCTTCCTGCTCATGCAGTGGCTGACCTCCAAGAAGGGCGACAAGCTGGTGGCGCTTGCCGGTGGCAACCCCTCGCGCTTCTCCACCCATGCCGATCCGGAGGTGAACGCCAAGTTCCCGCATATGGCCGTGTTCGGCGAGGCGCTGAAGCATGCCGACCCCGACTGGCGCCCGATCATCCCTGTCTGGGGCAAGATCAACGCCGATCTCGGCACCGCGCTCTCCAAGGTGCTGACCGAGGGGCTGGACGCGCAGGAGGCCCTCGACGGCGTGGCCGAGCGCGCGCGCGAGACCCTCGAAGAGGCCGGCTACTACACCTGGCAGTGAGCCCGGCGGCGAAGAGGGCGGCGCGCCCGCCCCTTCGCCCAGGCCTGAGGAGCCCCTGATGTCCGCCCCCGCCGACACCGCAGCACCCGCCGCCAGGCCGCGCCGCGCCCGCGCGCCGCTCACCGCCCAGCGCATCGCCCGGCTCACGCCCTACATCTTCCTCGCACCCGCGGTGCTGCTCCTCGCGGTGGGGCTCCTCTACCCCATCTTCTACATGATCTACGCCAGCTTCCTCGACTGGAACCCGAGCCAGCGGATCGGGGAGGCCGAATGGCGCGGCCTCGACAACTATGCCCGCCTCCTCGGCGATGCGAGCTTCCACGAGAGCTTCTTCGTCACCCTTAAATTCGCCGCCATCGTGGTGAGCTGCGAGATGGTGATCGGCGTCGGCCTCGCGCTGCTGCTCGACCGCGAGCTGCGCGGCATGTCGGCGCTGCGCACCATCTTCATTCTGCCCATGATGATCGCGCCCATCGTGGTCGGCATGATGTGGCGCTACATGTACCATCCGAGCGTCGGCATCTTTAACCGCACGCTGAAGGATCTCGGCTTCGAGCCGATCCCCTGGCTCTCGAGCCCGAACTGGTCGCTAGCCTCGGTCATCATCGCCGATATCTGGCAGTGGACGCCCTTCATCTTCATCCTCGCGCTCGCCGCGCTGCAGTCGCTGCCGCGCTCGGCGCTGGAGGCCGCGCGGATCGATGGCGCCACGCCCTGGCAACAGATCTGGCACATCAAGCTGCCGCTCATGATGCCCGTCCTCGTCGTCACCGCCCTTCTGCGCCTGATCGACGCCTTCAAGGTCCTCGAAGTGATCCTGGTGATGACCAATGGCGGGCCCGGCCTCAGCACCGAGATCCTCGCCCTGCGCATCTCGCGCACCGCCTCGGAGTTCCGCGAACTCGGCGTCGCGGCGGCCATGTCCAACTACCTGCTGATCCTCCTGCTCCTGATCACGCTCGCGATGTTCGCCTACAACAAGGCCGTGGAGGCGCGCGCCGCGCGCATGCGCGCCGCTGCCGAGGAAGGCTGAGCCATGGCCCTGCAGTCCCGCCCGAACCCCGCCTTCTACGCGCTGCTCGCCGCGCTCGTGGTGATGTCCGCGGGCCCGATCGTGCTGATGATCGCGACCTCGCTGAAGCTCAATGTCGACATCATGGACGATGCCGGCAGCCTGCTCTTCATGCCGACGCTCCGGAACTACGAGACGGTGCTCTGCAACTCGCTCTGGTACGAGCCCGCGCATGTGAAATACTGCGACAAGACCTTCGGCCGCGCGCTCGGCAACTCGCTGATCATCGCGCTCATCTCCACGGCGCTGACGCTGGTGATCGGCTGCATGTCGGCCTATGCGCTCGTGCGCTTCCGCTTCATGGGCCGCGGGGCCGTGTCGCTCACCACGCTGATGATGCGCATGGTGCCGCCCGCGGTGCTGCTGGTGCCGGTCTTCGGCATCTGGACGTTCCAGTACGGGCTCGACGGCACCCATGCCGGGATCATCCTGGTCTATGTTGCGATGAACCTGCCCTTCGTGATCTGGATCCTGCAGAGCTTCATCGTGCAGGTGCCGATCCAGCTCGAGGAGGCGGCGAAGATGGACGGGGCGAACCCGTTCCAGATCTTCTTCCTCGTCGTGCTGCCGCTGATCAAGCCGGGTCTGGCGGCGGCCTCGATCTTCACCTTCCGCATCGCCTGGAACGAGTTCCTGCTGGCCAATGCGCTCTCCAACCGCAACACACGCACGGTGCCGGTGACGATCGTGAACTCGCTGACCGAGCACGATATCGACTGGGGGGTGATCATGGCCACGGGGGCGCTGCTGGCGATCCCGCCGATCATCTTCACCTTCATCGCCTCCAAGCAGATCATCACGGGCATGACCGCCGGCGCGGTGAAGGGCTGAGCATGGAGGCGCTCTTCGGCTGGCTGCTCGCGCCCATCGATGCCGCGCGCGGGCACGAGGTGGGGGGCTTCGTCGCCTGGCACGGGCGGATGATGGTGCTGGCCTGGGGGGCGCTCTTCCCGCTCGGGGTGCTGGTCGCGCGGTTCGGCAAGATCACCAGGCGGCAGGACTGGCCGCGCGAGCTCGACAACCGGGCCTGGTGGCGGGGGCACCTCGCGCTGCAATACAGCGGCGGGGCTGCGATGCTCGCGGGTCTTGCGCTGATCCTCGCGGTTCGCGGGTCAGGGTGGGACAATCACGCGCTCCTCGGCTGGAGCGTGGCGGCGCTGGCGGGGGCGCAGTTCCTCGCCGGCTGGGCGCGGGGCAGCAAGGGCGGGCCGACCGAGCCGAGCCTCGCCGGCGATCACTACGACATGACGCCCCGCCGCCGCGCTTTCGAGTACTTCCACAAATTCGCGGGGTACGCGCTCCTCGCCCTCGCTGCCGCGGCCGTGCTCACAGGGCTCTGGCGGGCGAATGCGCCGGTCTGGATGTGGCTCGGCCTCGCGCTCTGGTGGGCGGTGCTCGCCGCCGCTTTCGCGGTGCTCCAGCGCCGCGGCTTCGCGGTGGATACCTACCAGGCGATCTGGGGTCCCGACCCCGCGCATCCCGGCAACCGGATGCGCCCCATCGGCTTCGGCATCCGCCGCCTCGCGCCGCCCGGAGATGGCCCCGGGCCGGGCAGCCGATAACGTGCAATCCAACCGATTCGACCTGCCCTTGCGGCCGCGCCCACCCACGTCATTGTTATGCTGAATGTGAGAACATAGAGTGAACGCGAGGGTTCAGTTAACTGCGCGCGAGAATCGCATAGATGGTCAATCCAACATTCATACACCGTTGCGCAAAATGACGTGGGTGGGAGCGGCCGCACCCCCTAACGTCGACATCCGAGCATCGCAAGGTGGACGCTTCGGGCGGAAAATAGATTCTTTTACTGAGTTAATTGCCCTCGATTTGGACCCTGTTCAGGTCGGAGTATCGCCCTTCTCCGGCCCTTCGAAGAACTCCATCAGCGCGGCCTGATCGGCATCGCCGAGGCCGGCGGCCGTCATCAGTCGATGGACCTCCGCGCAGGTCGCGGTCAGCGGCATCGCGGTGTGAGTCAGCCGGGCGAGGTCCTGTACCGCGTTGAGATCCTTCACCATATTGGCGATGCGGCCCGTCGGCGTGTAGTCCTTCGCCGCCATACGGGGCATGTACTCCTGCAGGATCGCGCTGTCCGCCCGCCCGCCCTTGAGCGCGAGCGGGATCTTGGCGGCCTCCACCCCGGCATCCTGCGCCAGCCGCGTCGCCTCCGCGACCGCCATGAAGCCGAGACCGCAGAGCACCTGGTTGATCAGCTTGGTCGTCTGACCCGCGCCGGAGGGGCCCATATGGGTGAAGTTCGCGCAGAGCTTACCCATAACCGCCTGTGCTGACTCGAAATTTTCCGGCGTGCCGCCTGCCATCACGGTAAGCTGGCCCAGCAGCGCCTTGGGCGCGCCGCCCGAAAGCGGGGCGTCCAGCCAGCCGAGCCCCCGTGCCGCCGCATCGGCCGCCAGCGCCTGGGTCGAGGGCGGATCGATGGAGGACATGTCGATGATCAGCGTGCCCGCCCGCGCCCCCTCGGCCACGCCGCCCGGCCCGAAGACCGCGGCGCGCACGATGGCTGCGGAGTTGAGGCTCAGGATCACGTAGTCCGAGGCCGCCGCGGCCTCCGCCGCGGATCCCGCCGCCTGTGCGCCCTTGTCCACCAGCGCCTGCATCGCCGCTGCGCTCAGGTCGAAAACCGTAAGCGTTTCAGCGGTTTCGACAAGGCGTGTGCCGATGGCGCCGCCCATGGCGCCGCAGCCGATCAGACCAACCCGATTGCTCATCCCAGATCTCCTAGAGGCAGGCGGTGATGCCGCCATCGACGAACAGCGTATGCCCGTTCACGAAGCTCGCGGCCGGTGAGGCAAGGAAGATGCAGGCCCCGATCAGCTCCGGCAGATCGCCCCAGCGCCCCTGCGGCGTGCGCTTCGAGAGCCAGGCGGTGAACTCGGGATCGGCCACCAGCGCTGCGTTCAGCGGCGTGTCGAAATAGCCGGGCGCGATGGCGTTCACGTTGAGCCCCTTCGGCGCCCAGTCGGTCGCCATCCCCTTGGTAAGATTGGCAACCGCTCCCTTGGAGGCGGTGTAAGGCGCGATGCCGGGCCGTGCCAGCGCGGTCTGCACCGAGGCGATGTTGATGATCTTGCCGGCGCCGCGCCCGATCATGTGCCGCGCGCAGGCCTGCCCGACATTGAACACCGTGCTGACATTGGTGCGCATCAGCGTCTCGAAGGCGTCGGGGTCGAACTCCTCGAGCGGGGTGCGGTGCTGCATGCCGGCATTGTTGACGAGGATGTCGATGGGCCCCTCGGAGGCCTCGAAGCGGTCCACCGCCGCGCGCACGGCGGCGTGGTCGGTCGCGTCGAAGGCCAGCGATGCTGCGCCGAGCGCGCCCGCCGCTGCCGCGAGCTTCGCCTCGTCGCGCCCGTTCAGCACCACCCGCGCGCCCGCATCGCTCAGACCCATGGCCAGCGTATGCCCGATCCCCTGGCTCGATCCGGTGATGAGCGCGGTCTTGCCCGTCAGGTCGAAGAGCGCCGTTCCGCTCGCCATGTCCTCTCCCCCTTTTGCCTCGACAGCCTTTCTGCTCCTCGTATATGTTATCGATAACACGATCAAGCCGCCGGGAGGGCGGAGCTCGGGAGAGACGCGATGAAGGCCATCGTCATCCACAAGGCGCGGGACCTGCGGATCGAGGAGCGCAGCGCCGCCGCCCCCGGTCCCGGCGAGGTGCGGGTGCGGCTGGCCGCCGGCGGCGTCTGCGGCTCGGACCTGCACTACTACAACCATGGCGGCTTCGGCACGGTGCGGCTGCGCGAGCCCATGATACTCGGCCACGAGGTCGCGGGGCATGTGGCCGAGCTCGGCGCCGGGGTCAGCGGGCTCGGCGTCGGCGATCTCGTCGCGGTCTCCCCCTCGCGCCCCTGCGGTGTCTGCAGGTTTTGCGCGGAGGGGCTCCGGAACCACTGCCTGAACATGCGCTTCTACGGCTCGGCCATGCCCTTCCCGCATATCCAGGGCGCCTTCCGCGAGGAGCTGATCGCCGATGCCGCGCAATGCCTGCCGGCCGCTGGGCTCTCGGCCGGGGAGGCGGCGATGGCCGAGCCCCTCTCGGTCTGCCTCCATGCCACGCGGCGGGCGGGGGAGATGCTCGGCAAGCGCGTGCTCGTCACCGGCTGCGGGCCGATCGGGGCGCTCTGCATCCTCAGCGCCCGGCGCGCGGGCGCCGCCGAGATCGTGGCCACCGATATCGCGCCCAACGCGCTCGCCCATGCCCGTGCCATCGGGGCCGACCGGGTCCTCGACATGGCCGCAGCGCCCGACGCGCTCGAGCCCTATACCGCCGAGAAGGGCCATTTCGACGTGCTCTTCGAGTGCACCGGCGTCGCCCAGGCGCTGGCGGGCGCGATCGCGGCCATGCGCCCGCGCGGCGTGGTCATGCAGCTCGGCCTCGGCGGGGACATGACGATCCCCATGCAGATGCTGACGGCGAAGGAGCTCGACCTGCGCGGCTCCTTCCGGTTTCACGAGGAGTTCGCGACCGCCGTTCGCCTCATGCAGGCCGGCCTCATCGACGTGAAGCCTCTCATCACCCACACCCTGCCGCTGTCGGAGGCGGAGGACGCGTTCCGCATTGCCGGAGACCGCGCGCAGGCCATGAAGGCGCAGATCGCCTTCGCCTGAGCGCCGGGCTCAGCCCACCTGATCCGCGCCGATTGCCGCGAGTGCTGCGCGGGCGACGTCCAGGTCCTGCTCCGGGCTGCCGGAGCCGACCCCGATCCCGCCGACCACCACGCCGACGATGCGCACCGGCAGCCCGCCGCCGAGCCCTGTCAGCCCGCCCGCTGTCGCCGCCGCCAGCGCCGGGCGCACCGCCTCGGGCACGGAGGCGGAGGGCATGTTGTGCGAGGCCGCCGTGACCGCCTTCGCCAAGGCGCTGCGGCGGCTCAGAAATTTCGCCCCGGTCATCCGGATCTCGCCCAGCGGCTCGCCGCTCTGGTCGACGATCACGATGCATTGCGGCTGGCCGATCTCCTCGGCCCGGGCCATCCCAGCGGCGAGCATGGCCATCACCCCGCGATGCGTGATGCGGGCGGTGCTTTCGACATACTCCATGGCGCGCTCCGCCTTGCCTTTCCGTGCCTGGTTGTTATCGGTAACAAGACGCATCGATGCAAGGGGCTCCCATGTCGTTCTTCGAAGCCTACGACCCGCGTTTCGGAACCTTCGTCCTCGGAAACGCGCCGCTGAAACAGCTCGCCACCGGGTTCGACTGGGTGGAGGGCCCGGTCTGGTTCGGCGATGCGGACTGCCTGCTGTTCTCCGACATCCCCAACAACCGGATCCTGCGCTGGACGCCGGAGATCGGCGTCACGACCTATCGCGCGCCCTCCAACTTCGCCAACGGCCACACCCGCGACCGCGAGGGCCGGCTGGTGAGCTGCGAGCACGGGACACGCCGCGTCACCCGCACCGAGCATGACGGCACGATCACCGTGATCGCCGACAGCTACCAGGGCAAGCGCCTGAATTCGCCCAATGATGTGGTGGTGAAATCCGACGGCACGATCTGGTTCACCGACCCTCATTACGGGATCATGACCGATTATGAGGGGCACCGGTCCGAGCAGGAGCTCCCCTGCCATGTCTACCGCGCGGACCCCGCCACGGGGGCGCTGGACGCGGTGCTGACCGACTTCAACTGCCCCAACGGCCTCGCCTTCAGCCCGGACGAGCGGCGCCTCGTGGTGGCGGATACGGGCCGGATCTTCTCGGAGGACGCCAAGCATATCCGCGCCTTCGACGTGGAGGAGAGCGGCCGGCTGACCGGTGGCCAGGTTCTCCACGCCATCTCCCCCGGCGCCGCGGACGGGATGCGCTACGACACCGACGGCAATCTCTGGTCCTCGGCGGGGGACGGGGTGCACTGCCTCGGCCCCGAGGGCGCGCTGCTCGGCAAGATCCTGGTGCCCGAGACGGTCTCGAATCTCTGCTTCGGCGGGCGGGGCAAGCACCGGCTCTTCATCACGGCGACGACGTCGCTCTACGCCATCAACCTCAACCGCTCCGGCGCACAGCGGCCCTGATGCGGCCGGCGCTCACGCCTCGCCATAGGCCTCGACCAGCAGGCGCTTGGCGCGGACCTGCAGCCATTCGCTGAACTCGTCGTCGCGCAGCCGGTCGATCTGGTCGTGCCAGTAGCGGCGCAGCACGCCATAGGCGGGATCGCCGAGGATCGGGCTCATCCGGCGGAGCGTGTCGGCGTCGCTGTCGGCGATGAACTCCGCATGGCTGCGCACGAGCCCGAGATCCACCGATTCGAGGTCGTAGGCGACCCGGGGCGGGGCGGCAGGCGCCGCGTTGTCCGGCGCCTGCACGCCCTCGGCATGCGGGGTCTCGAAGAACACTGCCCCCGGCACGGAGCCCGGCGGCAGCAGGCCGGCCAGATCGTGCAGCAGCAGCGGGCAGCGGCCGCGCACGGCGATCTGGCGCAGGATGGCCGCGCATTCGGTCATCACCTCGCCCATCACCAGCTCGGCCGGCGGCGCGTACCCGGCGATCATGTCCATATCCATGTAAAGCCGCTTCGTGCGCGCGGCGATTAGTTCGCGGATCATGGCATAGGGCAGCAGCGTCACTGGCCCGTCCGCTCCTGTGAGCAGAGCCCTCAACTCAGCCCGCATATTCTTAACGACGACTATTTGGGGAATCTGTGCCAACTCATCATTCGCATGGAATGAGACTTCCCCAGCTAACGTTCGGTCGGCTAGAACACGAAATGGCCGTATTTCGGCCTGAATTGCCTTAATGAGGAAGTCCTCCTGACTCCCTTCGCAGACAACTCCGATAGAAGGTGCAGTTGCGCGCTGCATCCAGTGGTTGATATCCATTGGATATCTTGCTCCGCGAATTGTAATTTCAGCCTGCATGAGGTGCTCATGGTTGCCATTTCGTGGTGTACAATATATCGCTATGTACGTGAGTGCAATCGGGGGATGGCAATGATCGTTTATTCGCACAGGATCCAGGCAATCCTGAAGCAGAGCGTTGTGGATCTGGGCTTAACAGTTGCATTGTCGGATGCCCGAGGGGGTGTCTCGCTTGTTCAAAATGAAAAGACATTCCGTGATGCGGCCGCGATGCTCTCGCTGGAATGCGAGACCATCGAAGAAGAAGGCCGCGCGACGATGATTTTCCGCAAGCGTTAAACAGATCGGGGAGGCCGAGATGTCGTCGAACGCAACGCGCAGCGCGAGGCGGGCCGGGCTGAGCCTATCGCGCGCCAGCCGCATCGGCGCGTCCAACGCCGGCCGGCGCACGCGGACGAGCCTCGCGATGGGGGCGGTGTCGCTCTTCGGTCTCGCACTGGTCGGCATCACGGTCTACGCCTACCGCTTCGGCGCGGAGGTGCCTGTGCAGGAGGCCGCGCTGGACGCCTCGGTCGCGCCGCCGGCATCCGAAGCGGCGGATGAGGGGGCCGAACAGGCTGCAGCGCCCGCCGCGCGCCCCGAGCCGGGCACGGTCCCGAGTGCCGCGCCGAGCGTTGCCCCGGGCGGCCCGGCCGTCGGCGCCCCGGCGGTCGCGTCCGTTGCGCGGCCGGGAACAGGAGCGCCCCGGTCGGCGGCGCGGCCTGCGGCGGCGGATGACGACACCCCCTCCCTCGACGCCTATGCGGACAATACGGCGATGACGCCGGGGCTCGATGCGTTGCGCGCGCCGCCTGGCGCGCCGCCGCCGGGCCTCGCGCTGCCGCCGAGCCTTGCGCCCGGCAGCGGGCCGCCGATCGGGTTCACGCCAGGGGAGGCTCCGGGTGCGGAGGCGCCGGGCGCGGAGGAGGAGACGGCGCTGGCTGCGGCGGATCCTGGCGCGGACCCGGTGGCGGCGCCTGAGCCGTCGGCGCCCGCCTGCCCGCTAACCAACGGAAAAGACGAGCAAACCCGCTTCTTCGCTTTCGAGGATGCGGCGGATCTTGGGGGCGATGACCTCGCCTCGGCGATCGCGTTCAGCAATGCGGTGCTGGCTTGCGACAATGCGGGGCTGCGCATCGTGGGCTTCTCGTCGGGGGCCAAGAATGCGCTCGACGGGGCGATCCAGGGGCTCGCCCGCGCCAAGGCGCTGCTCGACATGCTCGAGCGCGAGGGCGTCGACATCTCGCGCGTCGAAGCCGCGTCCCGCATGGGCGACGCGGGGCCCGCCGCGGCCAGCGGGCTGAGCGGCGTCGTGCTTTCCATCGATCAGAACTGAGGAGCTAAGTCTATGGAATCCATCATCCCTATGATCACCAAGCCGGTGCCGATCCCGTTCGGGATGCTGCTTGCGATCCTCTGCTCGATGGCCGCGCTCTTCTTCGCGTTCGGCCGCCGGCAGGGCCGCCGCGAGGGGCAGCCGAAGCAGGAGGTCATGAATGGCGAGATGCTGCGGATGCGTCGTCAGACCGCCCGGATCGAAGAGGAGCGCGACCATTACCGGGACCGGCTGAACCGGGCGCGCCGGCAGGAGGTGAAGGCGCGCGAGCGGGACCGGATGAGCGCCTGAGGGTGCGGATGCTGGCGGGTGCTGCCCGCTAAGCAATTGAATCGAAAGGGCCCGCGGTGAGCGGGCCCTTTGTTTCTTGTGAGGGTTAACGGGTGGGATTACTGGGTTTCGGCCGAGAAATCCTGCAGGAGGTCGAGGAGGCTGTGGACGTTTACGGTCTCCGGGTTCACCTCGTTGGAGGCGAAGTAGCGCAGGAAGATATCCTTCGACTTGTTGCCGTCGGTCTCGTGAAGGCCCATTGCCCAAGTCGGGAACAGGCGCTCGCGCGCTTCCGAGCAGTCGATCAGGATGATGTTGAAGTGACGCGGGTCCGCAGCGATGCGGTGATAGATGGCGCTGACTTCCGCGCGACCGCCTTCCAGCACCTGAAGGAACTGCGTTCCGTTATAGTGCAGGATACCCGTGAGGTTCGCCGCCGCGTTGTTGCGGTGGCAGGCTTTCATCAGTGAACGCATGTCCAGCGCAACGGACGGGTTGCGCTCCGAATAGTAGACGAGTCTCGAGAGGTTCATCGTTCCTCCAGGTCATGATTGCCAGGCCCAGCGCAGCGCGCAGCCTCTCTGCTGGTTCGCAGTGGAGCAGCATTGCACGTTAAGATAATCACGCGGGACTGGGGCGGAACTATGATGAATGCACTGCTCCGATTTAGAAAATCCCCCAATAGAGTACCCTGATTCGAGGAGGGCGGCAGCAATCTTCAAAAATATTCGTTAATCATGCGCGATCTGGCCTTGATGGCGTTCAATCACGGGTTGTTTTATTCCATTTGGAAGCGAGTGCCGGTCCTTGGAAAGCGGAGGAGCTGGGCGCTGGCTTGTGAATTCATGATTCTCGTGGTTGAGGTCTTGCACGTGGCGCGCCGTCCGGCGTCTTTTACTGCAACTTGTGGAGC
>JBCBWF010000238.1:0-7992 GCA_039817245.1 Pseudomonadota bacterium | reverse complement strand
CCCACTGGTCGAGACGCATATGACGCGCTGCATCTCCTGCACCCGCTGCGTGCGGTTCATGACCGAGGTGGCCGGCGTGCCGGAGATGGGCCAGACCGGGCGCGGCGAGGACAGCGAGATCGTCTCCTACGAGGCCGCGGTGGAGGACACCGAGGGTCATGGCAATGTGGTGATCGAGACGATCCGCGCGGGCCTCTCCTCGGAGATGCAGGGCAATATCGTCGATCTCTGCCCTGTGGGAGCGCTCACGAACAAACCCTACGCCTTCACCGCGCGGCCCTGGGAGCTGAAGAAGACACAGTCCATTGATGTGATGGACGCGCTGGGGTCGAACATCCGCGTGGACACAAAGGGGCGCGAGGTGATGCGCATCCTGCCCCGTAACCATGACGGGGTGAACGAGGAGTGGCTGGCGGACCGGACCCGCTATGTGTGGGACGGGCTGAAGCGCCAGCGGCTGGACCGGCCGTATCTGCGCGTGGACGGCAAGCTGAAGCCCGTGAGCTGGGACGAGGCGCTGAGCGCGGTTGCCGCGAAGATCGGCGCGGCCGGGGACAAGGTGGCCGCCCTTGCCGGCGATCTCGCGCCGGTGGAGGCGATGTGGGCGCTGAAGGGGCTGATGGGCCAGATCGGCTCGACCCGCCATGAGTGCCGGCAGGACGGGGCGGCGCTGCCCGCGGGTAACCGCTCGGGCTATGTCGGCAACGCCGCGATCGCGGATATCGACGAGGCGCGGGCGATCCTGCTGGTCGGCTGCAATCCGCGCGCCGAGGCGCCGGTGCTGAATGCGCGCATCCGCAAGGCCTGGCTGGCCGGTGCGGAAGTGGCGGTGATGGGGCCGGACGAGGACCTGACCTTCGAGACCTGCTGGATGGCCGAAGGTGCGGACGGCTTCACCGGCGATGCGCTGGCGGGGGCGACGACGGTGATGTCGCAGCTCGGCAACCCTGTGGTGATCGTGGGGCAGGGCGCGCTCCGCCGCGCCGATGGCGAGGCGGTTCTGGCCGCCGCGATGAAGCTCACCGGCGAGGTCGGCGGCAAGATGTTGGTGCTGCACAGCGCGGCCGCGCGCGTCGGCGGGCTCGATATCGGCTTTGCGCATGCGGGCGGCGTGGCCGGTGCGCTGGACGGGGCCGAGGTGGTCTACAATCTCGGCGCGGACGAGATCGACATCCCCGCCGGGCCCTTCGTGGTCTACCAGGGCCATCACGGGGATCGCGGGGCGCATCGAGCCGATGCGATCCTGCCGGGTGCCGCCTATACCGAACAGCCGGGGCTCTTCGTGAACACCGAGGGGCGGGTGCAGATGGCCGCGCGCGCGAGCTTCCCGCCGGGCGATGCACGGGAGGACTGGGCGATCCTGCGAGCGCTTTCGGCGAGGCTAGGCGAGGCGCTGCCCTTCGACACGCTGGCGGCGCTTCGCCAGCAGCTCTTCGCGGCGCATCCGCATCTTGCGCGGCTGGACACGATCGCCGAGAGCGAATGGCAACCGGTGGAGACCTCCGTGGCGCTGGAGCCCACCGCTTTCAAGACGGGCGGGGGCGAGCACTACCTCGTGAATCCGATCGCGCGGGCGAGTGCGGTGCTCGGCGAATGCGCCCGCCTGGCGGCCGAGCGCGAGCGCGCACCGCTGGCGGCCGAGTAACAGCGCCGCGGCGCGGTCGGGCAGGGGGATCGCCCGCCGCGCTGCGGACCGAAGACCCGGCGCACAGAGCCGCCGGGCGGAAAAGGGGGGCCTCGGTGGCGGCCACGCATGTCTACAAGGTGGTGATCTATCGCGAGGGCCTCATCTCCTCCGCGCTGCTCGGCGCGGCGAAGGTGAACGAGGCGCGCTTCACGCGCTTTCTCAACGACGAGGCGGCCTGGGGCTGGCGCGTTGTGACCATCGAGAAGGACGTCCGCCGCATGCTGCTCTTCTTCGTGCGCGAGGCCTATGTGGTCATCCTCGAGCGGCCCGCAGGGCGCGGTGGGGAGGAGCGCCAGGCCAAGCCGACCGTCTCCGCTCCCGCCTGATGATGCGCCGCGTCACTATGCGACGGCGGAATGCACCGCCGGGTCTCGCGGGGGCTTCTTTGATCGTGTATTCCGTCTATCGGTAGTTGCAGGGCGAGACGCCGAACCGGGCCCGAGCCGGGCCATCGCGGGCCCCGCCAGGAGAGCAGAATGGCAGAAAACGACCTCCTCACCTTCCTCCTGATCGTGCTGCAGTGTCTCGTGGTCGTCACGGGTGTGCTCGTGAGCCTTGCCTTCCTGCTCTATATGGACCGCAAGGTCTGGGCGGCGGTGCAGCTGCGGCGCGGCCCCAACGTGGTCGGGCCTTACGGTCTGCTGCAGAGTTTCGCCGATTTCGGCAAGTTCGTGCTGAAGGAGATCGTGATCCCCGCCGGCGCGGACAAGACCGTGTTCCTGCTCGCACCGCTGATCAGCTTCGTGCTCGCCGCCATCGCCTGGGTGGTGATCCCGTTCGCTGATGGCTGGGTGATCTCGGACCTCAATGTGGGCGTGCTCTACATCTTCGCGATCAGCTCGCTCGGGGTCTACGGGATCATCATGGGGGGCTGGGCGTCCAACTCGAAATATCCCTTTCTGGGCTCGCTCCGCTCCGCCGCGCAGATGGTCTCCTACGAGGTCTCGATCGGGCTCATCATCATCGGGGTGCTGATCTCGACGGGCTCGCTGAACCTCTCCGATATCGTGCGCGCGCAGGACGGCCGCTTCGGCGCCCTCTCCTGGTACTGGCTGCCGCATCTGCCGATGGTGGTGCTGTTCTTCGTGAGCGCGCTGGCGGAGACGAACAGGCCGCCCTTCGACCTGCCCGAGGCGGAGTCGGAACTCGTGGCGGGCTATCAGGTCGAGTATTCCTCCACGCCCTATCTGCTCTTCATGATCGGCGAGTACATGAACATCCTGCTCATGTGCGCGCTCATCTCGATCTTGTTCTTCGGCGGCTGGCTGAGCCCGGTGCCCTTCCTGCCGGATGGCGCGCTCTGGATGTTCGCCAAGATGGTGCTGTTCTTCTTCCTCATCGCCATGGTGAAGGCGGTGGTGCCGCGCTATCGCTACGACCAGCTCATGCGGCTCGGCTGGAAGGTGTTCCTGCCGCTTTCGCTCGGCTGGGTCGTCATCGCCGCCATCCTCGCGCGCTACGACGTGGTGGGCTACGCCCGCTTCGCCACGGGGAGCTGAGGATGAGCGCGCGCGAGCACGCCACGGGTCTCTACATGACGGGCATCCGCGACGGGCGCCCGCGCGAGGCCGTGGCGGCGCATACGGGCGCGCGCTACACGCAGCACTCGACCGGGGTGGCGGACGGGCAGGAGGGATTCATCGCCTTCTTCGAGGCGTTCCTCGCGCGCAACCCCAGGCGCGATATCCGGGTGGTGCGCGCGCTGGAGGATGGCCGGCATGTGTTCCTGCATGTCCATCAGAGCCTCAATGACGGGGAGGCCGAGTGGGTGACCGCGGACTTCTTCGACAGCGATGCGGACGGGAAGATCGTGGAGCACTGGGATGTGATCGCGGCCCATGCCACCAATCCTGCGGGCCGCTCGAATATCGACGGCGCGGCGGAGATCCACGATCTGGACCGGACCGAGGCCAACAAGGCGACGGTGCGGGGGCTGATGGACGCGCTGATTTCCGGCACGGCGGACGGGCTGGAGGCGATCCTCGCCGAGGATCTCGTCACCCATGGCGGGGGCATGGCCGACGGGCGCGCGGGGTTCCGCGCGCGGCTCGCCGCCGGCGGGGGCGCGCTCAGCCTGCAGGACTGTGTGCTGATGGTCGGCGAGGGCAATTTCATCGCCACGCTCAGCCGGGCGCGGGAGGGGGCGGTGGATCACTGCCGCAGCGACCTCTTCCGGCTGGAGGACGGCCGCGTGGTCGAACACTGGGACACCACCGAGCCGGTTCCGCCTGCGGCGGAGCTGGCGAATTCGGGTAAATTCTGAGGAGGCGTCGATGCTTGCGATCCCGTTCGACCGCGCGCTGCGCTACTTCCTGCTGGCGGATATGTGGGCCGGCATGAAGCTGGGCTTCAAGTACTTCATGAAGCCGAAGGCGACGCTCAACTACCCGTTCGAGAAGGGCAAGCTCAGCCCGCGCTTCCGGGGCGAGCTGGCGCTGCGCCGCTATCCCAATGGCGAGGAGCGCTGCATCGCCTGCAAGCTCTGCGAGGCGATCTGCCCGGCGCAGGCGATCACCATCGATGCCGAGCCGCGCGAGGACGGCTCGCGCCGCACGCAGCGCTTCGATATCGACATGACGAAATGCATCTACTGCGGTTTCTGTCAGGAGAGCTGCCCGGTGGACAGCATCGTCCTCGGCCCGAACTTCGAGTTCTCCACCGAGACCCGCGAAGAACTCTACTACAACAAGCAGAAGCTCCTCGATAACGGCGCGCGCTGGGAACGCGAGATCGCCCGCAACATCGAGCTCGACGCGCCCTATCGCTGAGTGGCGCGGCGTCACTGGGGGGCGCTCATCATGGCCGGCACGACCCGGGAACATCAGACACGCAGCGGGGCGCTGGAGCGCCGGGAGGACGCATGACGCTGACGGCTTTTGCCTTCTACATCTTCGCGAGCGTCGCCGTGGCCTCCGGGCTGTTCGTGGTGATCGCGCGCAACCCGGTGCACTCGGTGCTGTGGCTGATCCTGGCCTTCTTCTCCTCGGCGGGGCTGATGGTGCTGCTGGGCGCCGAATTCATCGCGATGCTCCTGATCATCGTCTATGTCGGCGCGGTCGCGGTGCTCTTCCTCTTCGTCGTGATGATGCTCGACGTGGACTTTGCCGCGCTGAAGCAGGGGCTCTCTCATTACCTGCCGGTTGGCGCGCTGATCGGGCTGGTGCTGCTGGTGGAGCTCGGCCTCGTGATCGGGCACTGGGTGTTCGCCGATGCCGCGCCCACGGTGCGCGAGGCCGCGATCCCGGAGCCGGGTGACGTGGACAATGCCAAGGCGCTCGGGCTCATCCTTTATGACCGGTTCTTCTACATGTTCCAGGTCTCGGGCCTTGTGCTGCTGGTCGCGATGATCGGGGCGATCGTGCTGACGCTGCGCCACCGCGAGGGGGTGAAGCGCCAGGACGTGCTGAAGCAGATCTACCGGACCCGGGAGGAGAGCGTCGCGCTGCGCGATGTCGAACCCGGGCAGGGCGTCTAAGGGGGCAGATCATGGACCAACCCATCGCAGGCGTCGGCCTCGAGGCCTATCTGACCGTCGCCGCCGTGCTCTTCGTGATCGGCATCTTCGGTATTTTCCTCAACCGCAAGAACGTGATCGTCATCCTCATGTCGATCGAGCTCATGCTGCTCGCGGTGAACATCAACCTCGTCGCCTTTTCGGCGCATCTCGGCGATCTGGTCGGGCAGGTCTTCACGCTCTTCGTGCTGACGGTGGCGGCGGCGGAGGCGGCCATCGGGCTTGCGATCCTCGTCTGCTTCTTCCGCAACCGCGGCACGATCGCGGTGGAAGACGTGAACATGATGAAGGGCTGAGCGTATGTACTCCCTGATCCTGCTCCTGCCGCTCTTCGGCGCCATTCTCGCCGGGTTCTTCCACCGCCAGATCGGCGAGCGCCAGTCGATGATCCTGACGACGGGGATCCTGTTCGTCTGCGCCGCCCTCTCCTGGTTCGCGTTCCTCAGCTTCGATCCGGAGACCGCCGAGCGCGTGACCCTGATGCGCTGGATCGGCTCGGGCGATCTGCAGGTGGACTGGGCGATCCGCACCGACATGCTCACCCATGTGATGCTGGTGGTGGTGACCTCGGTCTCGGCGCTCGTGCATCTCTACTCCATGGGCTACATGGAGGAGGATCCGGCCAAGCCGCGGTTCTTCGCCTATCTCTCCTTCTTCACCTTCACCATGCTCGCGCTGGTGACGGGCGACAACCTGCTGCAGATCTTCTTCGGCTGGGAGGGAGTGGGCGTCGCCTCCTACCTGCTGATCGGCTTCTGGTATCACAAGAACTCGGCCAACGCGGCGGCGATGAAGGCGTTCATCGTCAACCGCGTGGGCGATTTCGCCTTCCTGCTCGGCATCTTCATGCTGTTCTGGCTGACGGGCAGCATCGCGCTCGACGATATCTTCGCCGCAGCGCCGGAGCTGGCGGAGCGCACCGTGCCCTTCCTCTGGATGGAGGTGAACGCGATCGAGTGCATCGCGGTGCTGCTCTTCGTGGGCGCCTGCGGAAAGTCGGCCCAGCTCTTCCTGCACACCTGGCTGCCGGACGCGATGGAGGGCCCGACGCCGGTCTCGGCGCTCATCCATGCGGCGACCATGGTGACGGCGGGTGTCTTCCTGGTCTGCCGCATGTCGCCGGTGATGGAGTTCGCGCCGTCCGCCCTCGCGGTGGTGACGGTGGTGGGCGCCTCGACGGCGTTCTTCGCCGCGACCGTGGGGCTCGTGCAGAACGACATCAAGCGGGTGATCGCCTACTCCACCTGCTCGCAGCTCGGCTACATGTTCGCCGCGGCCGGGGTGGGCGCCTATGAGGCGGCGATGTTCCACCTCTTCACGCATGCCTTCTTCAAGGCGCTGCTCTTCCTCGGTGCGGGCTCGGTGATCCACGGCATGCATCACGAGCAGGACATGCGGAAGATGGGCGGGCTGAAGGACAAGCTGCCCATGACGTACCTGATGATGCTGATCGGGACGCTGGCGATCACCGGTGTCGGCGTGCCGCTCCTCTATGTGCTGCACACGCCGATCGGGCTTGCGGGCTTCATCTCCAAGGATGTGATCATCGAGACCACCTATGCCGCGCATTCGGCGGTGGGCACCTATGCCTTCTGGCTGCTGGTGGTCTCGGCGGCCTTCACGTCCTTCTACTCCTGGCGGCTCATCTTCATGACCTTCTGGGGCGAGACGCGGGCGGACCAGCACACCTACGACCATGCGCATGAGAGCCCGCAGGTGATGCTGATCCCGCTCTTTGTGCTCGGCGCGGGGGCCATCTTCGCGGGCATGGAGTTCTACCCGCAGTTCGTCGGCGAGCGGGAGGCGGCCTTCTGGGCGGGCTCCATCTTCAACGCCGTGGGCGAGGGCGAGGAGTCGATCCTTGAGGCGGCACACCATGTGCCGACGCTGGTGAAGCTCGCGCCGTTCTTCGCCATGCTGGCCGGGCTCTGGATGGCCTACCGGTTCTACGTGCTGCGCCCGGAGTTGCCGGCCAAGCTCGCGGAGCGCCACCGCACGCTCTACCTGTTCCTCCTGAACAAGTGGTACTTCGACGAGCTCTACGACCTGATCTTCGTGCGCCCCGCGCTCTGGGTCGGCCGCTTCTTCTGGAAGCGCGGTGACGGGGGCACGATCGACGGGATCATCAACGGCATCGCCTTCTCCATCGTGCCGCGGCTTGTCCGCGTCGCAGGGCGGGCGCAGTCCGGCTACGTGTTCCACTATGCCTTCGCGATGCTGATCGGCGTCTCGCTGCTGATCACCTGGTTTGCCGTGACCGGAGGACCCTCCTGATGGCCGATCTGCCGATCCTGAGCCTGATCACCTTCCTGCCGATGGCAGGGGCGCTGATCCTGGTGTTGTTCCTGCGGGGCGACGACGAGGCGGCGGCGGACAATGCGCGCCGGCTCTCGCTGCTCGTCACCACCTTCACCTTCCTGCTCTCGGTCCCGCTCCTGAACGGGTTCGACCCGGCCAATCCGGAGTTCCAGTTCGTGGAGGAGGGGGTCTGGCTCGCAGGCCTCGGCTACAAGATGGGGGTGGACGGGATCTCGCTCCCGTTCGTGATGCTCACCACATTCTTCTTTCCGCTGACGATCTGGGCCTCCTGGGGCATCGCGCACCGGGTGAAGGAGTACATGGCGGCGTTCCTGCTGCTCGAGACGCTGATCCTCGGCGTCTTCACCTCGCTCGACCTCATCCTCTTCTATCTGTTCTTCGAGGGCGGGCTGATCCCGATGTTCCTGATCATCGGGATCTGGGGCGGCAAGGAGCGGGTCTACGCGGCCTTCAAGTTCTTCCTCTACACGCT
>JBCBWF010000443.1:0-4180 GCA_039817245.1 Pseudomonadota bacterium | reverse complement strand
ATAGGAGCGGCGGTGCTCCTGATGCTGACAACACCGCGGAGGACGCGCGCGACAATCTTTGCCCTCTGTCTCGGGATCCTTACGCTCGTGATGATGTCGTCGCTGTCGAGGCCGCTCTGGGAACACACACCGCTCGCGATGATCCAATTCCCCTGGCGCTTCATGCTCGTGTTCGAAATCGCCGTCGCCCTGGTCGTGGCCATCGCGATGGCTCGTCCGGCGGCGTCATGGACGCTGCGGACGGTTCTGCGGCGCGCCTGCGTGGCGCTGATGGTCGTCGGCCTCCTCTACGCCGGTACCTGGCCGGGCGAGAAGACCCCCCGCGAGCGCGATGTGACCTGGGTCGCGCATGGCGTCGGACCGGTCGAATGGCTGGGCGCGCCCCGCAGCGAGGGGGCGTTGATGACAGACGCGCTCTTCACGCGGCTGCAGGAGACGACGCTGCTCTCCGGGAGCGGGACCTTCACGGTGCGCCTGGTGACAGGGCAGCAGATCCTCTTCGACGCGACCTGCCCTGTCGCGTGCGATCTGGAGGTGTTCCGCCAGTACTGGTCGTTCTGGCGGCTTACGGATGGTGAGGGGCGTGAGGTTACGCTCCTCCCCGCGCCGCCGGATGGCTTTCCCTTCATCACCGCCCGCCTGCCCGCGGGCACCGATCGCTACCGACTGGTGCTCGAGACGCCCGGCGTCGTCCCCGTGGGCTGGGCCCTTACGGGCGCTGCCGCCATCGCATTGCTGTGGTGGGGCGCGCTGTCGTGGCGCGAAACCAGCAGCGGGGCGTCGATCTCGCGCAGGAGCTTGCGCAGGATGGCGCGCGGGTAGTCCTCGAAGCTCTCGGCCACCTCGACGAAAGCGCCGGGCCCCGCGATCACCTCATGCATGTACTGCTCGAGCGGGTCCGGTTGGGCGCCGCGGATGACGAGGCCGTTGATCGTGTAACCCTCCGCGGCGAGCTGTGCGCTGACGGCGCCCGGCGCACGGCCCTCGTTCGACACCCCGTCGCCAGAGACGTCGACCACCTTTCGGTCGCAGTCCTCGGGCGCGGCCTCGCTGACGGCGCGGGCATGCTGCAGCGCTTCGCCGATGGCTGTGGAGAAGTTGCGCCAGGCCCGCCCGGCGGTACGGATCTCGTGGGCGGCCGCATCGAGTTCGGCCGCGGTGTTCACCTTGCGCCACGGGATCATCTGGCTCTGGCGGGAGACGCCGGACCAGTGGGTGACCGTGAGCAGCATGCCGCCGGGCAGCGCCTCGACAGCGGCGGCGAGGCGGGCGTGCTCCAGCGCCGCCGCGAGCCCGTCCGTCTGCAGTGTGAACTCTGCGCCGTCGATGGAGCCCGACACGTCCAGCGCCAGGATCAGCTCGAGCGAGCAGGCACGTGCCGCACACGGGGCCAGGAGCGCGAGGGCGGCGGCGAGCGCGAGGGTCGGGCGCCGCCTCATGGCCGCTTCGCCCCGGCCGCGGTCTCCACATGGTGCGCAGCGTCCGGCGCATCGGGGGCGTCGCCGATGATCAGCTCCTGATCGATCTCGCGCAGCAGCTTGCCGATCATCACGTGACGATAGTCCTCGAAGTCCCGCGCGAGCGCCACGAAGGCATCCGGCCCCTGCATCACATGCTCGCGGTAGTAGATGGCGGGGTTCGGGAAGGCGCCGAGGATGACCAGGCCATTGATCGTGATCCCGTCCAGCATGCCGCGGCGGCGGAAGTGGTCGGGGCCGGGGCCGTCATTGTTCTCGCCGTCGCCGGAGAGATCGATGGTGCGCCGCGCGCAGGGCGGCGCGCTGTCGAAGAGGTTGGCGGCATATTCCACGGCCTTGCCGATCGCGGTCGGGAAATCCGAGTAGATCCGCTGCTTGGCGCGCAGCCGCGCGGCATAGGCACGGATCGCGGCTTCGTCCCCGAGATACTCCCAGCCGGTCACGAGATCCTGCTGCGCATAGCCCGACCATTCGAAGGTGATGACGGCGATGCCGGCGCCCTCGGGCCGCAGGATCGCCTCGATCACGGCCTCATGCTCGAGCGCGTTTGCCAGCCCGTCGATCTGCAGCCGGTATTCGCGCTCGTTGACGGAGGAGGAAATGTCGAGCCCGAGCACCAGCGCAAGCTTGCAGCTGGCGGCATGGGCAGGGCTGGCGAGCAGTAGGGCGGCGAGCGCGAGAACGGTCTTGCGGAACATCAGGAAGTCACTCCCTCGGCCTCAGACAATCGGCGTTCGAGCCGGTCGAGAAGGCGGAGCATATCCGCGCGGTTCTTGCGCGCGGTCAGCCAGCCCGGAAGGCGGGCGCGCCAGTCGCGGTTGCTGTCGCGGGGGCGGCGGACGCGATCGGGCCGCTCCACAGCGGCGCGCAGGGCTGAGAGATGCCAGGCATTGGCCGCGAAGACGCGCCCGAACCGGCATGGCAGGCTTGCCCAGAGCGGAAGTTCGGCCGCGGCGCGATAGGGGGCGGCGCCGGGTGCGCGCGAGGGATGCGCGGGATCCGCATGTCTCGGCAGTCGGCGGAGCGCGCAGCGCCGGCAGCGCGGCTCGCCCGGCGCCACGCCCTCCGGAACGCCGCGCGCCGGCCAGCCCTCGCTGCGCCGCGCCGCGAGCCACAGTTCCGCCGGCCCCTCGCAGCGCGGGCAGACGACGAGGCCCGGGGCGAAGAACTCCTCGTAGAAGAACGCCCCGGGGCCGAGCGGATCTCGCCCTGCGATCACCACGTGCCGGTGTTTTCCATGGAAGCCCAGGGCTCGGCCTTCGCCAGCGGCTCGCCCTGCTGGAGGAGTTCGATGGAAATGCCGTCCGGCGTCTTCACGAAGGCCATCCGGCCGTCGCGCGGCGGGCGGTTGATGGTGATCCCGGCATCCATCATCTTTTGGCAGGTCTCGTAGACATTCTCCACGCCATAGGCGAGATGGCCGAAGGCGCGGCCGTGGCCGTACTCTTCGCTGCCCTCCCAGTTGTAGGTCAGCTCGATCGGCGCGTCGTGCTGTCCGGGAGGCGCGAGGAAAACCAGCGTGAACTTGCCCGCCTCGTTGTCGTAGCGGCGCGTCTCCTCCAGCCCGAGAAACTCGGTGAAGAAGCTCTTGGTCTTCTCGATGTCGCTCACGCGGATCATGGTGTGGAGGTATTTCGTCATATCGCGGTTCTCTTTCCCTGAGGCACAAGATATGGTTATGAGGCGAGTCAGCGAGACGGGCTCGCAGGAGGAAGAGTATGTCGCTTACGGCGGAACAACAGGCCGAGATCGCAGAACTCCGTGCCGCTGAGGCGAAGACGCGGCGCACCGTGTCCTCTGGGCTCGAAGCACGCTTGCACGAGCCGGTGCCGGTGCTCGATCACGGCTTCGTGCGGGTGGTCGATTACATGGGCGACGATGCTGCCGTGGTGCAGGCCGCGCGGGTTTCCTACGGCCGGGGCACGAAGGCGGCGCGGGACGATGCGGGGCTGATCCGCTACCTGATGCGCCACTGGCACTCCACGCCTTTCGAGATGTGCGAGATCAAGCTGCATGTGAAGCTGCCGGTCTTCGTCGCGCGCCAGTGGATCCGCCACCGCACCGCGAATGTGAACGAGTACTCGGCGCGCTACTCGATCCTCGATCGGGAGTTCTACGTGCCCGCGCCGGAGCATCTGGCCGCGCAGTCGGTCAGCAACCGGCAGGGCAGGGGGGCTGTGCTGGAGGGCGAGAAGGCGGCGCGGGTGCTGGAGATCCTGCGCGACGATGCGGCCCGCTCCTACGACCACTACGAGGAGATGCTCGATCCCGAGGGGCCGGGGCTCGCGCGGGAACTCGCGCGGATGACCCTGCCCGCCAGCATCTACACGCAGTGGTACTGGAAGACGGATCTGCACAACCTGCTGCATTTCCTGCGCCTGCGCGCCGATGCGCATGCCCAGTACGAGATCCGCGCCTATGCGGAGGCGATCGGGGACATGGTGCGGGACTGGGTGCCCGAGACCTGGCGCGCCTTCGAGGACTACCGGCTGAACGGTGCGCAGATCTCGGGGCCGGGCATGGCGGTCCTGCGCCGGATGCTCGCTGGCGAGACGGTGGTGCAGGCCGATAGCGGCCTCAGCGCCGGCGAATGGCGCGAACTGATGGCGGTGCTCGGCCGGGAGGTCTGACGGCGCAACGAACCTCTCCACCTTTCGTCAACCTTCCTTTGCAAATCTGTGGACCCCGGCTGCCTACAGATT
>JBCBWF010000444.1:0-4179 GCA_039817245.1 Pseudomonadota bacterium | reverse complement strand
TTCGCACGCCCGCCCGGATACCCGGCCGCGACGACGGCCGCCGCCGTCTCCGCCCATCCCTGCGCCGCCTGCCCCAGCCTTTGCTGGATCACGTCTTGCGTGACGCGGTGCATCTTGAAGCGCCCGTCGCTTCCCCGCTCCAGCAGCCCGGCAGTGCAGAGCCGGTCCGCCGCACGCTGCGGACGGCTCGGCTCCTCGGCGAGCGGCATAACAACGGCAGAGTGCAGTAGTGCCCTCCGCGCCGGATGATCCTCAGGTACCTTGCTGAGATCATTGACCAAAGAGGGATCCAGGCTGTCCGGCGCGAGGAAGGCGAAGATGGCGAGGAGGACGTATTCGTCGCTCGGCGGCTCAGCCCGGCGCCAGCGCAGATACCAGGGGCGGGCCGGCGGGTCGAAATCCCTGAGCGAGAGCGCGACGGCGCCGAAGACCGAGCGGTCATAGGCGACCGGCCGGGCCGGGTCCGGCGCCCAGGCGTCCAGAAGCTCCCGGTGCAGCGCGAGATAGGCGGCGAAGGGCTGGCGCTCATGCGCGCGCAGCCACTGCCCGGCCTGCATGATCGCGAGCGGCAGGCGGTCGAGCCGCTCCACCACATCCGCCGCCTTGTCGTCCTTCCGCCCCGCCTCGCGCTCCAGCAACTCCCTCGCAAAGACCGGCGTGAGGAGGCCGAGCGGGAAGGCCATCACCGGCGCCGCCCACTCACCGCTCCGAGACGTGACGAGGATGCGCAGCCTGGGCGCGTGCACCAGCCACGGCGTGAGCGTCGCCTGCTTGTCGATGTTGTCGAGCACGATGAGGAAGGGTTCGGCGGCGCCGCGCTCGGCGAGAACGGCCTTGGCATGCTCCGCGAGTTGGGCCGGGGAGCCGTCTTCCTCGCCGACGCCATCGAGGGCCTTGGCGATCTCGGCGAACCCGGCCTCGATGGCTTCGGGCGACACTGCCGCGATCCAGAAGACCCGCGCGCCGTCCGCATGGCGCTCGCTGTAGAGGCGTGCGAGCGTGGTCTTGCCGAGGCCCGGGCCGCCATGGATGGCCGCGACGCGGGGCCGGCCCTCCCGCTCCGCCGCGTCGAAATGGCGATGGAGGTTTTTCGCCTCCCCATCGCGACCGATGGGCGCGAGACCGGTAGGGCTCTCGACCGCCTCGGGGCGCTTCAGCGTCCGCCGCTCACCGGCCTCAATGCGCTCTTGCTCGCTCCGTTGGAACTTTAGCTGGCGCCACGCCAAGTACGCAGCGGCGACGGCTGCTAGGGCACCGATCAACGCGATCGATGCGTTGATGGCCGTCCACTCCGCCTCTGTAATGCCCTGCATAAAACCCAACCCCCACCGCGCAATACCGCGGCAGCCTAGCCGCTCGGGCGCGGGTGGGGAAGGTTAGGCGAGGAGCTTGGCGAGGATGTCGTCGGGCATGTCGAAATTGGCGGTGACGGACTGGACGTCGTCGTCGTCCTCCAGGGTGGCGATGAGCTTGAGGAGGGTGGCGCCGGTGGTCTCGTCGACGGGGGTGAGGGTCTGGGGTTTCCAGACGAGCTTGGTGGAGTCCGCCTCGCCGAGCGCCCCCTCGAGCGCGGTGGAAACCTCGCCGAGATCGGAGGCCTCGGTCCAGATCACATGGCCGTCCTCGCCGCTCTCCACATCCTCCGCCCCCGCCTCGATGGCGGCCTCGAGCATGGTGTCCGCGTCGCCCTTCTCGGCGGGGTAGAGGATCTGGCCCTTGCGGTCGAACATGAAGCTGACCGCGCCGGTCTCCGCCATGTTGCCGCCGTGCTTGCCGAAGGTGGAGCGCACATTGCCGGCGGTGCGGTTGCGGTTGTCGGTCATGGTCTCGACGATCATCGCCACGCCGCCGGGGCCGTAGCCCTCGTAGCGGATCTCATCGTAGCTGTCCGCATCGCCGCCCTGGGACTTCTTGATGGCGCGGTCGATCACGTCCTTCGGCACCGAATTCGCCTTGGCTTCCTTCACGGCGAGGCGCAGGCGGGGGTTCTTGTCCGGATCCGGGTCGCCCATCTTGGCCGCGACGGTGATTTCCTTCGCGAGCTTGGAGAAGAGCTTGGAGCGCGCCGCGTCCTGTCGGCCCTTGCGGTGCTGGATATTGGCCCATTTGGAGTGCCCGGCCATCGGAAACCTCGTCGGTCATGCGTGCTGGCGGGGTTTATAGTCGTCTGCCCGGTATGCCACAAGCCGAGCGCGGCGGGGCCGGCGGCGGCGGGGCGGTGCGGGAGCGGAGATGGGCGGGGCGATCCTGGAGATTGCGGGCGCGCTGGAGGCCAGTGCGGCGGCGCGGATGCTGAAATTCTCGCGCTGGGCCTATGCGGGAGTGAATGCCGGGCATGTGCTGGGGATCGCCCTCTTGGTGGGGGCGATCCTGCCGATGGATCTGCGGCTCATGGGGCTCTGGCGGGGCATCGGGCATGGCGCGCTGGCGCGGGTGCTGGTGCCGGTCGCAGCCGCCGGGCTGCTGCTCGCGGTGGCGACGGGCGCGCTCCTCTTCATCGTGCGTGCCGAGCATTATGCGGGGCTGGTCCTTGTGCAGGCGAAGCTGGCGCTGGTGGCGGCCGCGGCCGGGCTGGCGCTGCTTCTGCACCTGCGCGCGGGGCTCTGGCTCGAGCGGATGGCGCCGTGGCAAGGGGCGCTGCACGGCGCGGCGTCGCTCGCCTGCTGGCTGGCGGCGCTGGTCTGCGGCCGGATGATCGCCTATGTGGCGCCGTGACGGTCCGGGCGCGGCCGTGGAACGGGAGGGCGCATGCTTCGACGACGACGTCTCTGTGCGGGCCTGGCGGGGATCGGCGCCGCGGCTATCGCCGGACTGGCGGCTGCGCATCACGGTCTCATCGCCTTCGACACGAGCACCGTGCGGAGCTGGGAAGGCTTCGTTTCCAAGGAGATGGACGGCTTTCCCCACTGGGAGATCAACATCCGCGTCGACAGCGTCGACTGGCAGGTGGATCTCGGCAACGACTTCGTGCTGGAGCGCGCCGGGTTCGCACCGGACGGGGCCGACTTCGCCGTGGGCGACGCGATCGTGGTGGAGGGCTACCGCGCGAAGGATGCGGATCTGCGCCGGATCGCGCCCGTCCGCATCACTATCGACGGCAAGACGCGCGGGATCGAGGTGGAGATCGACTAGCCCCGCCGCCGGCGCCGCTACTCGGGGATCGTCGCGGTGATCTGGATGGAGGCGTACCAGGCGGCGACATCGGCGATCTGCTCGTCGGTCATGCCCTTGGCGACGACGCTCATCATCTCGTGCTCGCGCTTGCCGGAGCGGAAGGCCTTGAGCTGGTTCATGAGATAGACTTGGCTCTCGCCAGCGAGATGCGGGGCGATGGGGATCTGGGCGATCCCGTCGATGCCGTGGCAGGTGCGGCACTGGCCGGCGACGCGCTTGCCGGCGGCCGCATCGCCGGCGCCTGCGGGGGCGGCGAGCGCGGTGGCGACGACGGTCGTGGCGATGAGGCGGTGTAGCATCGGGATCGGTCCTCGGCGCAGGGTCTGACACCCCGGAGCAGCACCCTCCCCCGGTGGGAGAGGGTTTGTTTTCAGGCGGTTAGCCCGGAAGGGCGATGTCACTCGCCGGTGTAGGAGATGCGGTAGACCGCGCCCACCAGATCGTCCGACACCAGGATCGAGCCGTCGCGAAGCTGCGCGACATCGACCGGGCGGCCGAGATACTCACCGGTGCTCTCGTCCAGCCAGCCCTCCGCGAAGGGCTCCATGGTGGCATTGCCCTCGGCATCGATGAAGGTGACCATCACGCGCGCGCCGATGGGCTCGGTGCGGTTCCAGGAGCCGTGCTGGGCCGAGAAGATCGCGTTCTTGTACTTCGCCGGGAACTGCTTGCCCGTGTAGAACATCATGCCGAGATCAGCCGCATGCGCGACGGTCTCGACGGCCGGATGCACCACCTCGACGGGCACTTCCTGGCCCTTGTACTCGTTGGTGCGCACGGTGCCGCCGCCGAACCAGGGATGGCCGAAATGCTGGACCGACAACCAGGTCGACGGCATGGGCGACGATATCCCGCCGGGCGAGCTCAACCGTCAGACCGAGGCGGGCCAGCATTTCGGCCATCCCTGGTTCGGCGGCGGCACCGTGCGCACCAACGAGTACAAGGGCCAGGAAGTGCCCGTCGAGGTGGTGCATCCGGCCGTCGAGACCGTCGCGCATGCGGCTG
>JBCBWF010000205.1:0-8759 GCA_039817245.1 Pseudomonadota bacterium | reverse complement strand
GGCCGAGCCCGAGCCGGTGGCCCCGCCAAGCCGGGAGCGCCAGGTGGCGACCGCGCCTTCGCCGGACGAGATCCGCGCGCGGGCCGAGAAGGTGCGCGAGGCCGCCCGCGCCGCGCGCGCCGGCCAGCAGCAGCCCCCGCGCCAGGCCCCGGCCTTTGACGACGACACGGCGCCGGGCCTCTTCGACCTCGACGATCTCTCGATCGAGGCGGGCAGCCTGGACGACGAGCCGCTGCCGCAGCGGCGCTACGAGGAGCAGGAGCCGGCCGCGGCCAAGCCCCAGCCCCAGCCCGCGCAGCCGGGCCGCTTCGCCATCCACCGGCTGATCAGCCGCGTGGCCGGCAGCAGCGACGCGCATCCCGCGACGATGCGCGAGGAGCCGCGGGCGGAGGCCTTCGACGAGGACGAGGGCGAGATCCCGGCCTTCCTGCGCCGCCAGGCCAACTGAAGCTGCAGCCCCGGCTGCGGCCGGGGCTTTGCCTACCCGACGGGCTTTGGCGCAGATTGTTGCGCCGGGGTCAGTGTTTCTCTGCTGATCTTGCGCCGCTCGCCCTTCGAGCGGCGTCTTTTCATTTCACGCAACGGTTGCATGGCGAGTGTTGCAAAGCGTCACAATGATTGAGTTGTCCCCTATGATGACCGACAGGTAAACGACCCTCAGAAAAACCATATGAGGCGCGGCTCGGTCACGGTGTGTGTGTGGCCCCTGTCGCTCGAGAGGTCGGTCAATGCGCTACACTGTTCAGCGAGCGGTCGTGTTCCGCGGGGTGGGCCTGCACGGGGGCCAGCCTGCAACGGCCACGGTGTGCCCGGCGCTGGCGGGGCATGGCATCGTTTTCGAGCGCACGGATGTGGCGCCCGGGACCGGTGTGGTGCCGGCGCGGTACGACCTGGTGAACGACACCCGCCTCTGCACCAAGCTGGAGAACGCGCACGGCGTGTCCATCGGCACGGTGGAGCATCTGATGGCAGCGCTCGCCGGCGTGGGGATCGCGGATGCGCGGATCACGCTGGACGGGCCGGAAGTGCCGATCATGGACGGCAGCGCGCGTGAGTTCGTGGAGGGCTTCCGCCGGGTCGGCCTGCAGGCGCGCGGGACCGCGCGGCGCGCGATCCGTGTGCTCGAGACGATCGAGGTGGTGAAGGACGGCAAGCGCGCGGCCTTCGAGCCCTCCGACGGGTTCGGCGTGCGCTTCGCGATCGATTTCGCGGATCCCGCGATCGGGCGGCAGGCGGTTTCCATCGCGCTCTCGGGCCCGGCCTTCGTGGACGGTCTGGCCGATTGCCGGACCTTCGGGCATCTGGCGGAGGTGGAGCATCTGCGCAAGCTCGGGCTTGCCCGCGGCGGCAGCCTCGACAACGCCATCGTGGTGGATCGCGGCCGGGTGCTGAACCCGCAGGGCCTGCGCCGGCCGGACGAGTTCGTGCGCCACAAGGTGCTGGATGTGGTGGGCGATCTCGCGCTGGCCGGTGCGCCGATCATGGCGACCTATGTGGGCGAGAAGGCGGGTCACGAGATGACCAACCTGCTGCTGCGCGCGCTGTTCGACCGCCCGGATGCCTGGTGCTGGACCGAGCTCGGTGCCCGCGGCCTCGGCCTCGGCCCCGCCCGCCGTACCGCGGTGGCGGCGCGCCGCGCGGCGATGGCCGTCTGATCCCTGCGCTGACGGACGCCCCGATCCGACACGTGATCGCGACTAGGCGCGGGCCGGTCTGGCGGATAAGATTCGCCCTCGACAGACAGGGCCCGCGCCCCCGCCCCAACGGGGGCCGCGGCCGAGAGCGGATATGATGGAACAGCGCATGCCGAGAGAGGCAGACCCCCTTCGCACCCGGTTCGGTTCGCGGCACGTGATGGTGCTGGCGGTTGTGGCGGCACTCGGCGGGTGCTCCTCGATCTTCCCGGATCCGCCGCCGGATATCGAGACGCTGACGGCGACCGAGATCTTCCAGACCGGCGAGACGCAGCTGGCGGAGGGCAATGCGCGCGAGGCGTCGCGCACCTTCAACGAGATCGAGCGGCTCTACCCGTTCTCGCAGCTCGCCAAGCGCGCGATCATCATGTCGGCCTTCGCCTCCTACGAGGCGGGCGACTTCGCGGGCGCGCGGGCCTCGGCGCAGCGGTATCTGGAACTGTACCCGACGGATGAGGATGCGGCCTATGCGCAGTATCTCATCGCGCTTTCCTACTACGACAAGATCGTGGATGTGGGGCGCGACCAGGGGGTGACGCGCAACGCGCTGGACGAGCTGCAGAAGGTGGTGAACCGCTACCCGGACAGCGACTATGCGCGCGATGCCCAGCTCAAGATCGACCTGACCCGCGACCACCTGGCGGGCAAGGAGATGACGGTAGGCCGGTACTACCTGAAGCGCGGCCACTACACCGCGGCGATCAACCGGTTCCAGACCGTGCTGCGGGAATACGAGACCACCAGCCAGTCGCCCGAGGCGCTGCACCGGCTGGTGGAGGCCTATCTGGCGCTGGGGCTGGAGCGCGAGGCGCGGGCGACCGCACTGGTGCTCGGCACCAACTTCCCCGGCTCGGAGTGGTACTCGGACAGCTTCGCGGCCCTGACCGGCGAGGAAGTGATCGAGAAGGCCGGCGAGGGCGGGCTCTTCAGCTCGCTCTACCGCCAGATCGTGCTCGGCGAGTGGCTTTGAGGGCCGGGTCGGCACCGGGCGAGGGGGCTGGCTGAGGCCATGCTGCAGGCGCTGGAGATCCGCAACATCGTGCTGATCGAGGCGCTGGATCTGGAATTCGGCGCAGGCCTCAACGTGCTGACCGGGGAGACGGGGGCGGGCAAGTCGATCCTGCTCGACGCGCTGGGCTTCGCGCTCGGCCGGCGGGTGCGGCGCGATCTGGTGCTGGCCGGGGCGGCGCAGGGCAGCGTGACGGCGGAATTCGCGGTGGGCCCGGAGCACCCGGCGCTGGCGGTGCTCGACGCGCTGGATCTCGCGCGCGACGCGGAGGCTCCGGGGCGGCTGGTGCTGCGCCGCGTGGCGCGTGCGGAGGGGCCGGCGAGCGCCTTTCTCAACGATCAGCGGCTGAGCGCGGAGACGTTGCGCCGGGTGGGCGCCTGCCTCGTGGAGGTGCATGGCCAGCACGACGACCGGGGGCTGCTGGATCCGCGGGCGCATCGGGGGCTGCTCGACGCCTTCGGCGGGCTGACGGGCGATGTGGCCGCGCTCGGCGGGCTCTGGCGCGCCGCGGAGGGCGCGCGCAAGCGGCGCGAGGAGGCGGAGGCCGCACTCGCCCGCGCCGCGGAGGATGCCGATTTCCTGCGCCATGCGGTCGCCGAGCTCGAGCGCATGGCCCCCGAGGCGGGCGAGGAGGAGCGGCTCGATGCCGAGCGCCGGCTGATGCAGGCGGCCGGGCGCATCGCCGAGGAGGTGGCGCGCGCGGGCGAGGGGCTCGGCGGCGGCGGGGCCGAGGGGGCGATGGCCGATGCGCTCTCGCGCCTGACCCGCGCGGCGGAGCGGGCGGGCGACGAGGCGGCGGCGCTGCTCGACGCGCCGATCGCCGCGCTCGACCGGGCGATGATCGAGCTCGGCGAGGCGCAGGCGGGGGTGGAGGCGGCGCTTGAGGCGCTCTCCTTCAGCCCCGAGCGGCTGGAGACGGTGGAGGAGCGGCTGTTTGCGCTGCGCGCGCTGGCGCGCAAGCACGATGTGCACCCGGCCGATCTGCCCGATCTCGCGCTTCGGCTGGCCGAGCGGCTGGCGGCGATCGACGAGGGCGGCGAGCGGATCGCGGCGCTGGCGGCGGAGGCGGATGCGGCGAGTGCGGCCTATGGCGAGGCGGCCGAGGCGCTGGGCCTCGCGCGCCGGGGCGCGGCCGGGGCGCTCGATGCGGCGGTGACTGCGGAGCTGCCGCCCCTGCGCATGGAGGCCGCGCGTTTCGAGACGGACATTGCCGAGGCCGATGCCGGCCCCGAGGGGGCGGATGCGGTGCGGTTCACCGCGGCGATCAATCCGGGAAACCCGGCGGGGCCGATCGACCGGATTGCCTCGGGCGGGGAGCTCTCGCGCTTTCTGCTGGCGCTGAAGGTGTGCCTTGCGGCGCGCTCGGACGGGCTGGTGATGGTGTTCGACGAGATCGACCGCGGCGTGGGGGGGGGCTACGGCGGATGCGGTCGGGCGCCGGCTCGCGCGGCTGGCGGAGGGCGCGCAGGCGCTGGTGGTGACGCACAGCCCGCAGGTGGCGGCGCAGGGGACGCGCCATTTCCGCATCGCCAAGGGGGTGGAGGCGGGGATCACGCGCACGCGGGTGGAGGCGCTCGACGCGGATGCGCGGCTCGAGGAGCTGGCGCGCATGCTGGCCGGCGAGGAAGTGACGGCGGAGGCGCTGAACGCCGCCGCGGCGCTTCTGGCGCGGCAGGCCGCGTGACGGGTGACAAGATGGGCGGGGTGCTGCCCCGCAGGTCGGCCGCGGGGAGGGCGGTGCCATGCAGAACATCCAGGTGATCCTGTCGTCGCGGCCCGTGGGCGTGCCGGGGCCGGAGCATTTCACGATCCGCGAGACGCCGGTGGGCGCGCCCGGGGAGGGGCAGGTGCTGGTGCGGATCACGCACTGGTCGGTCGACCCGGCGATGCGGGGCTGGGCCAATGACGTGCCGAACTACGCGCCGCCGGTGCCGATCGGCGACCCGATGCGCGCCTTCGCGGCGGGCGATGTGATCGCCTCGCGCCATCCGGACTATGCGGAGGGCGATGTGGTCGAGGGGCTGCTCGGCTGGCAGACCCATGCGCTGGTGCCGGGCAGCAGCATAGCGCGGAAGGTGACGGAGACGGATCTGCCGCGGAGCTACGCGCTCGGCATTCTGGGGCTGAACGGGACGACGGCCTATTTCGGGCTGACGGAGAGCTGTGCGGCCAAGGCGGGCGATATGGTGGTGGTTTCGACCGCTGCCGGCGCGGTGGGCTCGGCGGTGGGGCAGATCGCGCGGATCCTCGGCTGCCGCACGGTCGGGATCGCGGGCGGGCCGGAGAAGCGGCGCCAATGCTTGGAGGAATTCGGCTACGACGCGGCGATCGACTACAAGGCCGAGGATGTGGCGGCGGCGCTGGCGGCGCACTGCCCGGACGGGGTGGACTGCTTTTTCGACAACACCTGCGGGCCGATCTCGGATGCGGTGATGACGCGGCTGGCGACGGGGGCGCGGATCACGATCTGCGGCACGGCGGCGATCACCGAGTGGGACCCGTTGCCGGTGGGGCCGCGGGTGCATCGCCAGCTCCTGGTGGCTCGCGCACGAATGCAGGGCTTCCTGGTCTTCGATTATCGCGAGCGGCTGCACGAGGCGCGCACGGCGCTGGCCGGATGGCTGCGCGAGGGGCGCCTGACGGTGCGCGAGCATATGCTGCAGGGGCCCGAGGCGGCCCCGGGCGCCATCTCGATGCTCTATCGCGGCGAGAACACGGGCAAGCTGATCATCGCGGTCTGAGGCGGACGGCGCCGGTATTGGGGCCGGCATCGGCGCCAGCGTTGGGGCCGCCATCTTGGTCGTCCCGGGGACCGGCCGGAGCGCTCTGCGGGGCGTCTGCGCTCGCTCCCACCCACGTCATTCTGGGCACCATATGGTGAATGCCCGATGACCGTGTTCGCGCGCGTTCCGACGAGGCAGAGCCCGCCCTTGTTCATTTTATGTTCTCCACTCTAGGCCCATAATGACGTGGGAGGGCGCGGGCGCGAGGATGATTTGGGGGCGTCTCGCCCCGGCTGACGGGGCGGTGCCTCAGCCCTTCAAGACATCGAGGATCACGTTGTCACGGGCTCAAAAGCGGGCGTGACGCATCGTCATGTAGAAGGGGGCCTCGCCGCGCTAGGTCTCCGACCACGTCGCCTCGATGTCCTCCCGGCCGAAGGTCTCGCCGAGCGGGTCGAGGACGACGATGATGTCGCCGCTCGCCCGATAGCCCCAGGATAGCCCCGGAGGCGGAAGGCAAACCACTCCGTGTGGTCGCTCGCAGGGGGGCGAGCCCGTCCACCTAGACGCGGACGGGCTCGTTGCAGGGCAGTGCTGGTCCGGGCGCGAGACATCGCTGGTGGCGCGGATCGAGCGCCTGTCCTGTGCGGGCGCAGGGACGGGCAGGCGGGCAGCGACGGCGAAGGCCAGCGGTGCTGGGCGAACGCGCGCGCTGGCGCTTGCGCGACGGGCGAAGACCGCGCTCCGAACACCGCGATGCTCTCCTCTCCGCATCAGGTGATCGCCGGGGCGGTGCCACGTTGGTGGCTCAGCCCTTCGACATGTAGAGGATCATGTTGCCGCAGGTGGTGAAGCGGGCGTCGCGCATCGTGGTGTAGAACGGGACCTCGCCGCGCTGGAGCTCGGACCAGGAGGCCTCGATATCGACCCGGCCGAAGGTTTCGCCGAGGGGGCTGAGGACCACCGTTATGTCGCCGCCGGCGCGGTAGGCCCAGAGGCGGAAGGTGAACCACTCCGTGCGGCCGCTGGCGGGCGTGTCGAGATTGTCCACCTCGACGCGGATGGGTTTGGAGGTGCTCGCCGCCGGGCAGCGGTTCTCCGGGCGCGACACATCGCTGGTGACGCGGATCGAGAGCGTGTCCTGCGCCGGCGCCTCGGCCGGCAGGAGGGCCAGTGCGGCCCCGGCGAGGAGAAGCCTTGCCGGGGCGATCGCCCATTCTCGGGCGGTGCGGTACGCTGCGGAACTGGACACGGGGGCTGCCTCCTGTCGGTGCGGGGCCGTTGCTGTCATCCGTTGGCCGGGGGCGATCCGGGCGCGCTACTCCGCCGCCGGGGCGATGAGCACGTTGCTCGGCGGCACGAGCTTGCCGGGATTGAGGATGCCGGTGGGGTCGAGGCATTGCTTCAGCTCGCCCATCACCGCCCAGGCCGCGCCGTGCTCGGCGGCCATGAAGGCGGTCTTGCCGAGGCCGACGCCGTGCTCGCCCGTCACCGTGCCGCCGAGGGCGAGGGCGGTCTCGGAGATCCGCTCGGCGAGGCGAACGGCGGCGGCCTTCTCCTCGGCGACCTCCGGGTCGATCAGGATGGAGAGGTGGAAGTTGCCGTCGCCCACATGGCCGACCAGCGGCGCCATCAGGCCGGAGGCGGCCACCTCGCGCTCGGTGACCGCGATGGCCTCGGCGAGCCGGGAGATCGGCACGCAGGCATCGGTGATGTAGCCCTTGGCCCCGGTGCGCAGCGCGCGCTGTGCGTAATAGGTGTTGTGCCGCGCCTCCCAGAGCCGGCTGCGCGCCTCGGGATCGGCGGTCCAGTCGAAGCCGAGCGCGCCGTTGGCTTCGGCGAGCGCGCCCACCGTTTCCGCCTGCTCGGCGACGCTGGCGGGCGAGCCGTGGAACTCCAGAAAGAGCGTCGGCTTCTCCGCCATCTCGTAGCCCGCATAGGCGTTGAAGCCGCGGATGGTGAGCGCGTCCAGAAGCTCGATCCGCGCGATCGGCACGCCCGACTGGATGGTCTCGATCACGGTGGTGACCGCGTCCTCCACGCGCTCGAAGGCGCAGGTGGCGGCCGAGATCGCCTCCGGCTGGCCGGAGAGGCGCAGGGTGAGCTCGGTGATGATGCCCAGCGTGCCTTCGGAGCCGACGAAGAGCCGGGTGAGGTCGTAGCCCGCGGAGGATTTGCGCGCGCGCGTGCCGGTGCGGATCACGCGGCCATCCGCCAGCACCACCTCGAGCGCCAGCACCGCCTCGCGCATGGTGCCGTAGCGCACCGCGCAGGTGCCCGAGGCGCGGGTGGCGGCCATGCCGCCGAGCGAGGCATCGGCCCCGGGATCGACCGGGAAGAAGAGGCCGGTGGCGCGCAGCTCCTCGTTCAGCCGCTTGCGGCGCAGGCCCGGCTGGATCACCACGTCCATGTCCTCCGCATGGATCGCGAGCACCTTGTCCATCCGCTCGAAATCGAGGCTGATGCCGCCGGCGACCGGGATCACATGGCCCTCCAGCGAGGTGCCTGTGCCCCAGGGCACGATGGGGCAGCCATGGGCCGAGGCGATGCGCGCGATCTCCGCGACCTCCGCGGTGTCCTCGGGCCAGAGCACCGCGTCGGGCAGGCGGGGGGTGTGATGCGCCTCGTCATGGCCGTGCGCGGCGCGCACGGGTGCCGCCCGGGACAGCCGCTCGCCGAAGCGCGCCTCCAGCGCGGCGATGGCGGTCTCGATTGTCATCGGCCCCTCCCGTCTGGTCTTGTAAGCCTCACCGGTCTAAGCGCGCGGCGCGGGAGGGACAAGCATGGACAGCATCCGTTTCGAGAGCGCACCCCTGCGCACAGCGACGCAGCGCGTGGAGCGTGCCTGGATCGACTATAACGGCCATATGAACGTGGCTTACTACACCCTGGCGTTCGACCGCGCCCTGGACGACATCTACGACATGCTGGGCATCGGGCCGAAGCTGGTGACCAGCGCGCGGATGGGGCCGATGGCGCTGCAGACGCAGATCCACTACGTGAACGAGCTGCTGGAGGACGCGCCCTTCGCCTGCGATTTCGTGATGCTCGATGCGGACCACAAGCGGGTGCACTGCTTTCTCAGCATGATCGCGCTGGAGACGGGGCTGCTGGCGGCGACCTACGAGACGCTGTCCATCAATGTGGATCTGGAGGCGCGGCGTTCGGCGCCCTATCCCGAGGCGGTGCGCGCCCGGGTGGCGGCGCTCGCCGGGGCGCATGCGGGGCTCGAGCGCCCCGAGCAGGTGGGGCGGACCATCGGCATCCGCCGCCGCTGAGGCGCGCAGGCGGGCCCGGCGCGCGCGGAGCCTGCGCCGGGATGCCGACGGGGCG
>JBCBWF010000005.1:0-41866 GCA_039817245.1 Pseudomonadota bacterium | reverse complement strand
GCGATCTCGTCGGCGAACTTGCCGGCCTTCTGCGCGGCCTCGGCCTTGTTCTGGCTCGCGAGCGCGAATTCGTCCTGCTGGTCGCGGCCGATCTGCCACTGGCGGGCGACGTTCTCGGCGGTGTTGCCCATGTGATAGCCGTTGAACGCATCCCAGAGGCCGTCGCGGATCATGGTGTCGATGAACTGCATGTCGCCCATCTTCTGCCCGGCGCGCAGATGCGCGGCATGGGTCGAGCGCGACATGCTCTCCTGCCCGCCCGCGACGACGATGGCGGCATCGCCGAGCTGGATGTGCTGGGCACCGAGGGCGACCGCGCGCAGGCCGGAGCCGCAGACCTGGTTGATGCCCCAGGCGGCCGCGCCTTCGGGCAGGCCGGCGGCGATATGCGCCTGGCGCGCGGGGTTCTGGCCCTGAGCCGCCGTGAGCACCTGGCCCAGGATCGTCTCGCTCACATCCTCGGCGGCGACGCCCGCGCGCTCGAGAGCTGCCTTGATCGCGACGGCGCCGAGATCGTGCGCAGTGACGCTCGCGAAGGCGCCGTTGAAGCTGCCGACCGGGGTCCGAGCGGCGGATGCGATGACGACATTTGTCATGGGGGTTCCTCGTTCTCTGTCGGAGCCGGTCCGGTGCGAGCCGGTGGCCGGGGCGGGGGCAGTGCTGTGGGCGCTCATGGCCCCGTACAGGACGGACTGTCCTTGCGCTAGGTCAATGGCGAAGCGGGACCAATTCGGTGCGCGGAGCCTAGCAGAGTGCGCGGGGCGCGCCACTCTGTGGGATCGCATTCCGCATCAATGGGCCGCACTTTTCCGTGCTGCGGGGCAGCGCGGTTGCTCTTGCCGCGGTGCGGTGTCAGACTAAACCCAAAGGCGCTTAAATCGTCTCGGGAAGGAACTATTGTGGCGCAGGCAGAGAAGCTGGCGGAGGGTGCGGCGAAGCCCCGTGTCGTCATCAAAAAATACGCCAATCGCAGGCTCTACAACACCGGCAAGAGTTCCTATGTCACTCTCGAGGACCTCGCCAAGATGGTGCGGGCGGGCGAGGACTTTGCTGTCTTCGATGCAAAGAGCGGCGACGACATCACGCGTTCGGTGCTGACGCAGATCATTTTCGAAGAAGAGGCTAAGGGCCGGAACATGCTGCCGACGAACTTTCTGCGGCAACTGATTCGGCTCTACGGCGACACGCTCCAGGCGGTCGTGCCGAGCTATCTGGACGCCTCCATGGAGGCGTTTCTACGGAACCAGGAGCATATGCGCTCCGCGTTCGCGAAGAACCCGGCGCTTGCGAATTTCGAGGCCATAACCCGGTCGAATATGGAGCTCTTCGAGCAGGCGATGCGTCTGTTCCGACCCTTCGTGCCGGGCAGCACGCCGGGAGCGGCGGAGGCCGAGGGGCAGGCGCCTGTGGCGGATACCTCTGCGATGCCCGCCAGCAAGGGCGAGATCGATCGTCTGCAGCGCCAACTCAGCGAGATGCAAACCAAGATCGAGCAGCTCTCGCGGGAGAAACCGTAACCGCGAGATCGTCTGCCTCGGCGACCGTGGAGATCGCGCTGCGCGCAAGCGCCTGATCCGGGCGGCCGAAGGCCAGCCCCTGTCCGTAGTCGAAACCGGCCTTGGAGAGGCGATCCGCCGTCTCCTCGCTCTCCACACCCGTTGCGACGAGGCTGACATCGACGCGCTCCGCGAGCGTCGCCAGCCCTTCCGCGACACCCTCGCCGTCCAGCGCCGACACCGGCGCCTTTGCCATATCGAGCTGCAGGCTGCGCAGCGTGCCGAGGCCGATTTCCACAGTGCCGAAGCCGTCGAGAGCGACGCTTGCGCCGGTGCCGCGCAGGCGTTCGAGGAACGTGCCGGTCGCGATCGGCTCGTCGAGCACCACGCGCGCGGGCAACTCGACGATGAGACGCTCCGCGAGTGTCATATCCGCTGCGGCGCGCGCCTCGAAGCCCGCCATCCAGCCGGGATCGCTCAGCGTGGTGCCGCAGAGGTTCACTGACAGCCTCAGCCGCGGATGCTTGACGAGGAGCGAAAGGGCGCGGTCGAGCACCAGGCGGTCGAGTTCCGCACCGTGACCCCCCATCACCAGCCCCGGCACGAAGCGCGAGGCCGGCACCGGATCGCCGCCATCGTTGGACATGCGCACGAGGCATTCCTGGAAGGCCACCGGCCCGGTCCCGTCCAGCCGGCGTACCGGCTGGAAAGCGACGAGCAGGCGGCGCGCGGCAAGGCAGCTCTCCGCCGCCGCGACGAGGGCTGCGGTATCGTCCTCGTCGGCCATCTTGATCTCGCAGCTGCCGCGGCCCTTGCGATGCGCTGCGGCCAGCGCACGCCGCGCGGTCGGGCCAAGGCGCGTGAGTTCCTCCTCCGGCGCGAGCGCGCAGCCGGCACAGGCCGTGACATGGACGCCGCCGCTGGGCGCTGTCAGCGCCTCCGAAGACAGGGCGCGCTGGAGCGCTGCGGCCACGCGGCGCAGCGTGGCGAGATCGGTTCCCGGCAGGCTGACGGCGAACTGCCCCCGCCCTGCCTGCCAGCTCCCGGCCCCCTCGGGCAGCGCGGTCCAGAGCCGGCACTCGGCCGCATAGGTCAGTGTCGTTGTAATATCTTCGCCGAAGAGCGCCTCGAGCGCCGCGAAATCGTCGATCTCCAGCAGGATGAGGCCGAAAGAGCGGGTGCCTTCGCTGCACCGGTCCAGTATTCTCTCCCCATGAAGCATCACACTCTCCCCGGCTCAAAGAAATCCGGCGCCTTGCTCGGCTTGCCGTGGTTGTGAAACTCTGTGAACGCGCTGAATAAACCGTGAACACCGAGGTGAGTCGTCCCAAACCAAAACGATGCGACTGGTGCGGCGAGGACCCCCTCTACTGCGCCTATCACGATGACGAATGGGGCCGTCCGGAGGCCGATCCGCGCGCGCTGTGGGAGAAGCTGGTCCTGGACGGCTTCCAGGCGGGGCTCGCCTGGATCACCATCCTGCGCAAGCGTCCCGCCTTTCGCGAGGCCTTCGAGGGGTTCGAGCCGGAGCGGATCGCGCGCTGGGGCGAGGCGGAGACCGAACGGCTGCTCGGCAATGCCGGCATCGTCCGCTCGCGCGCGAAGATCGAGGCCTCCATCGGCAATGCGCGCGCCTATCTCCGCATCCACGAACGCGAAGGGTTCGACCGTTTTCTCTGGCAGTTCGTGGACTTTCGCCCGCTGCAGAACGCGCCGGAGCGCATGGCGGACGTGCCGGCGCAGACGCCGCTCAGCCGCGAGGCCTCCAAGGCGCTGAAGGCGGAGGGCTTCAAGTTCTGCGGCCCGGTGATCGTCTACGCCTTCATGCAGGCTTCGGGGCTGGTGAACGATCACCTCGCCGATTGCCATAAGCGCGAGGCCTGCGCGGCGGAGGGGGCGGCGTTGCGCATCCGCGGGACCTGAAGGTTCAGGCTCCCTCGCCGAAACGGTCGGCCACCAGGGCAGAAAGGGCGGCGAGCAGCGCGTCGGCATCCGGACCGGCGGTCTCCACGTCGATTTCGGTGCCGTTTGCGGCCGCGAGCATCAGCAGGCCCATGATGCTGTCGCCGGCGACGCATTGGCCGTCCCGGCTCACCTTCGCGGTCGCATCGAATTGCTCGACGGTCTCGACGAACTTGGCCGAGGCGCGGGCGTGCAGGCCCTTGGCATTGACGATGGGAAGCGTGGCGGAGGGCATCGGGCTCTGTGGAAGGGGCTGGGCGATGGTTGCTTTGTGCGAGGACGAGGGGGCCGGTCGGCGCCGGTTGGCGGTCAACCTCGGGCCTTGGGCTCCAGGATGCTCGCCGCGCTGTCGATATACTTGACGCCCGCCTCCAGCGCGTGGCGCACGGCTTCGCCGAGGCTGCGTTCACGGCTTTTCGCGAGCTTCACGAGGAGCGGCAGATTGGCGCCGTAGATCACCTCGATCTCGGGCCGGGTCATGGCGCCGAGGGCGAGGTTGGAGGGCGTGCCGCCGAACATGTCGGTGACCAGCACGACGCCGGCACCCTTGTCCACGGCCGCGACCGCCTCGTCGATCTCGCGCTGGCGCTCGCGCAGATCGTCGGCCGGCTCGATCGGGATTGCGCGGGTGCCGGGCTGGGGGCCGACCACATGCTCCAGCGCGTCGAGGAGCGCATGCGCGAGCCCGCCATGGGCGACGATCACAACACCGATCATGCGGCGCCTTTCCGGGCGGGCGCCCTTCGCCATCGACCATCCTGCATGCACGCCCCTCTCTCGTTCCCGTTCCCGTCAGGCGGGGTCCGTTGTTCCCGCACCGCCGCGTTCCAGCTCGTGATGGCGCAGGGTTGCGGGCCAGCCGGCCTCTCTCAGGGCACCGGCCAGCCGCTCGGCCAGCGTCACGGAGCGATGCCGCCCCCCGGTGCAACCCAGCGCCACGGAGAAATACACTTTGCCCTCCGCGGCCGAGGCGGGAAGCTGAAACAGCAGCAGATCGAGCACGCGCTCGAAAAAGCCCGGAAAACGGGGGTCCCGCGACACGTAGTCCTGCACCGCAGGATCGCGGCCGTCCCGTGCGCGCAGCTCCGCCGCCCAGTATGGATTCGCGAGGAAACGGCAGTCCAGCACCATGTCCGAGCCGGGCGGGATGCCGCGCTTGAAGCTGAATGAGTGCACCGAGACCGTGAGGCCCGCGCCGTTCTCCGGGGCGAAGCGTGCGTTGATCTCGCGCTTCAGCTGGTGCGGGGTGAGATTGGTGGTGTCGATCACCATGTCCGCGGCATCGCGTGCGCCGGCGAGGAGATCGCGCTCGCGGGCGAGGCCGGTTGCGACGTCTTCGGCCGGGGCCAACGGGTGGCGCCGGCGCGTGGCGGAGAAGCGGCGGACGAGGGCCTCGTCCGTGCAATCGAGAAAGATGAGGATCGCGCGCGTGTCGCCGAGGCTGCGCAAGCGGCGCATGACGCGGTCGAGCGCCTCGGCGGAGAAGCCGCGGGTCCGGGTCTCGACGCCGAGGGCGAGCGGGCGGCGGGCCGTGCCCTCGTCCATCAAGGCGTCGACCATGGAGAGCGGGAAGTTGTTGATCGCCTCGTAGCCGAGGTCTTCGAGCGCGTGGATCACCGTCGTGCGGCCCGCGCCTGAAAGTCCTGTCACTATGACGAGGGCCTGCGCGGCACCCGCGCGGCCGGTCGGCCGGCTTTCAGCCGGCATGCGGCAGGCGCCGCCCGTCCGCGCCGAGGGCGACGCCAGGGGCGTAGGCGACGGCGCCGGGTGCAGCGACCAGGGTGACGGGCCCCTGCGCCTCGCTCCGGGCTGGCGGGCATTCGGGATCCGGCAGGGCCCCGGTGCGGAGGATCGCGAGGAGCGCCGCAGGAGGGAGCGCACGTGCGGCCAAGAGCGGCACGGTGGTCCCGCAGAGCGCGAGCTGGCGGCGCGGCGGCATGCGCCCGGCCGGGGCTGCATCGAGATCGGCGGCAAGCCAGAGCGGCGCGCCCGCCCGGTGCGGATGCGGCAGGATCCCGGCGCCGCGGATCTCCACGAGCCCTGCGAGCCCCTCCGGCGCGGACATCGCGGCGGCCGTGCTGCCGGGCTGCGGGCTCACCAGAACCCGGTCATCGGCCACGAGCTCTGCGCCGAGGGCGACGAGCGCGAGCGCCAGGGTGGTCTTTCCCGCCCCGGCGGCGCCGAGGATTAGGAGCCCGCGGGGGCCGAGCGCTACGGCGCTCGCATGCAGATGGCGCGCCGTGCGGGTCTCGTCGTCGCCCGTCGGGTCGGTGGGCTCGAGCGCCGGTTCCGAGGGGGGAGCGCTCATATCGGCAGCTCGATCGTGAAGCGCGCACCCTGCGGCGGCGTGTCCGGCCCGGCGCCTTCATCGCGGATATTCTCCGCCCAGATCCGCCCGCCATGCGCCTCGACGATCTGCTTGCAGATCGAAAGCCCGAGGCCCGAATGGTTGCCGAAGCTCTGCTCCGGCCGCTCGGAGTAGAAGCGGTCGAAGATCGTGCTGAGATTGTCCTCCGGAATGCCGGGGCCCTGGTCGCTCACGGTCATGCGCAGGATGTTCTCCGCCTCCACGCGCTCGCCCTTCATGACGATGGTGCTGCCTTCGGGGGAGAAGGAGAGCGCATTGTCGAGCAGGTTGGCAATGACCTGTGCGAGCCGTCCCTCGAGGCCGCTGGCCAGGAAAGGCTCGTTCGGCAGGTCCGTGAGCACGCGGACATTCATCTTCTCGCCCTGCGACGCGGTCACATCCGTGAGGCTCTCGATCAGCGCGCCGAGATCGAAGCTGCCCATCCGTTCGCGCACGAGCTCTGCGTCGAGGCGCGAGGCGTTGGAGATGTCGGTCACCAACCGGTCGAGGCGCATCACGTCGTTCATGATCACATCGAGCAGGCGCTGCTTCTGCTCCGGCGTCTTGGCGTAGGACATGGTCTCGACCGCCGAGCGCATGGAGGTGAGCGGGTTCTTGATCTCATGCGCGACATCCGCGGCGAAGCTCTCGATGGCTTCGATCCGGCGGTAGAGCGCGGTCGTCATCCGGATGATCGCGGCGGAGAGGTCGCCGATCTCGTCCGTGCGCCGGCGCATATCCGGGATCTCGACGCGGTCGGGATTGATCGGCCGCGCGTTCGACGTGCCCTCCGGGTCCACCGCCTGGGCGAGCTTCCGGATCGGGCTCGCGATGGTGTTGGCCAGCAGGACGGAGAGGCCGACGGAGACGATGGAGGCCACGACGAAGAGCTGCAGGATGCCCACGCGCTCGCGCTTTACCACCTCGTTGATGTCGTCGCCCTCGGTGGAGAGCACGAGGACGCCGAGCACGGTCTTCAACCGCTTCACCGGGATGGCGACGGATACGATCAGGTCGCGCTCGGAATTGAGCCGCACGGAGTTGGAGATCTCGCCGAGGGCGGCGCGCTGCACTTCCGACTGCAGGCTGACGCCTGCGCGCGCGACCTCCGTATAGGTCTCCTGTGCGTCCTCGTTCGGAAAGATCAGCTTGTCGTAGAACATCTCCAGCCGCTCGGTCGCGCCCGGCGCGCGCTCCGCCCCCGGCGGCGGCAGCTCGGAGACGACGATGGGCCGCGCGCCGGTCGCGCTGTCGCGCGTATCGCTGATGAGGCGGAGGCTCGCATCGTAGAGCCGCGCGCGCGTGCCTGTGGGGCGCGAGAGACGGTTCAGGATCACCTGCGCGAGGCCGCGGTCGAGCGAGGGGCGCGCTTCTGCGGGCACGATCTCGCCGTCATCATACATGCCCGCGCTCTCGGCGATGGTGATGGCGATGATCTCGCCCTCGACCGCCAGCGACGAGATCCGCTGCTCGATCAGCCCCGTGCGGAACTGGTTGAGATAGAGCACGCCGAAAACCAGGATCGCGAGACCGATCAGGTTGAAGAAAATGATCCGGCGCTGGAGCGAGCTGAAGGGCGCCGAGCGGCGCAACCCGATGATGATCCGTTCGCGCATCGATGCCGGGCGTGGACGACGGTCCAGCCCGAACAGCGGGTCGCCCGCGCGAAGATATTCACTCGCCCGGGCCATGGTTGGCGCGTTCACGCTTCCTTGTAGCGATAGCCGACCCCGTACAGGGTCTCGATCGAGTTGAAGCTGTCATCGACGTCGCGGAACTTTTTACGGATACGCTTGATGTGACTGTCGATCGTGCGATCGTCCACGTAGACCTGATCATCGTACGCCGCATCCATCAGCTGGTCACGGCTTTTCACGAAGCCGGGCCGCTGGGCGAGGGCGTGCAGGATCAGGAATTCGGTGACCGTGAGCGTGACCGGCAGCCCGTCCCAGGTCGAGGAGTGGCGCATCGGATCCATCTCGAGCCGGCCGCGGCGCAGGACCTTGTCGGTCTCGGCGCGCTCGGTCGTCGTGTCAGGCGGGGCCTCGCGGCGGCGCAGGACAGCGCGGATCCGTTCCACCAGCAGGCGCTGGGAGAAGGGCTTGCGCACATAGTCGTCGGCGCCCATGCGCAGGCCGATCACCTCGTCGATCTCTTCGTCCTTAGAGGTGAGGAAGATCACCGGCAGCTCGCTCTTCAGACGGAGCCTGCGGAGCAGCTCCATCCCGTCCATCCGCGGCATCTTGATGTCGAGGATCGCAAGATCTGGCGGGGTCTGCGTCAGCGCAGTCAGTGCGCTCGCGCCATCATTGTAGGTACGCACCTCGTAGCCCTCGGCTTCGAGTACCATAGACACCGACGTCAGAATGTTGCGGTCGTCATCGACCAGAGCAATCGTGGACATTGTTTCATCCTTCGTGGTGGCCGCGCCCGTTGCGGCGAACCTGCCTACCTCATACCGACAGCAAAAAACACTAAGTGGGTCGCCCAACACGGCCAAGCTTGGCCAAAAGCTGGCCGCCGTGGCGCACGACACGCCACACAGTCTTACGAATAGGACGGAACACCTTAAAGATGCCGAAAAGAAGGAGCGTTGTGGGCGTTTGGATGACAACGTTTCCCAGCGTGCCCTCGTAGTGACGCTCCAGCGCCCTCCGGCCTGCCGCCCAGGAGGCGTTGAGCGAGCCTCCGCTGAGATGCTCCACATGCCAGTCGATCACCCAGGCCCGCTCGCCCATCCCACGTGCGCGGATGCAGAGATCGGTGCCGTAGAAATGGAAGCCGGAGAGCGCCTGAGACGGCGTGATCGGGCGGGCGAGATTGAAGATGAGCAGGTTCTCGTCGAGCGAGACGACCTCGTGCGGGAGCGGCCCGATCAGCACGTCCCGGTTGTAGGGATCGCTGATGCGGCGCACCGATCGGCCGAGGCCGGCGGAGCCCGCATTGCCGGCAAGTGCCCAGTCCGGCTCGATTTCATCGAGCTTCGCCTCAAGCTCGGCGCGGGTGTCGATGGCGCGCACGTCCTGGTGGCAGACGAGCAGGTACCGCCCTTCCGCGCGCTCCAGGAACGCGGCGATGCCGGAGTAGCCGTCGAAATGGTTCTCGCCGAAGTTTCGCACCGCGAGATAGGTCGTGCAGTCCGGCGTGAAGCCGGCGCGGTGCAGCGCCTCGACGGTCTCGCCGAGCTCGGCCTCGTTGGTGGCGATCACGCCCACAGAGCAGGCCGCCCGAGCGCTTGCCGGGACGACGCTCAGCGCCGGATGCAAGCTGTCCATCCGCGTCCCTCTTCCGCCACAATTGCCCCCGCTTGCGCGCCCGGTTAGCGCCTTCGCAGGCGGCGCGCAAATGCAAACTCGCTCAAAGCGGGACAGTGTGGCAGCACTTAGGCACTGGACGCGCCATGAAATAATGTTCTACTCACCCAGGCGTGGGAGTTGGTTTCGTTCCGGTTAATTTCGGGGCGACCGGGTCTTGGGTGGACCCGGCTGTGGCTGGAAGAACACCGTATGCGTTGTCGCCCTGCCGCGACGGACGCGCAGCGCGGGCTCCGGGACGAGATGTGGGTGTGGAACGGCGTCGTGCCCCGCCAGGGCGGCGCTGCAAGTTTCAGTTGCGGAGCAAGGAGTGGGGACATGCAAACGGGCGTCTTCAACGAGCGGTGCCGTCTGGAGGATATGGGGCTCTCGGGTCTCGCTGCGGTGCACTATAACCTGACCGAGCCTGCGCTCATGGAAGCGGCGCTCGCTGCCGGCGAGGGCGAGCTCGGGATCGGCGGAACCTTTCTCTGCAACACCGGCAAGCACACGGGACGGAGCCCGAAGGACAAGTTCGTGGTCCGCGAGCCGTCGGTGGAAGCGGATATCTGGTGGGAGAACAACACCCCGATGGCCCCGGAGGCCTTCGAGCGGCTCTACCAGGACATGGTCGCTCACATGAAGGGCGGCACCTACTACGTGCAGGACCTGTTCGCCGGCGCCGATCCGGCGCACCGGCTGAATGTGCGCATGGTGAACGAGCTTGCCTGGCACAACCTCTTCATCCGCCATCTGCTGCGCCGACCGGAGCGCGCGGAACTGGCGGACTTCGCGCCCGAGTTCACGGTCATCAACTGCCCGAGCTTCAAGGCCGATCCCGAGCGCCATGGCTGCCGGTCGGAGACGGTGATCGCGATCAGCTTCGAGCGCCGGCTGGTGCTGGTGGGGGACAGCTCCTATGCGGGCGAGAACAAGAAGTCGATCTTCTCGATCCTGAACTTCCTGCTGCCGGCAAAGGGCGTGATGCCGATGCATTGCTCGGCGAACCACGGCGTCGGCGCCCCGGAGGATGCGGCCATCTTCTTCGGCCTGTCCGGCACGGGCAAGACGACGCTCTCGGCGGATCCGGACCGCACGCTCCTCGGCGACGACGAGCATGGCTGGACGGATGACGGGATCTTCAACTTCGAGGGCGGCTGCTACGCCAAGACGATCAACCTCTCCGCCGAGGCCGAGCCGGAAATCTACGCCACGACGACGCGCTTCGCGACGGTGATCGAGAACATGGTGTACGACCGGGACACCCGCGAGCTCGATTTCGCCGATGACAGCCTCACGGCGAATATGCGCTGCGCCTATCCGCTGGAGGCGATCTCGAACGCTTCCGCCACGGGGCTGGCCGGGGTGCCGAAGACGATCGTGATGCTGACCTGCGACGCGTTCGGTGTGATGCCGCCGATCGCGCGGCTGACGCCGGCGCAGGCGATGTACCATTTCCTCTCCGGCTTCACCGCGAAGGTGGCGGGCACGGAGAAGGGGCTGACGACGGCGGAGCCGACCTTCTCCACCTGCTTCGGGGCGCCTTTCATGGTGCGCCGCCCGGAGGTGTATGGCGCGTTGCTGCGGGACAAGATCGCGCAGCACGGATCGGTCTGCTGGCTGGTGAATACCGGCTGGACCGGCGGGGGCTATGGCGAGGGCAGCCGGATGCCGATCCGGGCAACGCGCGCGCTGCTCTCGGCGGCGCTCGACGGCTCGCTCGGCAGCGTGGATTTCCGCACCGATCCGCATTTCGGCTTCGAGGTGCCCGTGTCGGTGCCGGGGGTGGAGCCGCGCCTGCTCGATCCGCGCGCAACCTGGGCGGATCCGGCGGCCTATGACGCGCAGGCGAGCCGGCTCGTCGGGATGTTCGCTGCCAATTTTGCGCAGTACGAGCCGCATGTCGGCCCGGACGTGAAGGCCGCAGCGGTGAAGGCGGCCTGAGCGGCGCTGACCCAGACGCGTCTCAGACGCGTCTCTGGCGGAGAACCGGCCCGCGGGGCCGGTTCGCTTTTTCGGGAACCCCCGGCCCTGCCGTCTTGCCCGTGGCGGAAACGCGGTGCGGTTGACAAGCGGCGGGCGGGCCAGGAAGCAGGCCCGATGACAGGCATGTTCGCGATCGCGGCGGGGCATCGGCTGACGGCCGAGGCAGGGGCGGAGGTCTTGCGCGCCGGCGGGAGCGCCGTCGATGCGGTGGTTGCCGGCGCGGCCATGGCGATGGTCGCCGAGCCGGTGCTCGCCGGGCTTTGCGGCGGCGGTTTTCTGATGATGCGCGAAGCGGGCGGGCGGATGGCCGTTCTCGACGCCTTCGTGGAGACCCCGAGAGCGAAGCGCGGTGCCGGCGACTGCGATCTGCGCGACGTGGAGGCGGATTTCGGGACGGCGCGGCAGCGCTTCCGGATCGGGGCGGGCACGATCGCGGCCTCGGGGCTCGCGGCCGGGCTCGTGGAGGCGCATGCGCGCGACGGGCGGATGGCGCTGCCGGAACTCCTGGCGCCTGCTGCGCGGGCGGCGCGGGACGGTGTGGAGGTGACGCCTTTTCAGGCGCGCCTCGGCGGGATCGTGGCGCCGATCGTTTCCGCCAGCCCGGAGGTGCGGGCGCTCTTCTGCAATGCGGATGGGGCGCCGCTGGCAGCGGGCGCGCGGGCCGCAAACCCTGCCCTCGGCGATGTGCTCGAAGTCTTCGGGCTGGAGGGGGCGCGCTTTGTCCAGGAGGGTGAGGTGGCGGCGGCGGTGCTGGCGCTCGCGCGCGACGGCGGGCATTTGCAGGCCGCGGATCTCGCAGGCTACCAGCCGCACTTTCGCGCGCCTTTGCTGGCCGAACGGTGTGGGGTGCAGCTTGCGCTCAACCCGCCGCCGGCGTTGGGCGGGGCGCTCACCGCCTTTCCGCTCGCCATCCTGCCGCAGATGCGGGGACGGATGCCCGATGCGCTCGCGCTGGCGCGGGCCTTCGAACTGACGCTGGAGGCGCGGGCCGGGTCGGGTATCGATGCCGATGCCGAGGCTGGGGCCGCGCGGTTGGGCGATACCGCTGCGCTCGAGGTCTGGCGGGCACGGCTGGAGGCGGTGCGCGGCGCGTCGGGCGGCGCGGCGCGGCGGGGGACAACGCATATCTCCGCGGTGGATCGCGATGGGGCGGCGGCCGCGCTCACGCTCTCCAACGGCGAGGGCTGCGGGCTGATTGCGCCCGGAACCGGCATCATGCCGAACAACATGCTCGGCGAGGACGATCTCGTGCCCGGCGACCCGCTGGGCTGGGTGCCGGGGCGCCGGCTGGCTTCGATGATGACACCGATGATCGCGGCCTGGCCTGACGGGCGCGTGATGGCGCTGGGCTCGGGAGGGTCGAACCGGATCCGAACGGCGCTTGCCCAGGTGATGCTGGCGCTGACCGATGGAGGGGCGGATCTCGAGCAGGCGATCGCCGCGCCCAGGCTGCATGTGGAGGGGTGTGCCGAGGATGTGGGCGAGGCTGCGCGGGAGGCGCGCGCGGGCTCGGCGCTCCAGCTCGACTTCGAGCGGCCCGGGCGGCGGGAGGAGGAGATCGCGGCGCTCGAGCGCGCCTATCCCGGCGCGCGGGGCTGGGAGGCGCCGTCGATGTTCTTCGGCGGCGTTCATGCGGTGATGCGCGAGTCGAAGGGTGGGGCGATCGGCGTCGGCGATGCGCGGCGCAGCGGATATGCGATCGCCGGGTAGTGTATCGTCCGGGCACCGTTGTGCCGCTGAGGGACAGGGCGCGCGGCAAGGCGCCGCAAGGATGTTCCCCGTTTCGCCACGTGGCGGCAATTATCTTGCGACGCAGTTGACGGGGTGGCCGTCTCTGGGCTAGCTCTGCCGCACCTGCGAAGCAACGGTGCGGCGCAATGTATCGAGAGACGCGCGGGCCTGCCATGCGGGCGGGGCGCGCACAGAGCGAGGACGGTGCGATGAGCCCTGACGGCATCCATGATCACGGCGCGGTCACCGAGGCGGAGGGGCTGCACCGGACCGACGCGCTGCTCGGGCATGTGACCGGGGCGGCATCGGCCGCGGTCACGCTGCGCGATGCGGCCCGCGCGGCGCTGAAGGGCCGGGTCAGCAGCGGCGGTCGGGTCTCCGGGCGGATGCTGGAGGCCGAGCAGTACGCCGGGCACGGGCTCGCCTGGCTTGCGACCTATGCCGAGAGCCTCCGCCAGCTCGATGCCTGGGCGGCGCGGCTGGAGGCGGAGGGCCGTCTCGGCGAGATGGAGCGCCTGATCCTCGCGATCGGTGCCGGCGAGTACTGCGCGCAGATCCGCGGCGGGCTGCCGATGAGCCAGGGCGAGATGATCCGTCTCGCGGATCTCGGCCTGCCCGATGGCGCGGAGGCGGCCTTCGCGGCGGATCCCGCCGTGAGGGCCCTGAGCCGCGGCGGCAACACGGATGCGGCGCGGATGCGGCTTGCTGCGCTGCTGGCCGAGCGGGAGGGCGCGGCGAGCTTCGGCGATTGCGGGCTCGACGAAGAGTTCGAAATGATCCGCGACCAGTTCCGCCGGTTTGCCGACGAGAAGGTGGTGCCGCATGCCCATGGCTGGCACCTCGCCGACGATCTGGTGCCGATCGAGATCGTGGAGGAGATGGCGGAGCTCGGCGTTTTCGGGCTCACGATCCCGGAGGAGCATGGCGGCTTCGGGATGGGCAAGACGGCGATGTGCGTGGTCTCCGAGGAGCTCTCGCGCGGCTATATCGGTGTGGGCAGCCTCGGCACGCGCTCGGAGATTGCGGCGGAACTGATCCTCTGCGGCGGCACGGAGGCGCAGAAGGCGCATTACCTGCCGAAGCTCGCCTCGGGCGAGATCCTGCCGACGGCGGTCTTCACCGAGCCCAATACCGGGAGCGATCTCGGCGCGCTGAAGACGCGGGCGGTGCAGGAGGGCGAGGACTGGGTGATCACGGGCAACAAGACCTGGATCACGCATGCGGCGCGGACCGACCTCATGACGGTATTGGCGCGGACGGTGCCGGACACGGACAACTATGCCGGCCTCTCGATGTTCCTTGCGCCGAAAACGCGCGGCGACTGCATGACGCCCTTCCCGGATGCGACGCTCGCGGGCGGCGAGATCGAGGTGCTCGGGTACCGGGGAATGAAGGAGTACACGCTCGCGCTGGACGGGCACCGCGTGCCGGGGGATGCGCTGCTCGGCGGCGTGGAAGGGCAGGGCTTCCGCCAGCTGATGCAGACCTTCGAGAGCGCGCGGATCCAGACGGCTGCGCGTGCGGTGGGCGTGGCGCAGGCGGCGCTCGAGGTGTCGCTCCGCTATGCGCAGGAGCGTGTGGCTTTCGGAAAGCCGCTGATCGCCTTTCCGCGGGTGGCGTCGAAGCTTGCGATGATGGCTGTGGAGATCATGATCGCGCGCCAGCTGACCTATTTTTCGGCACGCGAGAAGGATGCGGATCGGCGCTGCGATCTGGAGGCGGGCATGGCGAAGCTGCTCGGTGCGCGGGTTGCCTGGGCAGCGGCGGACAACGGGCTGCAGATCCATGGCGGCAACGGATTCGCGCTGGAGTATCCGATCAGCCGGATCCTCTGCGATGCGCGCATTCTGAACATCTTCGAGGGAGCGGCGGAGATCCAGGCGCAGGTGATTGCGCGCCGGCTCTTGGAGACCGGCTGAGCCGGCGGGGCGCGCGTACCTCGTCGCGCCGCTGCCGGCGCAACATCGGCCCGCCCGCCCCGGGCTTCCCTTTTGCTTGGCGATCGACGCGAAGCGCGGCAGGATAAGGTGCCGCGGATTAGGCTGACTGGTATTGAGCGCGATGGCGCGCATGACGAGAGAGACGGGGCGTGCGGAGACCGCATCGACGGATGCGACGGAGCCGTATTTTTTCCTCAAGGCTCTGATCTTGCTTGTGTTTGCCGCGGTGCTGCGGTTCTGGGAGCTGGATGCCGCGCCGGTCTGGATGGACGAAGGCTTCACGCATTTCGCCGCTCGACTGCCGCTGGAAGCGATCCTTTTCGATGCGATCGACAACCATCCGCCGCTCTTTTACGCCGTGCAGCACGCATGGGTGGCGCTGAGCGGTGGCGCGGTGGACGGGCTGCGGGTGCCCGCAGCCGTGGCCGGCGTTCTCACCGTGGCGGTCGCGATTGCGGCTGTGGGCGACCTCGTCTCGCGGCGGGCCGGGCTCGTGGCCGGACTGGTCCTGGCGCTTTCCACCGGAGCGATCCATTTCAGCCAGGATGCGCGGATGTATCCGCTGCTGATGCTCGGTCTCTGCCTCGCGCTCTGGGGGCTGATCGGGGGGCTGATCGGGGGTATGCGCGGGCGCGGAGGGGCGCCGCTCTATGTCGCGCTCTACCTGCTCGGGGGTACCGTGGCGATCTACGCGCACGCGATGGCCCTGGTGTTTCTGCTGGCGGTGAACCTTGGCGTGCTGGCGGCGATGGTGATAGATCCGGCGCTGAGGGAGCGGTGGCGTTGGTGGCTCGCGGTCAACTTTGCGCTGGGTTGTCTGGCGCTTCCCTGGATCCTGCAGTTCGCCGGCGCGGCGCGAACCTTCCAGGGGCTGGCGACGGTCGATCCGTTCGCGAGCAACTGGTTCTTGCGCAATGCCATCGGTTTTCCGGGGCTGCCACGCCCGTTCCGGCTTCCGGCGGAGGGCGTGCTGGCATTGGCCGCGCTCGCCGGTGCCGTGCTCGCCTGGCGGGCCGGGCGGCGAGAGATCGCGATCGTGGCGCTGGCGGGGCTCGGGCTCTACCCGCTCTTCATCGTGATCCTGAGCGGGCTCACGCCGATCGTCGCGACACGGGTGTTTCTGCCCGCGGGCCTCGCACTCGCGCTGCTCCTGGCCATGCTGGTGCAGTTGCCGCGACGGGCGGGGGCGCTGGCGCTCGCGCTCTTCGCCGGGGTCGCGCTCTGGTCTGCGCTCCGAGATCATGCCGGGCGCACGAAGCTGGAGAACCTGCCCGCTGCACTCGCCTTTGCCGATGCCGAGGGGTTCGGCGGCGCGCCCGTGCATACCTGCCAGCAGTTCACGGCATCGGCCATTCTCGCGACGGCGCCGGAGCGGGAGATCGTGATCGGGCTCGGTGACGGGCTCCTCCGCCTCGACGAGGGCTATTACCGGGTGCTGCGCCGGTCGATGGCGATGGTGCGCGGCTCGGGCGCTGTGGCGCGTGATGCCGCGCTCGGGGGCGGCTATCTGGTGGAGGGCGGGCTTGCCGGCCTGACGGAGGGGCGCGACGGGGTTGTCGCCATCGTGGCGCCCGCCTGCGAGGCCGACCGGGTGGCGCGCCTGGACGCAGATCTCGCGGGGCTCGGCTTTGCCCGGGTTGCGGAGCGGGCCTTTCGCGGCGGCCTCGGCGGTCAGACGATCATGCGCCGCGGGGAGACGGTCGTGCGGCTCTATCGCCGCTGAGAGGGCGCGGTACCGTCAGCCTGCGGTCGCGGCGCGGAAGACATCGGCGAACATTTCAGGTGTGAGGCGCCGGGTCTGGGTGTTGTAGCGCGAGCAGTGATAGCTCGCGTAGAGGCCGATCCCGCCAATCCGCGACTCTGCGCCGTGGCCGAAGGGATGCGCCTTCGGCTTTTCGCCGAGGGCGCGGACCGTGCTGTCATGGGCGATCCGACCGAGGGTCACGATCCGCGAGAGCCGGGGCAGTGCCGCGATCCGGGCGGCGAGGAAGGGGCGGCAGGCGGCAATCTCGGCGCCTGTCGGCTTGTTCTGCGGTGGCGCGCAGCGCACGGCGTTGGTGACCATGGCGCCCCTCAGCCGCAGGCCGTCGTCCGGTCTGGCGTCGAACGTGCCTTCGGACAGGCCGAACTCGGCCAGCGTCGCGTAGAGAAGGCTGCCGGCATAGTCCCCGGTGAAGGGCCGGCCGGTCCGGTTGGCGCCCATCCGGCCGGGCGCAAGGCCGACGACCAACAGCCACGCCTCCGGGTCGCCGAAGCTGGCGACCGCGCCGTTGAACCAATGCGGCTCCGCTGCGGCATTCTCCGCGCGGTAGGCCACAAGTCGGGGGCAATGGGGACAGTCTCGCGCCGCTTCTGCGGGAGACGAATCCTTTGCTCCGGTGCCATCTGCGGTACCGGGCATGATCGGGGCAGGGCTCACCTAGGCCACCGGTCCAACGCCGACGGGCGGGGGCTTCAGCCTTCCTGCCCGCTTGCCTCGCTCTCTTCCTGGCGATGATGCTCGCGCGTCGCCATCCGCTCTTCGCGGGGCGGCCGGCCGATCACGTCCTTCAGCTCCTCGAGCTCGATGAAATTGTCCGCCTGCCGACGCAGATCGTCCGCAATCATCGGCGGAGAGGAGCGGATTGTGGACACGACGGAGACGCGCACGCCTTTACGCTGCAATGCCGCAACCAAAGGACGGAAGTCACCGTCGCCGGAGAAGAGAACGATATGCTCCACATGGTTCGCCATCTCCATCGCATCAATTGCGAGTTCGATGTCCATGTTTCCCTTCACCTTGCGCCGGCCGGTGCTATCCGTGAATTCCTTGGCCGGTTTGGTGACGAGAGAGAAGCCGTTATAGTCCAGCCAATCCACAAGCGGGCGGATCGGCGAGTACTCTTCGTTCTCTATGAGAGCAGTGTAGTAGAAGGCCCGAACCATCTTGCCACGCCGCATAAATTCTGAGCGGAGAAGCTTGTAGTCGATGTCGAAGCCGAGAGCCTTGGTCGCTGCGTATAGGTTTGACCCATCGATAAACAGCGCCAATCTTTCGTCGCGATAGAACATTAATGGTCTCGCACGGTAGGCAGCGCACACCTAGTGCGCCAAGATGTCATCGCTCTTACATGATCTGTCCACCGTGTCCATGCCTCTGGGCAAAAATCTGGGAAAAAGCTGACGTGTACGTAATGCCAGCCTTGGTTGCACTCGGCGCGAACCTTCCCGCGGAGGGCCGCAGCGCAGCGGACACATTGCGCCATGCTCTGCAGGCAATCGCAGCGTGTGGCTGGCGGGTGGAAGCGCGCAGCCGCTGGTATCGCACGCCCGCGGTTCCGGAAGGGTCTGGACCGGATTTCGTCAACGGCGCGGCGCGCCTCTCGGGCGGACCCGAAGGGCTTTCCGGGCCGGCGCTGGCGGAGGCTTTGCTTGCGGACCTGCACGCGGTCGAGCGCGCGCTTGGCCGGGAGCGGCGCGCGCGCTGGGCGCCGCGCGTCTGCGATCTCGATCTCCTCGCCCTGGGCGATCTCGTCCATCCGGACCGGGCAACGGTGGCGGATTGGATGGCGCTCGATCTTGCCGCCGCGCAGACCACCAGACCCGAAAGCCTCCTCCTGCCGCATCCGCGCCTTCACGAGCGCGCCTTCGTTCTCGTCCCACTGGCCGAAGTTGCAGGCGACTGGCGGCATCCGCTGACTGGGCAGAGCGTGCAGCAGATGCGCGATGCCCTGCCGGCAAACGAGCGCGATGCGGCCCGGCCGATGCCCCCGAGCGACGAAGACGACCCGGCGACTGGCGCAGATATCGCAGAGCCCGAAGACGTGGGCCCCATCGGCCGGCGCTGAGGGCACCCTTTCAGCACACCCTTGTAATCCGCCGGGCTCTGGGCCATTTTCCGGGTTTCGGACACAATGCGCCCGGAGGACCGGGCAGAGCGAGGATCGCAGCCATGGCACGCGTCACCGTCGAAGATTGCGTCGACAAGGTCGAGAACCGTTTCGATCTCGTGATGATCGCCGCACATCGTGCGCGCAGCATCTCCTCGGGTGCCGAGATCACCGTGGAGCGCGACAACGACAAGAACCCGGTCGTCGCCCTGCGCGAGATCGCCGATCGCAAACTCCGCCCCGAGGAGCTGAAGGAAGAGGCGATCGAGAGCTTCCAGCGCCATATCGAGGTGGACGAGCCGGAGGAGGACAACATGGCCCTCCTCATGGGTGGGCCGGAGCCCCAGTCCCCCGCCGCGCGCCCGAGCGGCGACGATCTGGACGAGGAGAAGCTGCTGCGCGCCCTGATGGCGGAGCAAGACCGAAGCTGAACCGCAGCCCCGGCGCGGCCGCATTGCGGTCGCGCGGGGCCGAACAGGGGAGCGCCGGGCGCAGGTGATACGCCAGTTCGAACTCGTCGAGCGGGTTCGGGAGTATAATCCGAATACCGACGAGGCGCTTCTCAACCGCGCCTATGTGTTCGGCGCCAAGGCCCATGCCAACCAGCGCCGCGCCAGCGGTGAGCCGTATTTCGGCCACCCGCTGGAGGTTGCCGGCATCCTCACCAATCTGCGGCTGGACGATGCCACGATCGTCACCGCCCTCCTGCACGACACCATCGAGGACACACCCGCAACCGCCGAGGAGATCACGCGGCTCTTCGGCGCGGAGATCGCGGCGCTCGTCGAGGGCGTCACCAAGCTCACGAAGCTGGAGACGAGCTCGAAGGAGAGTGCGCAGGCGGAGAACTTCCGCAAGCTGCTCCTCGCCATGGCCCGCGATGTGCGCGTGATCCTCGTCAAGCTCGCGGACCGGCTCCACAACATGCGCACGCTTGCGAGCCTCAAGCCGGAGAAGCGCTGGCGCATCGCGCAGGAGACGATGGACATCTACGCCCCGCTCGCCGGGCGCATGGGCATGCAGTCCATCCGCGAGGAGCTGGAGGATCTCGCCTTCGAGGTGGTGCATCCGGACGCGCGCACCTCGATCCTGCGCCGCTTCGTCAAGCTCCGCCGCGCCACGGACGACCGCGTTCCCGGCATCGTGGAGGAGATTCGCAGCGTGCTCGCCGAGGACGGGGTGGATGCCACGGTCTATGGTCGCGAGAAGCGCCCCTACTCCATCTGGCGCAAGATGGAGGAGAAGCAGATCGCCTTCTCCCAGCTCTCCGACATCTACGCTTTCCGCGTCCTCTGCCGCGCGGAATCCGATTGCTATCGTGCCCTCGGAGCGCTCCACCGTCACTGGCGTGCCGTGCCCGGGCGGTTCAAGGACTACATCTCGTCGCCCAAGGCGAACGGCTACCGCTCGCTCCACACCACCGTCTCCGGCCCCGCCGCTCTGCGCGTGGAGCTCCAGATCCGCACGGAGGAGATGCACAGCGTGGCGGAGACCGGTGTGGCCGCCCACTGGGCCTATCGCGACGGGATCCGGGTGGAGAACCCCTTCGCCGTCGAGCCTCATGCCTGGCTCCGCGATCTCGTGGCGCGCATCGAGAAAGGCGACGAGCCGCAGGAGTTCCTCGAGCATGTGAAGCTGGAGATGTACACCGACCAGGTGTTCTGCTTCACGCCGAAGGGCGATGTGGTCGGCCTGCCGCGCGGGGCCACGCCGATCGATTTCGCCTATGCCATCCACACCAATATCGGCGACCGCTGCGCCGGCGCGCTGGTGGATGGCAGCCGTGTGCCGCTCTGGACACGCCTGCGCAACGGCCAGCAGGTCGAGGTGATCACCGCGGAAGGCCAGGTGCCGTCGCCGCACTGGGCGGATATCGCCGTCACCGGGCGGGCCAAGCATGCGGTGCGCCGGGCCGTGCGCGACCAGCAGCGCGAGGAGCTTGTCGCCCTCGGCCGGGACATCGCGGCCCAGGCCTTCGAGCGCTGCGGGCGTGAGGCGGTCGAGAAGACCTATGCCGCAGCCGCCGGCAAGCTCGGCCAGCCGAGCGTGGAGGCACTGATGACCGCGCTCGCCCGCGGCCAGATCACCGGGCGGAGCGTGGTGGAGGCGGTCTACCCGGTACAGCCGGAGATCGACCCCGTGCGCGCCGACCAGCCGGGGCCCCCGCGCCTGCGCGTCCACGGCGTGCGCCGCGGCCTCGCCGTCTCCTTCTGCACGCGCTGCTGGCCCGTGCCCGGGGACCGCATCATCGGCCTTTCGCGCCGCACGGGCGTCAGCGTGCACTCCGCCTCCTGCCCGGAGCTCGAGGCCTATGAGAACGATCTCGACCGCTGGCTCGATCTGCGCTGGGCGCCGGATGCCGACCGGTTCGCCACCAACCTCGCGCGCGTCGAGCTGATTCTCGCCAACCGCCCCGGCACCCTCGGACAGGTCTGCAGCCTGGTCGGCGAGCAGCAGGCCAATATCGACAATCTCGGCGTTCTCAACCGCAAACCCGACTTCTTCCGCATGACCATGGATCTCGAGGTGCGCGATCTGCGCCATCTCAACGACATTTTGACCGCCTTGCAGGCACAGGGGTTCGTGACCTATGCCGGGCGCGCCCGGGCGGACCAAGTGGCGGTGCCTGCCGAACCGGAGCAGCCCCGCCTGCCACTCGGAAAAATGATGGGTGCGGCACAGGGCTGACGGCAAATCGCCCCTATTTGAGGCGATGCAGGCGTTGTGAGCGACAAGCGAGGGTGAGCGCGTCTCATGATCTTCAAGCGACGGGAAAAGCCGTCAGTGCACACGCGGCTGCGCGAGGTGCTGTTTCCGCGCAAGGGGGTCTGGCGCGGACTCGGCTATCTCGGCAAGCGAATCAGGCGGCTGCCGGACAGCCCGCACCGCATCGCGCTCGGCTTCGCCTGCGGGGGTCTCGCCTCCTTCACGCCGCTTTTCGGATTTCACTTCTTCGTGGCCGCGGCGCTCGCCTGGATGCTGCGCGGGAACATTCTCGCCTCCGCTTTCGGCACGGCTGTCGGCAACCCGCTGACCTTTCCGCTGATCGCCACGGCGTCGCTCCATACCGGCTGGTGGGTGCTGGGCACGGAAGATCGGATCGAGGCCGATTTCTCCTTCGGCTGGCTCTCCGACAATATCGACCAGATCTTCTTCCCCTACGCCATCGGCGGCGTGCTGCCGGGCCTCGCGACGGGGCTGATCTGCTACGTGACCATCGGTCCGGCGGTCGCGGCGTATCAGGAACGTCGGCGCAACAAGCTCGCCATGCGCGCGGCACGCTTGCAGGAGGCGATCTCCCGCGAGCAGGATGCCTATGCACTGCACGATGCGCGGGAGGGAGACAATGCCTGACAAGACCCCTGTTGGAGAGACGCTCGCACGCCCCCTCGGCCGCCTTCGCCTCGGCGTGAACATCGATCACGTGGCCACCATCCGGAACGCGCGCGGCGGCGCGCATCCCGATCCGCTGCGTGCCGCGGCCCTCGCCGAGGCGGCCGGGGCGGACGGGATCACCGCCCATCTGCGCGAGGATCGCCGGCACATGACCGATGCGGATATCGCGGCGCTCTCCGAGCGGCTCACCCTGCCGCTCAATTTCGAGATGGCCGCGACGGACGAGATGCAGGCGATCGCGCTCCGCCACCGCCCCCATGCGGTCTGCATCGTGCCCGAGCGGCGCGAGGAGCGGACGACCGAGGGCGGCCTCGAGGTCGCGGCGGACGAGAACCGGCTCGCCCATTTCATCGCGCCGCTGGCGGAGGCCGGATGCCGCGTCTCGATCTTCATCGCGGCCGAGCCGCGGCAGATCGAGGCGGCCGCCCGGATCGGCGCCGCGGTCATCGAGCTGCACACCGGTGCCTATTGCGAGGCTCATGCCGAAGGCCGCTTCGACGAGCGCGACGCGGAGCTTGAGCGTCTTCGCCACATGGCGAGCTTCGCCCACGGCCACGGCCTCGAGGTCCATGCCGGTCACGGCCTCACCTTCGATACGGTCGCCCCTGTGGCCGTTCTGCCCGAGGTGATGGAACTCAATATCGGCCACTACCTCATCGGCGAGGCCATCTTTTCCGGGTTGGACAGCGCGATCCGGCGCATGCGCGAGATCATGGATCGTGCCCGCCGCGAGGCCTTCGGAGAGGGCGCGGCCTAGCGTACCGCTGAAGCGCGGCGAAGGCGGAGACCGGCATGAGCGCGCTCCTCATCGGCTATGCGGCCTTCGTCGCAACCTCGATCAGCCCGGGGCCGTCGGTCCTCGCGATCATGGCGACATCGCTGGCGCATGGCCGCGCGGCCGGCCTGTGCTTCGCCCTCGGCGTGGTTGCGGGATCCTGCATCTGGGGCGTCCTCGCCGCCTCCGGCGTGACAGCGGCGCTCGCAGCGGCGGCGTGGACGCTCAGTGCCCTCAAGATCGCCGGCGCGCTCTACCTCCTCTGGCTCGCCTGGAAATCGGCCCGGGCGGCGGCCTCCTCCGCGCCGCGGGCCATGCCGTCACAATCCCGCGAGCCTGGCCGCTTCTTCGCCCGCGGCGTGGCGCTTCACCTCACCAACCCCAAGGCGATCCTGGGCTGGGCCTCCATCGTCGCGCTCGGCCTGCCGCCGGGAGCCGGACCGGCGGAAATCGTTCTGCTCCTCTCGGGATGCGCGGTCCTCTCCCTCGCGATCAATCTCGGCTATGCCCTCGCCTTCGCGCTGCCACCGGTCGCGCGCGCCTACCGCGCCGCGCGCCGCCTGGTCGAGGCTGCCTTTGCGGGGCTCTTCGCCACCGCCGCCGTCGGCCTCCTTGCCTGGCGACCCTGATGCAAGCCGCATCGCCCGCACACGAACGCGGATCCGGGCCCGGACGCTCATGATCATCGGGACCGGCATCGACATCGCCGATATCCGCCGGATCGACCGAACCCTCGAGCGCTTCGGCCGCCGCTTCCTCGACCGCGTCTTCACCGAGATCGAGCAGGCGAAATCCGAGCCGCGCCGCGCCCGCGCCGCCTCTTACGCGAAACGCTGGGCGGCGAAGGAGGCCTGCTCCAAGGCGCTCGGCTCCGGCATCCGCATGGGTGTGAACTGGCGCGAGATGGAGGTCGTGAACCTCGAAACCGGGCAGCCCACGCTGCGCCTCCATGGCGGCGCCGCCGAGCGTCTCGCGCGTCTCACGCCGTCAGGCCACGAAGCGCGTCTCTTCGTCACGATTACCGACGACCACCCCTATGCCCAGGCCAGCGTCCTGATCGAGGCTGTGCCCGACGGCACCCCGCCGGTCCGCATCCTGCCCTACCGCTAGCCGGCATACGCGGCGCCGCGACACGGAAATGGGGATGCCCGGGGCGGGCGGGCCGATGTTGCCCGCCGGGGCAACGAGGTCCGTGCGTCCCGGTCTGTGCAACAGCGCTGGACAGCCTCGCCGCCCCACGTCACTCTCCGCCCGCCGGGTTCGCGCCCGGCCAGTAGAACCGGGAGGACCGCATGACCCGTCTCAGCAGCCATACGGCCTTGCTTGCCGCAGCAATCGTCGCCTGTGCCGGCCTGGCCCTCGCCGCGCTCCCGGCCGTCGCCGAAACGCGTGTGACTTACAAATCCGCGAAGACGACATCATCCTACTACCAGATGGGCGTGCAGCTCGCCGAGGCCGTCAAGCGCGGCACGGGCGGCGCGGTCCAGCTCACGGTCGAAGAGAGCCAGGGCTCGGTGCAGAACGTCATGGAAGCCCCGCGCCGCGGCCCGGGCTACGTGTTCACCACCCCGCCCGTGCTCGTCCGGCTGGCGAATGCCGGCAAGGCGATGTTCGAGGGCAAGGAGGATCCGGCCTTCGAGGAGATCCGCGCCCTCTTCCCCATCCCGTCCCTCACCATGCACTTCGTCGTGCGCGCCGATAGCGGCATCGAGAGCTTCGACGATCTCGAGGGCAAGACAATCCTCCTCGGCAAGGGGTCCTTCGGCGCGCGCGAAGGCGAGAAGTACCTCAAGCTCTTCGGCCTGGAAGGCAAGGTCACCATCGCCGACGCGGAACTCTCCGCCGCCGGCGCCGCGCTCAAGAACGGTCAGATCGACGGTTTCGTGACCGCGGGCAGCTACCCGGCGCCGAATGTGGTGGAGGCCGCGGCGGGCACCGGCGTCCATGTCCTCTCGCTCAGCGACGAGCAGATCGAGGCCACCAAGCGCACCCGCATCGTGATTCCCGCCGGCACCTATGCGGGCCAGGAGAACGAGATCGTCACCACCTCGCTGCCGGTCGTCACCTACACCACCACCGCGATGGACGACGACACCGCCTACATCCTCACCAAGACCTACTGGGAGGAGAAGACGCGGATGGCCGAGGCCGCGCCATGGTGGAACGGCGTCGACCAGACCCTGATGCCGGCGATCGACGGCAAGATCCATGCGGGCGCCCTGCGCTACTACGACGAAGCCGGTCTCGATGTGACCGAGGCCAACCGCTGAGCCCATCCTGTTCCGCGCCGCCCGTCGCGCGCCCGCACGCCGCCCCGTGTTCCGATGTCGCTGACCGGCCGAACGGGCGGCCCGCCACCTCCGGGTCCGGACGGGTCGCTGACCGCTGAGCCCGCCGTGGCGGGCGACACGCTTCCCCAACCCGCTGCGATCTGGATCGGCCTCGGCGCGCTCAGCATCGGCTTCCACCTCTGGCTCGTCTTCAGCGGTCTTGTGCCGAGCCTCGTCGCACGCCCGATGCATATGGCGCTGCTCCTGCCCTGGGCCCTGCTGGCCACTGCGCGCGGCCCGCTCGAACGCTGGAGCGGCGCTGCGCTCACGGTAGCGGGCTTCATGGGCTGCCTCTGGATCGCGCTCAATGCCGGCCCCCTCGGCGACCAGTACGGCTATCTCGAGGGCCCGGTGCAGATGGCCATCGCTCTCCTGCTGATCGTCACGGTCCTGGAGATGGCGCGGCGCATGATCGGCTGGCCGCTGCCGCTCGTCGCAGCGCTCGCCCTGCTCTACGCCGCGGCCGGCCAGCATCTGCCCGGCGCCTTCGGCCATCCGGGGCTGCCGCTCGCGAGCCTTCTCGGCACGCTCGTCATCACCGAGGGGGGGCTCTGGGGCAGCCTCACGGCCATCTCAGCGGGCGTGGTCGCCGTGTTCGTCATCCTCGGCGCCGTGCTCAATGCCGGGGAGGCGGGGCAGGGCTTCATGAACCTTGCCGCCTTTGCCGCAGGCCGGCTGCGCGGGGGGGCTGCGAAAATGGCCGTGCTCTCCTCGGCGCTGCTCGGCTCCATCTCCGGTTCTGCCTCCGCCAATGTGGCCTCGACCGGGGCCGTCACGCTGCCGGCCATGACGAGGCTCGGCTATCCGCCCCGTCTCGCGGGCGCCGTGGAGGCGGTCGCCTCCTCGGGCGGGCAGATCATGCCGCCGCTGATGGGGGCCGGCGCCTTCGTCATGGTCGAGCTCACCGGCGTGCCCTACACCGGCATCATCACCGCGGCGATGTTCCCGGCGATCCTCTATTTCCTCACCGTCTGGCAGGGCATCGACGCCTTCGCGATCCGTCTCCGTCTCGCGGCGCTGCCCGCTTCGGAGCGGCCGACGCGGGGGCGCGTTGCCCTCACGGCCGCCTTCTTTGCCGTCCCCTTCGCGGTTCTCCTTGTCGGCCTCTTCGCCAGCGGGCTCACACCGCCCTATGCCGGTGCACTGGCCACGCTGAGCGCGGCGCTCCTGCTTCTGGTGGACGACCGCGGGCCGGTCGCCCCGCGCCGCCTCGGCGCGCGGCTTGCCGGCGCCTGCGTGACGGCGGGCCGACAAGTGGCGCTGATCGGCTCGGTCATCCTCTGCGCCTCGCTCATCGTCGGTGTGCTCGCGATCACGGGGCTCGGCGTGAAGCTCACCTCGCTGATCCTCTCGGGCGCGGGACAGAGCCTCTGGGGCGCGCTGCTGCTGACCGCTCTCGCCTGCCTCGTGCTCGGCATGGAGGTGCCGACGACGGCTGCCTATGTGATCTGCGTCTCTGTCGCGGGCCCGGCGCTGATCGAGCTCGGGCTCGAGCCGCTCACGGCGCATCTCTTCGTTTTCTGGTTCGCGCTTCTTTCCACCATCACCCCGCCCGTCTGCGGCGCGGTCTTCATCGCCGCGGGCATGGTCGGCGAGAACTGGCTGCGCGTGGCGGGGGCGGCGATGGCGCTCGGCCTCGGGCTCTACATCATCCCGCTCGGCATGGTGCGCGCACCGGCGCTCCTGGACCCGTTCGGAGCGCCCGTCACGGCCCTGGCCGAAGCGGCCGTCCTCGGCGCAGGGCTCGGTGCGCTCTCCTACGGAGCGATCGCGCCGTTCAGGCCGGCGATGCGCCTCGGGCTTCTGGCTCTCGGTCTCGTGCTCCTCTTCCTCGGCGTCGGAACGGTGAGCCGGATCCTTGGCTGATCGGGCTTCCCTTGACTCTTCCCGTCCCGCACCTGCACACAACGCAACCGTTGAAGAGGAGTGAGACCCCCAACATGGCGCAGGCTGCACCCCGGAAGAAGGAAAGTCTCTGGGATACCGTGAAGACCATCTTCTGGGCGCTCCTGATCGCAGCGGCCTTTCGATCCTTCCTGTTCCAGCCCTTCTCGATCCCGTCGGGCTCGATGAAGCCCACGCTTCTTGTGGGGGATTATCTTTTCGTCACGAAATATTCTTACGGCTACTCGAACTACTCCTTCCCCTTCGCGCCGCTGCTGTTCAATGGGCGGATCTGGTCCGCCGAGCCGGAGCGTGGCGACGTGGTGGTCTTCAAACATCCGCAGTTCGACGCCTGCAGCGAGGGGCCGGTCACCTCCATCGTCAACTTCGTGGGCTCGATCTTCTCGCCGCGCTTCGCTTCGGCCGGGGACTGCATCGACTACGTCAAGCGCGTGGTCGGCCTGCCGGGCGACGAGATCCAGGTGAAGGCCGGCATCCTGCACTTGAACAACGAACCCCTGCCGACCGAGCGGATCGAGGACTTCATCGAGATGAAGGCGCTGCGCGGCTCCCCGCCCCGGCCGCCGCAATGCGTGAACGAGCCCGTGCGCCTCGGCGAGATCTGCATCAAGCAGCAGTTCGAGGAGACGTTCCCGGACGGGCGGACGCATCTGCTCCTCAACATCTCCGGCGAGATGGGCGTGGATAGCGGCCGGCGCAACGCGGACAACACGCCCGTCTTCGAAGTCCCGCAGGGGCATTTCTTCTTCATGGGCGACAACCGCGACAATTCGGTGGACAGCCGCTTCCCCTCCGTCGGCTTCGTGCCCTTCGAGAACCTCATCGGGCGCGCCGACGTGATCGCGATCTCCTCTGACGGCCCCTTCTGGCAGCTCTGGAAATGGCGCGGCGACCGCTTCTTCCGCGCCATCGAGTGATCCGGTGGCGGGCGCTCCCGGCGAGGCTGCGTTGAAGGCGCGCCCCGGCTCGCCGGCCGCCGTTTCGGCCTTCGCCGCGCGGCTCGGCCACCGTTTCCGCGACGAGAGCCGGCTGGCGGAGGCGCTGACCCATTCCTCCGCCTCAGGACCCGCGCGGCCGGACAATCAGCGCCTCGAATTCCTGGGCGACCGGGTCCTGGGCCTGGTGATCGCGCAGGCGCTGATTGCGGCTTACCCGGAGGAGGCGGAGGGGACCCTGGCGCCACGGCTGAACGCGCTCGTGCGCCGCGAGACCCTGGCGGAGATCGGCGCCGAGATCGGGCTCGGCGCAGCACTCGTCCTCGGGCGTTCGGAGAACCTCTCCGGCGGGCGGCGCAAGGCGGCGATCCTGGCGGATGCGGTGGAGGCGGTGATCGCGGCGATCTATCTCGATGGCGGGCTCGAGGCGGCGGAGCGTTTCGTGCTCACGCACTGGCAGGCGCGCATCGCGGCTGCCGGCGTGGCGCCCATCGACGCAAAGACCCGGCTGCAGGAATGGGCGCAGGGGCAGGGGCTTGCGCCGCCTGCCTACACGGTCATCGCGCGGAGCGGGCCGGACCATGCGCCGGACTTCACCGTCGAGGCGCGTCTCGCCTCCGGACCCGCGGCCACGGGGACCGCGCGGGCCAAGAAGATCGCCGAGCAGGCCGCCGCGGAAGCGCTGCTGGTCGCCATCGAGCAAGCGGACAAGGAGCCGTCGTGACCGCCGAGCCCTCACGCTGCGGCTTCGTCGCCCTCATTGGAGAGCCCAATGCGGGCAAGTCCACGCTCCTCAACCGCATGGTGGGCGCCAAGGTCTCCATCGTCACGCACAAGGTGCAGACCACGCGGGCGCGCATCCGCGGCGTGGCCCTGTGCGGGGCGGCCCAGATCGTCTTCGTCGACACGCCGGGCCTCTTTCGCCCGCGCCGCCGGCTCGACCGCGCGATGGTGAGCGCGGCCTGGTCCGGCGCGGAGGATGCGGACATCACGGTGCTGCTGGTCGAGGCGCATCGCGGGATCACGGAGGGTGTCGAGGCCATCATCGAGGGGCTGTCGAGCCATCTCGCCCGCGAGCGCCCGGTCGCCCTCGCCATCAACAAGATTGACCGGGTGAAGCCCGAAGCGCTGTTGGCGCTCGCCGCCGATCTCAACGAACGCCAAGACTTCGTGCGCACCTTCATGATCTCGGCCGAGCGGGGCCACGGGGTGGAGGACCTGAAGGCCTGGCTCGCGGAGGAGCTGCCGGAAGGGCCGTGGCACTACCCCGAGGACCAGATCGCCGATCTGCCCATGCGCCTCCTTGCCGCCGAGATCACGCGCGAGAAGCTGACGCTGAGGCTGCATCAGGAACTCCCCTATCAGCTGACCGTCGAGACGGAGGCCTGGGAGGAGCGCGAGGACGGCTCCGCCCGAATCGACCAGGTTATCTATGTGGCGCGCGACGGGCATAAGGGCATCGTGCTCGGAAAGGGCGGGGCCAACGCGAAGGCAGTGGGTGCGGAGGCGCGGCGCGACATCGCCGATGTGCTCGGCCGGCCCTGCCATCTGTTTCTCACCGTAAAGGTCCGGCCCAACTGGCTGGAGGAGCCCGAGCGCTATCGCGAGATGGGACTCGACTGGCGCGACGGCTCGGACGGCTGACGGACATGGAAGTGCGCCTTGCCACGCATCTCTGGGTGGGGGCCTATCTCGCGCGCCTCTCGGCCGAGGGGATATTCGCCCATCTCATTTGTCGCGGCGATGCGACGGCCGGGGCCGTCATCGTAAAGCTGGCGTTCATGGACGGTCGGGCATCACTGTTCGGAAGGGTGCATGATCTCTCGGGCGGGCTCGTCTGGGAGGAGGAACAGTGTCTTGCCCCGGAGGCGGAGGTGGATGCAGCCATCGCCCGCCGGCGTTCGCGTGATCGGGACGTATGGGTGATCGAGGTGGAGGATCCGCGCGGTCGGCATATGCTGGGCGAGCCGGGAATCTAGGAGTGGACGCGCGATGGAGTGGCGGGACGTCGGCATCTTGCTGAATACCCGGGAGCACGGAGAATCGAGCGCAATCCTCGATGTGCTGACGAGCGCGCATGGCCGCCATGCCGGGATCGTGCGCGGCGCACGCGGCTCGAAGCTCTCGGCGGCCATGCAGCCGGGCGCGCAGCTCTCGGTGGAGTGGCGCGCGCGCATGGAGGACCATCTCGGAAACTACCGGATCGAGCCGATCAAGAGCCGCGCCTCCATGCTGATGGAGGATCGCACGGGCCTCGCCGCCTTCAACGCCATGAGCGCGCTCATCCTGCAATTCGTGCCGGAGCGCGAGGCCGATTACGACTTCTACGACGCGACCCATGAGCTGGTGGAGGATCTCTGCACCCGCCCGCGCGGCTGGCCCGGCAGCTATGCGTTCTGGGAGCTCGTCTTCCTCAGCGCCGTCGGTTTCGGCCTCGATCTCGACCGTTGCGCCGCCACGGGCACGCGCCGCGACCTGGCCTATATCTCGCCGCGCACCGGTCGGGCCGTCAGCCGGGAGACCGGCGGGCCATGGGCGGACAAGCTCCTGCCGCTCGCGCCTTTCCTGACGGGTGACGGGACCGTGACCATGGCCGGTGTCCGCTCCGCGCTCTACACCAGCGGCTGGTTCCTGGAGAACCGGGTCTGCCCGGCGATGGAGCGCGAGTCGCTGCCGGAAGCGCGCGACCGCCTCGTCCGCCTCTTCGAACGCTACGAGCTTGCCCCGCGCCCGAAGAAGGCGGACGGGAACGACGACCGTCGCGAAAGCTGGTACCGCCGCATCGGCGTCGTCCGTCAGGTCCCCCACCGCGCCTGAGTGCCGCGCCTGCCAGAGGGACGATTTCACCGCCCAGCGGTGTCTTTTTCGCAGTGCGGCGATTGCACCGGGCGGCCCGACTTGCCACCCTGCGCCCGGCTGCCCATGTCGCAGGCATGGACGTCGGCCATGTCCTGCGCTAGGCGGAGAGGGCTCGCTTTGCCTGGCGCCTGCCGCGCCCGCTCGCTGACGGATCGACGAAGGACCCGTGATGACCCAGCCGCCGCTCACGCTCTACCTCGCCGATCCCCGCGGCTTCTGCGCAGGTGTGGTGCGCGCCATCGAGATCGTGGAGATGGCGCTCGAGAAATGGGGCGCCCCGGTCTATGTGCGCCACGAGATCGTCCACAACGCCCATGTGGTGAACGAGCTCAGAGAGAAGGGCGCCGTCTTCGTCGAGGAGCTGGACGAATGCCCGGACGACCGCCCGGTCGTCTTCTCCGCGCATGGCGTGCCCAAGGCCGTGCCCGCCGAGGCGCAGCGCCGCGAGATGGTCTATGTGGACGCGACCTGCCCGCTCGTCAGCAAGGTGCATATCGAGGCCGAGCGCCATCACGACCGTGGCTTCCAGATCGTGATGATCGGCCATGAGGGCCACCCGGAAACGGTGGGCACGATGGGGCAGCTGCCGGACGGCGAGGTGATCCTCGTCGAAACCGTCGACGATGTGGCCCATATCGCGCCGCGAAACCCCGAGCGGCTCGCCTTCATCACCCAGACCACGCTGTCGGTGGACGATACCGCAGCCGTCGTGGCAGCGCTCCAGGCGCGTTTTCCGGCCATCGTGGGGCCTCACAAGGAGGACATCTGCTACGCCACCACCAACCGTCAGGCGGCTGTGAAGGCGATGGCGGACCGGATCGACGCGCTCCTTGTGGTCGGCGCGCCCAACTCCTCCAATTCCCGCCGCCTCGTGGAGGTCGGCCAGGCAGCCGGTGCGCCCTATGCCATGCTGGTTCAGACCGCCGCGGATATCGACTGGCGCTCGCTGGAGGGCATCCGCACCGTCGGCGTCACGGCCGGTGCCAGCGCGCCGGAGATCCTCGTGCAGGGTGTGGTCGACGCGTTCGCCGCACGCTACGCGCTCACCATTGAGAGGATCGTCACAGCCGAGGAGAATGTGAGCTTTAAGGTGCCGCGTATCCTGCGGGAACCTGCGTGACCGGACGCCGGGTGCAGGCCAGAGCCAGATCCAGGGAGGCCGCGGCATGACGATCGATCGCCAGACGTTGGATTTCTACAACGAGAGCGCCGGCGAATACGCGGATCACGGCGAAAGCGAGGACCGCGGCCCCTGGCTGCGCCGCTTCGCCACGCACGTCCCGATGCGCAGCGCCGTGCTCGATCTCGGCTGCGGCTCCGGCTGGGCCTCGGCGTCGCTCGCCCGGCTCGGCTACCGTGTCTCGGCCATGGACGCGTCCGAGGCGATGGCGGCGGAGGCGAAGGAACGCCACGGCATCTCGGTCCGCGTCGCCGATTTCGACGCGCTGCGCGCCGAGCGTGCCTATCTGGGCATCTGGGCCGCCTTCTCCCTGCTCCATGACAGCCGCGCCGCCATGCCCGGCCACCTCTCGCGGATCGCCCGCGCGCTCAAGCAGGGCGGCGTCGTCTATCTCGGCCTCAAGGAGGGCACGGGCTCGGAGCGGGACGATCTCGGCCGTGCCTACACCTTCTTCACCGAGAGCGAGATCCACAGCATGCTGGTGCGCGCCGGGCTGACGGTGATCGAGATCTACCACGAGCCGGGCCACGGCTATGACGGCACGCCCTGCAAGCTCATGCATGTCTATGCGCGCCAGACGCGGGAGCGCGCCTTGCCGGCCTCGCCGGCCGCGCGCCTGATGCACTGATCCCGCCGCGGTGACGGCCCTCTTCGCCTACACGGACGGCGCCTGCTCCGGCAATCCGGGGCCAGGCGGCTGGGGCGTGGTGCTCGAAGCCGTGCGCGAGGGCGCGGTCGTCAAGGCGCGGGAGCTCTCCGGCGGCGCGGCGGAGACCACCAACAACCGCATGGAGCTGATGGCCGCGATCGCCGCACTCGAAGCGCTGGAGCGCCCGTCGACGCTCACCGTCGTCACCGATTCGAGCTATCTGAAGGACGGCATCACCGGCTGGATCCATGGCTGGAAGAAGAACGGCTGGAAGACAGCGGCCAAGAAGCCCGTCAAGAACGCCGATCTCTGGCAGCGCCTCGATGCGGCCCAGGCCCGCCACACGGTCGCGTGGGACTGGGTGAAGGGCCATGCCGGCCACCCGCAGAACGAACGGGCCGACACCCTCGCCCGCGCCGAGATCAAGGCCCTGAAGGCAGCCGCCGGCTGAGGCCGGCCACGCGCGGTACCCGGACCGCCCGCCGCGCGCCCGGCGCCGGCCAAGCCGACCGCCGCCCGACGCGGCGCTCTGAAGAGAGGGGCAGGCACCGCGGCCTGCCCCTCCCGTTGGCTCACTCGGAGAGCGTGACGAGGTCCTTCATCAGCCCCTGGGCACCGTTGTGCACCACGAGCCGCTCGACCTTGCCCGCGATCTCCGTCAGCGCCTCGAGCTCCTTCAGCCGCAGCATCACCGGGTTCTCCGCCATCACCTTCGCGGTGTTGAGCAGCGCCCGGGTCGCCGAGGTTTCCTCGCGCCGGCGGATGACATTGGCCTCGGCCTCCTTCTCCGCCGCCACGACACGGTTGAGGATCTCGCGCATCTCGCCCGGCAGGATCACATCCTTGAGCGCGACCGGCCCGAGCTCGAGCCCGATCCCCGCCATCTGGCTCCGCACCTCCTCCGTCGCCTCGGCATCCACCCGCCCCTTCTCGGCAAGGAGGACATCGAGCGTGCGCGTCGCGAGCGCACGGCGAAAGGCCAGCTGCAGGACCCCGTGGAGGGCTGCAGCGAAGTCCTTCACCGCCGTCGCCGCCAGCACGGGATCCACCACGCGATAGTCCGCCGCGATGTTCACCCGAACCGTCACACGATCCGCCGTGAGCAGCTCCTGGCCGGTCACGTCGTGGGTGCGCAGCCGCGTATCGACGAGCCGCACATCGATCTTGCGCCCGACCTGCCAGAAGAGATGCACCCCCGGCTCCAGCATCGCCGCATAGGCGCCGTCGACATAGAGCAGGCCCACCTGGCCCGCATCGACCGTCGCCTTCGCGACCACGCCCTTCAGTCCGCCTGCGGCACCCGCCTGCTCGATCATGCGCGCCAGATCCGCAGGCACCGAGGCATGCGCATCGAGCGGCTCGCGCCGGATCTCCCAGGGTCCTGCTGCAGTCCAGTAGAAGCTGCGCTCCTGCGGTCCGCGCGAGACGGCGACGATCGCGCCGTTGCGCAGCAGGAGCGCCACCTCGCCGGGACCCGCGGCAAAGAGCGTGAGGTGCTCGTCCACCAGCTCCGGGCGCGCGCGTTCGAGCGCCTGGCCGAAGCGGGAGGCGAACAGGGGACGGTTCAGGTCGTGGCGCTCGATCTCGAGCGCGCGCCGGCGGTTGGGCAGCCGGTGCTCGCCCGGGCCGAGGATGCCGAGGAACCGCCCCTGATAGAGCGCGATCGCACGCTCGGTCTCGCTGACCGTGACGCGGGTCTGGCCCAGCATCCGGTCGATCAGGGTCGTCATCATCGGATCTATCCTTTCGGTCTCCATGTCGTCAGGCATGTCGGTCGGTGCTCGGCGTCTCGTCTCCTCTTCTCGCGGTCTCGGCGTCCGCCGGCCCATCCGGCAGCGCGGGTAAGGCCCGGGACCGGCCGGCACCCGGGGGCGCGGGCTCCGGCGAGCGGGGGACGGGGAGCCCGGGCGGAGCCCTGCCGCGCATCCGAAGACGCCGTCAGGGCCTGACCCGGGCCCGCCGGCCCCGTCATCCGGAGCACGGGCGCGCCTGAGCGTCGGCACCGGCCGGCCGGGCACTCGCACCGAAGTGCACAGCACCCCGCCGCCGGCCCCGCAAGGCCGGCCCCGGAACCCAGTCTCTTCTTCCAGCATGCGGCTGGTGCCACGGGTGAGGTGGCGTGAGCTGAAGGGAGGACTCGAACCTCCATCAGACGGATCCGCAATCCGTTGCTCTACCATTGAGCTACATCTGCTGGAGGGACGATCCGGACTCGAACCGGAAGATCGGGTTCGCACCCGTCGCTCCTGTCCCGGAGCCTCGTCCCATCCCCCGCTTCGCCACCGGCCCCGGCATACGGACTGCAGCAGAGCCGCCCCGCACCGGGGGAACGAAAACCGCCACCCACAGGGGCTCGGCGCATCCACGAGGGAGCCGTTGGGTCGTCCGAATCGTCCGTCCGGATCAACCATGCTCTCGTCCGCTGCTTCCCTGCTGGCTGCGGTGTTGCCGAATGAGCGCATTGAGATGCGTGATGGTTACGGTCGGGCAGCGCCACGGCGGCTTGACGCTGCCCGGGCGCAGGCGCCTATTCGGGGCAGAACCGAAAAGCGGGAGGATCCCATGTTCGATCTCAGCGAGCGCAGCCTCTTGGCCGCGCGGTCCTATATCGGCGGCGAATGGGTGGGGGCGGAGGGCGGCGCGGTCTTCGCCGTCACCAATCCGTCGAGCGGCGAGAAAATCGTGGACGTGGCCGATTGCGGCGTGGCCGAGACCCGCCGCGCCATCGCTGCCGCCGAGGCGGCCCAGCCCGCCTGGGCCGCCCTGACCGCCAAGGACCGCGCCACGCTGCTGCGCCGCTGGTTCGAGCTGATCATGGCCGCTCAGGACGATCTCGGCCGGCTCCTGACCGCCGAGCAGGGCAAGCCGCTGGCAGAGGCCAAGGGCGAGATCGCGTATGGCGCGAGCTTCATCGAGTGGTTCGCCGAAGAGGGCAAGCGCATCTACGGCGACACCATTCCCGGGCACCAGCCGGACAAGCGGATCATCGTGCTGCGCCAGCCGGTGGGCGTGGTGGCGGCGATCACGCCCTGGAACTTCCCCAACGCGATGATCACGCGAAAGGTCGGCCCCGCGCTCGCGGCGGGCTGCACGGTGGTGATCAAGCCTTCGGAGCTCACGCCGCTTTCGGCCACCGCCCTCGCAGTGCTTGCCGAAAAGGCGGGGCTGCCGGCCGGGGTGCTGAACATCGTGACGGGGCTCGATGCGCCGGCGATCGGCGGGGAGCTCTGCGCCAACCCGGCTGTGCGAAAGCTGACCTTCACAGGCTCCACCGAGGTGGGGCGGATCCTGATGCGCCAGTCCGCCGACAGCATCAAGAAGCTGTCGCTGGAACTCGGCGGCAATGCGCCCTTCATCGTGTTCGACGATGCCGATCTCGATGCGGCGGTGGAGGGCGCGATCCTCTGCAAGTTCCGCAATGCCGGCCAGACCTGCGTCTGCGCCAACCGGATCTATGTGCAGGACGCGGTGTACGATGCCTTCGCCGAGAAGCTGAAGGCGGCCGTGGCCGGGCTCACCGTGGGCGACGGGTTCGAGGAGCGCTCGAAAATCGGCCCGCTCATCGAGGAGGCGGCGGTTCAGAAGGTGGAGGCCCATGTGGCCGACGCCGTGGCGCAGGGTGCGACGGTCGTGACCGGCGGTGCCCGGCATGCGCTCGGCGGCACGTTCTTCGAGCCGACCATCCTCACGGGCGTGCCCGCCGCGGCGCTGGTGAGCCGCGAGGAGACCTTCGGCCCCGTGGCGCCCCTTATCCGGTTCAAGGAGGACGAGGAGGCGGTGCGCCTCGCCAATGCTACCGAGTTCGGCCTTGCGGCTTACTTCTACGCGAAGGATCTCTCGCGGGTCTGGCGCGCGGCCGAGGGGCTCGAGAGCGGGATCGTCGGTGTGAACACCGGGATCATCTCGACCGAAGTCGCCCCCTTTGGCGGCGTGAAGCAGTCCGGCCTGGGCCGCGAGGGCTCGCGGTACGGGATCGATGAATACCTGGAGATGAAATACGTCTGCATGGGCGTGTGACCGCAAGCGCGAGACGTCGGATCGCGCTCCCGTGACAGCCCTTGTCGCCGGGCCCGCCACCGCCCCGCCCACCCACCCGCGGTGGCGGGCCCGGCGACAAGGGCGGCCGCGTGCTTTGCGTAACCGTCGGTCTGCCGTTTTGCGCCGATCCGCCGCCGAACCGCGGGTGGGTGGGCGGAGGGAGGCGGCGGATCGGCGCTCAGATGAGCAGGCTGCCGGCCGGAACCGGGTGGCCGCGGAGCATCGCATCGGCTGCCTGTGCGCCCTTGCCGGGGCGCTGGAGGGTTGCGAGCCGCACCGCCCCCTGCCCGCAGGCCACCAGCAGGGCATCGTCGAGGGCCGTCCCAGGCGCGGCGGCCGGGCCTTCCCAGCGTTCTGCGTGAGCCATCAGGAGCTTCACGCGCGCACCGTCGATCTCGCACCAGGCGCCCGGAAACGGGGCGAGGCCGCGGATCTGGGCCGAGACCGCCTCCGCCGGGCGCGACCAGTCCACCCGGGCCTCGGCCTTGTCGATCTTCGCCGCGTAGGTGATGCCTGCCTCGGGTTGCGGCTCCGCCGATAGCCGGCCCTCGGCCAGTGCCCGGAGCGTCTCGACCATGAGCCGCGCAGAGAGCGCGCTCAGCCGGTCGTGCAAGCTGCCGGCCGTTTCCTCCGGCCCGATCGGAACGGTTTCGCGCGCCAGCACCGGGCCCGTATCGAGCCCCGCCTCCATCTGCATGATGCAGACCCCGCTCGCCGCATCTCCGGCCATGATCGCGCGCTGGATCGGGGCCGCCCCGCGCCAGCGCGGCAGGAGCGAGGCATGTGCGTTGAGACAGCCGAGGCGGGGCGCATCGAGGGCGGCTTGCGGCAGGATCTGGCCATAGGCGACCACAACCGCCGCATCGAGCCCGAGCGCCGCGAAACCGGCGACGACCTCCGGTTCCCGGAACCTGAGCGGTGTCTCCACCGTCAGGCCTTGGGCCTCGGCGGAGCGTTGCACCGGGCTCGGTGTCAGCCGCTTGCCCCGCCCCGCCGGGCGGGGAGGCTGGGTATAGACCGCCGCGATCTCGTGGCCTGCCGCGCGCAGCGCTTCCAGCACCGGCACGGCGAAATCAGGCGTTCCCATGAAGGCGAGGCGCAGCGGACGGTCGGTGTTCACGGAGCCTGCCTCCCGGGTCGTGTGCGGGCGAGGCTCAGTCCTCGCGCCCGTCCGCCGCGGTGCGGGCCCGCTCGCGCTTCAGCTTCTTCATCTTCTCGGTGATCATTCGGCGGCGCATGGGGCCGAGCGTGTCGATGAAGAGCTTGCCGTCCAGATGGTCGATCTCGTGCTGCACACAGACGGCCCAGATGCCGGTCATATCCGCCTCCTGCGGCGTGCCAGTCTCGTCGAGCCAGCGCACCCGCACGGCCGAAGGACGGGTCACATCCGCGTAGATGTCCGGAATGGAGAGGCAGCCCTCCTCCATCGTGACCGGCTCGTCGGAGGACCAGACGATCTCGGGATTGGCGAGACGCAACGGCTTCGGCGCAGGCTCCGGGCCGCCCGGTTCCGCTTCGCGCGGCGCGCAGTCCATCACGATCACGCGCGCGTTGATGCCGATCTGCGGAGCAGCGAGGCCGATCCCCGGCGCGGCATACATTGTCTCGAGCATGTCCTGCATCAGCACGCGCACCTCGTCGTCCACGCCCGGCACGGGCTCGGCGACCTTCTTCAGCCGGGGGTCGGGATGGATGAGGATCGGGCGACGCATGGGCGGGCAATACGGCAGCCGCGGCGCGAGCGTCAAGGGAGCGCCGGGGCCGCTCAGCCCTCCTCCACCTCGCCATGCCAGTATCCCGCGGAGGCGCTGTCCGGCACGAAGCGGACAATGGCGGGCCTGCCGGCCGGTGCGGGCCCGAGCGGTGCCTTCCCGGCGAAGATCCCGGTCTTGCCGCTGTCCGGATAGACCACGACATCCGGGGCATCCTGCGTGCTGATGGCGAGATAGCGCAGATCCGCGCCGGAGGTGTTCTCGATCTGGAACGGGACCCCGGTGCCTGCAGAGATGTGCACCACATCGCCGGCTGCCAGCGGGTAGTCCGCCTCGCCGTAGTGCAGCGTGCCGGCACCGTCCAGCACCACGAACAGCTCGTCGTTGCCGTAGTGCCAGTGGCGCGGCCAGGCGCGTTTGCCGGCGGGCACCACCGTGACATTGATGCCGATCCGGTTCGAGCCGAGCGCGTGGCCGATCAGGCCGAGCCGCGCTTCGAACGGGCCCCGCGGCCCATGGGCCTGGCTCGTTCCGGGGTCGGCCAGCACCTTGTCGATGTTCACCACGGGGGACCTGCCATTCACGGCCATCGCAACACCTCCACAACACGCAACACACCCTCTCGAACTACCCGGTCGCCATGTCGGTTGCGACAGGCTTGCGCGCGGCGATTGACGCTGCCCTGCGGACCTGCCTAGTTTGCGGCGCAACAAAATTGCGCAGGCGAGCGGTTGCGCCTCCTGCCGGCGAAGGAGAGATGCCATGAGCTTTCGGCCCCAGCCCGCGCCGGTGGCGCGACCGAACCGTTGTCAACTCTTCGGGCCGGGATCGCGCCCGGCCTTGTTCCCCAAGATGGCGGCCAGTGCGGCCGATGTGCTGAACCTCGATCTCGAGGATTCGGTCGCGCCGGCCGACAAGGCGGCGGCGCGGGCCAATGTGGTGGAGGCGCTCAAGACTGTCGATTTCGGCAAGAAGACCGTGTCCGTGCGCATCAACGGGCTGGATACGGGTTACTGGGTGCGCGATCTCGTCGATCTCGTCGAGCAGGGGGGCGAGCGGCTGGATCTGGTGATGATCCCCAAGGTCGGCTCCGCGGCGGATGTCTATGCGGTGGACGCCGTGGTCGCAGGGCTCGAGGCTTCGGTCGGGCGGAAGAAGCCCATCGGCTTCGAGGTGATCATCGAGACCGCCGCGGGCCTTGCGCATGTGGAGGAGATCGCCGCCGCCTCGCCGCGCCTGCAGGCGATGAGCTTCGGCGCCGCGGATTTCGCCGCCTCCATGGGGATGCAGACGGTGGGGATCGGCGGAACCCAGTCCACCTACTACATGCTGCCGGATGCGGATGGCGATGCGCCGCGCCCGAAGCAGTTCGCGGATCCCTGGCACCACGTGCAGGCGGCGATCGTGGCCGCGTGCCGCACGCACGGCGTGCTGCCGGTGGACGGGCCCTTCGGCGACTTCTCGGATGACGACGGCTTTCGTGCCCAGGCGCTGCGCTCCTCCACGCTCGGTTTCGTCGGCAAATGGGCGATCCATCCGAGCCAGATCGCGCTCGCAAACGAGGTCTTCACGCCCTCCGACGAGATGGTGGGCCGCGCCCGGCGCATCATGGAGGCGATGGCGGAGGCGGAGAAGGCCGGTGCGGGGGCGGTGACGCTCGACGGCAAGCTCATCGACATCGCCTCGATCCGCCAGGCCGAGGTCATCGTGAAGCAGGCGGAGCTCATCGCGGCCACCTGACGCGGGCCCGCCCTGCGGCGGCAATCCGCTGGCATAGACAAAGCCGGTTGCCGCGGCCGGAGGTTGCTGTGTGCGCCTCCTTGTTGCGGCAGCGGCGGGCGTGTTGCTGGGAAGAGGCGCTGTCGAGCGCTGTCCGCTGCTCTGCAATCGATAGCATCGCCCCGGCCAGCGCCTCGTAAGCTTCTCCGTCCAGAGCGGTTTCGCGACCCCCCGTGAGGGGTCGCGCGGTCCGTGTGCGGCAGTCTCAGTTGACGATCTGCACGCGCTCGAGGATGACGTCCTTGACCTCGATGCCTTCGACCTTGCCGTCGACATGGGCCACGAAGCCCGCGACCGCTGCATCCGGGCTGCCGGAGATGATCTCGCCGGTGTTGACGTCCACCGTCTCGATCTCCTGCTCGGCATCGCCGCTCAGGAAGGTCTCGAGCGACACGGCAGTCATGAACATGACGACCACGCTGCGGCCATCCTGGCCCTCGGCGAAGCCGACGCGGTGGCGTTCGACGCGGTAGTAGTCGGCCTTCTTGTACTTGCCCGCCTCGTCGCGGGTGTAGAGCACGCCGATGGCGTTCGATTCGCCGATGCCGAGGAACGAGGTATCGTGCACATGCGGGAAGATCAGCACGCCGTCCGCGCGCTGGGCGTAGTTGACGGCGACCGGGCTGCTCTCGCGCAGCTCCTCGATCAGCGCCCGGGTCTCGGAGTCGAGCTTGTCGATCTTGCCCTGGCTGATCTTGACGCGCTCGGTCTTGATGTCCGGGCTCATGCCGCGCACCTTCGCGTCGGCAACCGGCGAGAGGACGAGAGCCGCAACCGCGAGGGCGCCGACCAGGGCGCCCATGCGCAGCATCTGGCCGGTGGCCGTGGCGTCAGGGGCTTTGCGAGCAAAAACAAACATCTTCTTCTCCTCTTTGCATCGATGACGAACATCGCAGGCGGTCCCGGTCTGGGCGGGTGGATTGGTGGCGCGACCGCACGAATGCGCGTAGCAAATCCAGATGTCATCCGCATCACAGGCATTGCCGCGCGATGCGACGATGATGGCGGGCCGGGGCCACGCAGCGCGGAGCTGCGAGACACGGTATTGCGGCGTTGCATTGCGCTGTGCGCTGGGGCATGTGGCGCGGCATGCAGCAGCATTTTCTCGACTTCGAAAAGGGCGTGGCCGAGCTCGCCGGCAAGGTGGAGGAGCTCCGCGCGCTGGCGCGCAACAATCCAGCCATGGATGTGGGCGACGAGGCGGATCGGCTGGAAACCCGTGCCGCCGAGACCTTGCGCGACCTCTACGCGCAGCTCACGCCCTGGCAGAAGTGCCAGGTCGCGCGCCATCCCGCGCGGCCCCACGCGCTCGACTACATTCGCCAGCTCTTTACCGAGTACACGCCGCTTGCCGGGGATCGGAACTTCGCCGAGGACCATGCCGTCGTGGGCGGGCTTGCCCGGTTCGAGGATCGACCGGTCGTCGTGCTCGGTCATGAGAAGGGCAACGACACGCGGACCAGGCTTGAGCGCAATTTCGGCATGGCCCGGCCGGAGGGGTACCGCAAGGCGGTGCGTCTGATGGATCTCGCCGACCGCTTCGCCTTGCCCGTGATCACGCTGGTGGACACGCCGGGCGCCTATCCCGGCAAGGGCGCGGAGGAGCGCGGCCAGGCCGAGGCCATCGCGCGGGCCACCGAGCAGTGTCTGGCGCTCGGCGTGCCGATGGTCACGGTGGTGATCG
>JBCBWF010000565.1:0-2626 GCA_039817245.1 Pseudomonadota bacterium | reverse complement strand
GTGCCGGCCTGCGTGCGCGCCTGTCCCGCCGGCGCGCGCGCCTTCGGCGATCTCTCCGATCCGGCCAGCGAGGCGAGCCGGCTCGTCGCCGATCGCGGCGGGATGGACCTGATGGCCGAGCAGGGCACCAAGCCCGTCAACAAGTACCTGCCGCCCCGCGGGCGCGACCTCGCCCCCGCCGCCGACACCCCCGCCCCGAACCTCGCGGCCATGGCCGAGCGCCAGCCCGACGGCTTTCTCGGCTGGCTCGACCGCGCGCTGGAGCGGCTGAGCTGATGCATCCCGCGCCCTCCCTCATCGTCTTCACCGTGCTCTCCGGCCTCGGCCTCGGCATGATCTTCTGGCTCGGCCTCGGCTACGGCGTGCCGCTGGCGACCATGCAGCTCGCCGATGGCAGCACGGCCATCACGGAGCCGTTCCCGGCCGCCACCGTCTTCTCGCTGATCGGGCCGGCGCTGGCCTTCGTGCTCGCCGCGGCGGGCGGGGCGGCCTCCTCGCTCCATCTCGCCCGGCCGGACCGCGCCTGGCGCGCCTTCAGCCAGTGGCGCTCGTCGTGGCTCTCGCGCGAGGCCTGCCTGATGGTCGTCGCCCTCGGCCTCTTCGCGCTCTATGCGGGGGTCTGGATCCTCTGGGGCGCGCGGCTCTCGCTGCTCGGATGGCTCGCCGCGGGCTTCGCGGCGGCCACGGTCTACGCCACGGCCATGATCTACGGGCAGCTCGCCACCGTGCCGCGCTGGTCGCTGACGCCGACGCCTGCGCTTTTTCTCGCCCTCGCCGCGCTTGGCGGGCTGATTGGCGTGGAGGCGGCCGCGCGGCTCTCCGGCGGGCATGCCATCGCGAGCTGGGCTCTCTTCCTCGCCCTCGCCCTCGTGGCCGGCATGGTCGTGCGCTGGCAGACCGCCGCCGCCGGGGCTGGCCGCCGCGCCGCGGGCTCGGATATCGGCACGGCCACGGGGCTCGGCCGGCTCGGCCGCGTCCGCGCCTTCGAGGCCCCGCATACGGGCACGAACTACCTGCTCGACGAGATGGCCTTCCGCGTCGGGCGCAGGCGGGCCTACGAGCTTCGCCTGCTCGGCGCGGCACTCGGCTTCGGCGTTCCGCTCGTCCTGCTGATCCTCGCCGCGATCCTGCCCTTCGGGCGGGGCTTTCTCGCGCTGCTCGCGCTGGTGAGCCACGGTGCCGGCATCATGGCGCTGCGCTGGCTCTTCTTCGCCGAGGCCGAGCACGTCCAGGCGCTCTATTACGGCCAGCGCTGAGCGCGGCGGCCGAGCACTTGCCTTCGCCTGGCCCCAAGCCCTGTGGTATCCTCACCACGGGGTGAGATATTGGCGCGAAGCGACGGGGGTGAGCGCATGGACGGGGCGACGGCAGGGATGATCGGGGCGATCCTGGGATCGGCCCTCGGCGTGGGCGGGGCGGTCTTCGGCTGCTGGTGCAGCTACCGCGCGGCAGAGACGGAGGCGCAGCGCGTATTCCTGCGCCGCGTCTACGCGGCGCTCGCGGTCTTCGGCCTCCTGTTCCTCGCGGCGGTCTTTGCCGCCTCCACCGGCCTGCTGCCGCGCTGGGTCTACTGGGCGGTGATGGTGGCGGCCTTCCTGCCGATGCCGTTCCTTGCGCTCTGGCTCAACGCCCGCCTCGCTGCCCGCGGACCCCGCCCGCCCGAGCCCTGAAGGACGGCGGCGCGCCGCCTGCCGCGCAGTGCGCAATGGCGCCTCGAGGGCGGGCTCGGAGGAGACGGCTGCGGCCCAAGCATCGCCGTGCAGAGGCGCTTGGTCGTCTGCCGGTTCCATGAGCGTGCCGGCAGCGCCCGCGCGTTCGGGCGCCGGCCGGCGGTGCACACGGCACATTTCCTGCTGCCGACCGATCACCAACACGTGCCAGCCAAGGAGGCCCGCTGCAGCCCGGGGCGCTTCGATCCGGCGCCTCCCGGCATGTCGTGGGTGTCCCGGGTCAAGCCCGGGACACCCACGAGCGCGGCGCCCTATCCTCACCCGGGCGACTCGCCCCTCAGTCCGACTACGCGGCCGCACCCACCCACGACATTTTGTCCATCCGAAGTCGAACAGAAGATGAACAGGGGCGCTCCCGAATGAAAACTGTCTGTTCCCGATCCGCTCACCTCGGTTTCACCATTTTCGACGCAGCATGACGTGGGTGGGAGCGGGAGCAACGGTCGAAGCGCCAAGCGGAGAATCGCACGCCGCGCCAGTTCTCACCGCGACACCGCATCCCACCGGCGCGCCTCGGGGCGTTCCCGCGGCGCCATCGCTGCATCCGATGCGCCGCTCGTCGCCCGTCACGGGAGCTCGCTCGGCCCGCCCGCATCGATCCGCTCCAGCATCGCGGCCTCCTCGGCCAGCAGCGTCTCCTCCGCGCCCCCGCCGCGGATCGGCACACGGCCCATCTCCAGCAGGAGCGGTGCGGCCAGCGGCGTCACCCGGCTCGCGCGCACATGGTCGACCCGTCCCTCCACCCGCGCGAGCAGCTCCTCGATCCGGCCGAAATCCACCAGCCCCCGCATCGCCTCGCGCCGGGTGACCTCCAGCATCAGGTGCTCGGGATCGTATTTGCGCAGGGTGTCGTAGAGGATGTCCGACGAGAACGTCGCCTGCCGCCCCGTCTTCCG
>JBCBWF010000587.1:0-2422 GCA_039817245.1 Pseudomonadota bacterium | reverse complement strand
TGAAGGCCGCGGTCAGGATGGTTTGGGCTTGCGCGGCTTCGGGGCCCAGCGTTTTGCGAGGCGTTCGAGGGCTGCGTCGATCTCCTGGACCGGGGCTGCTTCGGGGTCGAAGTTGCCGCCGGCCCAGCGGAGCATGCTCTCGTGCTCCTCGTGGTCGGGATCGGCGATGGCCTCGAGGAGTTCCGCATAGCCGGTGCTGCCGCCGATATCCTCCGGCGGGCATCGGCCGGTGGCGGCGATCAGGAACGGGTAGAGCAGCATCGGGTCGGCTTCGCCGATACGCTCGACCTTGATCACGTGATCCCAGTGATCGCCGTAGTCGTAGATGTAGTGGATGGTCTTAGCGCCGGTGTCCTCGAGCACATCCTTCAGCGTCGACTTCGGCGCCGGCAGCGGGCCGCCGTAGAGGCCGTCGGGGTCCGGCATACCCCAGCCGGTGCCGCCGGCGGTGAACTCGTAGAGATGGCTGTCGGTCCAGGGCATCGCCGCCTGCAGGACCTGATGCAGGCGGTCGAGCCGGATGCCGAGCGGCACGTCGATCCGGCGCACGACCTTCGGCTCGACATCGGCGAGCGTGATCTTGAGCCGGGCGATCGGGCGCGGCCTGCTCATGCCGCGCGTCTCTCGTTCCCGACGGCCCAGTTCCAGGGCAGAAGGCCGTGGAGCCTCGAGAGGGGCGTGTCGGCGATCCGCGCGAGCACGTCCGCGAGCCAGGCCTGCGGATCGATGCCGTTGAGCCGCGCCGTGACGATGAGCGCGTACATGAAGGCGGCCCGCTCGCCTCCCCTTTCGGAGCCCGCGAAGAGCCACGCCTTGCGCCCGAGCGCGACACCGCGCAGCGACCGCTCGGCGGCATTGTTCGCGAGGCAGACGCGGCCGTCCTCGAGGAAGCGCACAAAGCCGTCCCAGCGCTTCAGCATGTAGTCCATCGCCTTGGCGACATCGGCGTGGCGGGAGAGCCGCTCGCGATCGGTCCGCATCCAGGTCTCGAGCCCGGCGACGAGGGGTGCGGCGTCCTCCCGGCGCCGCGCCAGGCGTTCCTCAGCCGCGAGGCCGTTGATCGCCCGCTCGAGATCGAAGAGCGCATCGATCCGTGTCACCGCCTCGAGCGCGAGCGGCGAGATCGCCTTGGCCTGCTTGCCGCGGCGGGCCTGGGTCGCGATGTCGGCCAGCTCGAAGAACTTCCGCCGCGCATGGCTCCAGCAGAGCGCGTCGGTCACGGGCTTCGGCGGGCGATCGGCCGCGTAGAGCTTGCCGAAGCCGGTATAGGCGTCCGCTTGCAGTACGCCACCCCACCCGACGAGATGCTCTTCGGGATGCACGCCGCGCCGGTCTCGGGAGTAGCGGAAGAGCGCCGCCGGCGGTGCCGGACCGCCGAACGGGCGGTCGTCGCGCACATAGGTCCAGAGCCGGGCGGTGTCGGTCTTGCTCTTCGCGAGCACGGGCACCGGCGTGTCGTCGCCGTGGAGCCGGTCGGCAGCGAGAACATGGGCTGCGATCAGCCGGTGCAAGGGCGCGAGCGCCACGGTCGCCGCGCCGACCTGGTCGGCGAGCGTCGAGAGGCTGAGCGGCACGCCCTCCCGCGCATAGCGCTCGGCCTGGCAGTTCAGCGGCTGGTGCTGCCCGGCTCGCCATCGGGCTCGAACCGGTGGCGCCTTCGATGGCTCGCTCTCGAAGGGGATCATGGCCAGCAGGCTCGGCCCCGCCCAGCCTCGCGGCGTCGGATGGAACGGTGCGGGCGCCTGCGCGATGCGCTCGCAGTCCCGGCAGGACACCTTCTCGCGCACGGTCTGGATCACCTTCCAGGAGCGCGGCACAACCTCGAGCGTCTCGGTGATGTCCTCGCCGAGCTTCGCGAGCCGGCTCGAGCCGCAGCACTGGCAATGCTCGGGCGCCGGGATCACCACACGCTCGCGGGGCAGATGCTCCGGAAACGGCTTGCGGGCGGGGCGCCGGCGCACATCCTCCCCAGCCGGCGTTGCCGCGCGAGCGTCGGCCCGTTCGGCCGCGAGATCGTCCTCGGTCGCGGCAGCCTCCAGCTCCTCGAGCTGCAGCTCCAGCTGATCGAGGAGCCGCGACTTACGCTCGGAGCGCTGGCCGTAGAGCGCGCGGCGGAGCTTCTCGATCTCGAGCTTCAGCGTCGCGATCAGCGCCTCGGTGCCGGTCAGAACCGCCTGCGCGCGCGTCGCCTTCGCCTCGGCCTCGTCGGCACGCGCCTCTGCCGCTGCGAGGGCGGCGCGCAGGGCATCGATGTCGGAGGACGCGGCGGTCATGCCGGAACTCTACCCCGATCGGCGCGGCGACGAGAGCCCGATTGCCGTGCGCGGGCACCCCTGAGTCACCCTGCCGCAGCCGGTCGCCAGGTACGCCGCGGAGTGCGCCAGTCGATGCCGTCGAGCAAGTAGCCGAGCTGCGGCAGAGG